>VBOL01000018.1 GCA_005887945.1 Nitrospirota bacterium
ACATCCATCGCGTGGTGGAGGCCCTCAACATTCCCGCCGTCCGGCAAGCCGGCTACGAGGCGGACGATTTGATCGGCGCGTTCGCCCACCAGGCGGAACAGGCCGGCTTCGACGTCGTCATCGTCACCGGCGATAAGGACATGTTCCAGCTCCTGACGCCCCACGTGCGCATCTACGATCCGGTGAAAGACAAGTGGTTCGGCGAAGCGGAATGCCGCGAACGTTTCAGCGTGGAGCCGGCGCGCGTCGTGGAGATCATGGGGCTCATGGGCGATGCGACGGACAATATTCCCGGCGTGAAGGGCATCGGTGAGAAGACGGCAATGAAGCTGATCGCCCAGTTCGGCACGATTGAAGAACTCTTGCGTCGCGTAGAGGAGGTCACGCCGCCTCGGATCAAAGCCCTGTTGATCGAGCAGGCCGAGAACGCCCGCCTCAGCCGGCGGCTGGCGACCATCCAACTGGATAGTCCCGTGGTCTTCGATGCCGCGACCTATCACATGAAGCCTCCCCATCAGGACCAGCTCATCGAGTTGTTGCGCGAGCTGGAGTTCACCACACTCCTCAAATCATTTCAGCCGGCGTTCAAACAAGCTGAGGCGAATGCAGTTGAGACGGAGCTCGTTCAGGATGAACCGTCCGCACAGCAATTCGTGGAGGGATTGCCGAAGGGCGGCGCCCTCGGCCTGCAGTGTCTGCTCTCCCCTGGGCCAGGTGTGCAGGCGGATGTGCAGGGGATGGCGCTGTCTACGGGAGACAAGGCCGCGTTCATACCACTCGACGTCCGAACCTACATGCGGCCTATCACGGCGTTGCTGCACGAACCCACGAGAACCAAGGTTGTCCATGACCTGAAGGCGACCTTGTTGGTTTTTCACCGCATCGGACTGACCCTCGCGGGCCCCTACCTGGATACCATGGTGGCGGACTATCTGCTCAATCCCAATCGCCGCGATCACCAGCTTGAGACCATCGCGCTGGAAGTGCTGGACCATCGGCTTGGGACCGGGCAGAAGGCCAACGCCGCACCGCATTCCATTTTCGATGAGGACCGCGGATCACGAGAAGAGGCAGCGGAGGCCGCGTCGGTGCTGGCTAAACTCGCCCCGTCCATGACGGAAAGATTGTCGGAACAGGGAAGCCTCACGCTCTTCACCGAAGTTGAAATGCCGTTGGTGCCGGTGTTGGCCGAGATCGAACGGAACGGATTCTTATTGGATGTCGAGGGCCTACGCGCGCTCAGTAAAGAATTGGAACGGGAACTCGACCGGATGATCAAGGCGATTGAGGGATTGGCCGGCGGCGAATTCAACATCAATTCGCCGAAGCAGCTCGCCACGGTGCTCTTCGAGAAGTTGGGACTCAAACCGATCAGGAAAACCAAGACCGGGTACTCGACCGATGAAGACACGCTGACGCAGCTCGCCACACAACACGAATTGCCCGCGCAGATTGTGAACTATCGGAGCCTCAGTAAACTCAAGTCCACCTATGTGGACGCACTACCAGAATTGGTGAATCCGGAGACCAAGCGGCTCCATACGTCGCTCAATCAGACCGTCGCGGCGACCGGACGGCTCTCCTCTACCGATCCGAATTTGCAAAATATTCCGGTGAAGGGCGAGTACGGATTACGAATCAGAGAAGCGTTTATCGCGCCGACAGGCCACATCTTGCTCTGCGCCGACTACAGCCAGATCGAACCGCGTATCCTCGCGCACTTGTCGCAAGATCCGCGCTTGCTCGCTGTGTTTGCGAAGGGCGAAGATATCCACATGGCGACGGCCATGGAGATTTTCAGTCTGCCCTCCGGTCAGATCACGCGAGACATGCGACGCGTGGCCAAAACGGTCGTCTTCGGAATTGTGTATGGGATCAGTCCGTTCGGTCTGGCCTCGAATATCGGCGTGTCGCAGGCGGACGCGAAGAAGTACATCGAGACGTTCTTTGAAAGGTTTGCAGCAGTGCGCGCGTTGATGGACCGGAATATCGAGGAAGGAAAAACGAAGGGCTACACGACGACGATTCTCGGTCGGCGGCGTCCGATTCCCGAGCTGCAGAGCGGCGATCCCGTGCAGCGTGGCTTCGGCGAACGCATGGCCGTGAACAGCCCGATTCAGGGCTCAGCCGCAGACTTGATCAAAGTGGCGATGATCAACGTAAACAACGCCCTGCATCACGATATGCCACACACGAAAATGATCCTGCAAGTCCACGACGAATTGATCTTCGAAGTGCCGGAGAAGGACTTGGAAGAGGCGAAGCAACTCGTGAAGACAGAGATGGAAGCGACGGGAAAGAAACTGGGATTGTCGGTGCCCTTAAAAGTCGATCTAGGGACAGGCCACAACTGGCGGGTTGCGCATCCGTAATAGAGAGCAAAGGAGGTGAGAGGTGCAGAACGTACGTCTTTCGATAGCGTGGTTGATAGCGGGCGTCAGTCTTTGTGCGTTGGGGTTCCTGCTTCTCATGGGGCAGCCGTTCACGGCGAAGGCTCAAGAGTCGAAACGGATTCAGTACAAAATCGTCGAGGTCCTTCCTGACGCCCAGAATATGCAAACCATGCTGAGCGAGTTTGGAGCGAGCGGGTGGGAGTTGGTGGCGGTCTCGATGGGGAATATGACGGAGCCGAGGCTGATCTTTAAGAAGTGAGAGAGAGGGATGGAGGCTGATGATCTTCTGTGCTCGCGCAACGCGCGGCCTGGGAAGGCCCTCGTTGGACGCGCGCAGTGGAAGATCACTCAGCCCCCATCCCTGAAGAGATAGCGAGCGAGCTTGGAAGGATCATTCCTACGATAAAAGCATTGAGCGTTCGACGCGCGCAGTTGGGATCATCCCAGCCACCCCCAAGTGAAAAGGTAGGGGAGAAGCGCATCAAATTCTAGGTGTCACTGTAAGGAGTTCTGGGAGTGAGAAGGAATTGGCGAGGAGCACATCCGCATACACAGTGAGAGCATCACATGCAACACAGTGGTCTTTTCAATCTGCAGACACCTCGCGATCTTCTGGCAAAGGCCGAGCGTGATTTTAAGCGGCTCCGGGAGAATCCTGCTAATGCAGATGCAGCGTTCGACTTCTTCGTTACAGTTCGCCACTTGCCAGATTGGCTATATCCCAGTCCTAGTGACAAACAGCAGTGTAAAGCACTCTTCAAAAATCATGTCGAGTTGCGCATTGCACGTCACATTGCAGACGGTGCAAAGCACTTTAAGGTCACGCAACCACAGCATACGCAAGTGGTAGGTACCTCGGCATTGTTATCGGTGCCTCAGTCTGGCGGGATGCCTCAACCAGGTCCAGCTCAGGTTAAAGACCTTATCATTGAACTGGACACGCGAGATCCCGATACCGCCAAGCTCGGCCAAAAAGTGTATGTCATGGAGCTTGCGGAGCGCATTCTCGCTGTTGCCAGAAAGATTGTCTCGTAGCAAGACTTCTGGAGAGATCACGCTTTCAAGGAAGGAATAAGAACGAATTGCATTACCAAGCTGCGAGATTGACAGCATCGTGCTCCATGATAAAGGAGGCCTAACATGGCGAGAGAAGCAACATTGTTTGAGAGTGCAGACGGGAGCGTCTTGAAAGGCTATCGGCTTCTCCAGCGAGGCGGAGCGAACATTCCGCCGATGTGGATACAACGGGCTTCTCAGTCGAGATGTCGGCTTCACAAGGATGTTGCGCAGGCGCTTCGCCGAAAGAGCAAATCAGGGCAGAGCACCCTCAAGGAATGGGAAAAGCGTTACAATAAGGAATGTTTCTATTACGGGTTGCGCGTGCTCCTCGAATTGGCGAGAAAGGGTAAGACAAGATTGACGAAGGCCCCTCGCGCCTAGGTCTTGTAGAGTGCTTGGACGATTGCGTTGTATTAAAGAGCATCGCGCTCAGGCTGGCGTCGACGGCATAGTCGATCTCGTTTCTACATCGCTGTTCGAGTTAACGCCACACATTCAGTGAATCCCCCCTCGTAATTCGCCGCTCCCATCTATAGACATTTTGCACCCGACCCCCTTGACAGCCCTTACCATGGTATGTAACATTTTGTGACATGACGGCCAAACAGTTCAGGCAGGCGCGGGTTCGGTTGGGGTACACGCAGGCGAAGTTGGCGGAGGTGCTGCAACTGAGCCGGATGACGATCAGCCGCTATGAGGCCGGCAGGTGGGAGGTTCCTTTGTCGGTCGAGATGGCGCTGGACCAGTTGGGGTCGTCACAGATTCCTATGTTGGGGATGGTGGCGGCCGGGGCGCCGATCGAACCGATTACGCAAGCTGAATTGGTGGCGGTGCTGCCGCCGTTGTTGCGCAGGGGAGAGACCTTCGCGCTACGGGTGAAAGGCGAGTCGATGAAGGACGACGGCATTTTCCCCGGCGATTTGGTGGTGGTGCGGAAGCAGGGTACCGCGCGGAATGGGCAGACGGTGGTGGCCTTAGTCAACAATGAAGCTACGATCAAGAAGTACTACCGCAAGGACGGTCGGATTGAACTGCATCCGGCGAATGCAGCGATGAAGCCGATCATCGTGTCGTCACAGGACGAGTTTTGTATTCAGGGAATTGTCGCGGGGGTGATTCGCCACTTCAACGAATCGTGAGGTGTTCTATGGCTCTGGTGCAGCAACAGGCGATTGAGTTTTTGTTTCGCACAGAAGATGGCGGCGCGGTCATCGATGCGCCTCGCCATCTGCTGGCGGCGTTACGGCAGAGTGCGGTGTCGACCGATCAGCCGAAGGGGTTGGTGCTATTGTCCGGACCGCCGTCGGTCTATCGACTGGGCCTCTGTGCCGCGGTCGATCGCGCGTTGGCCGGCGAACCGGTGCTGTATCTGGCCGGCGCCAATGTCTTCGACCCATTCTTGGTGGGGCGGCTGGCTCGGGCAAGTCGGGTGGCGTCAGCTCAGGTGCTGCAACAGATTCACGTCTCACGGGCCTTCACCTGTCATCAGATGGTCCGGTTGGTCACGGATTGTCTCCTGTCGGCGTTGCGCACCTATGATGCGCGATTCGTCATTCTCGCCGGTCCGCTCGACACGTTGTACGATCAGTCGGTGCCGGAGCCTGAAGCGATGCGCCTCTTTCGTACCATGACAGAGGCCCTGCAGGACATGGCCTACCAGGGTGTGCAGGTGCTGTGCGTGAGCCCGCTCGCGCCGCCTGAATCCGGCGGACGCAGCCGATTTATGGCGGCACTCCGTGCGCAGGCGCGCCGGGCGATCGATGTGTGCGAGGCCGAGGACGGACTGTGGCTCCATGAAGAGGGAGGGCCTGAGCCCAAACGCTGGATGATTCCGCGTCCGCTCTGGAATCGGTTGTAAGCATGGGGCGCACGCTTGCCACGTTCACGCAATTGGTCCAGCAGGAAATCGATTCGTGGAGCCGCTACCGGCGTGCATTGCGGCGTGAGGATCAGCAGGCGCTCGATGTGTTGTTCGCCGCCGCCCGCCACCATGCGTCCGCCGGCGCCTATCTTGCGCGTGAGACACCGTTCGAAGTGATGCTGCTGTCCATGTTAATCGAACAACAGAAACACGTCGTCACGTTGCAACAGAAAGTGATGACTCTTGAAACCCGCATGCACCACGACTCGACTCAAGGGATGGCTTCTTGATG
Source organism: Nitrospirota bacterium (assembly GCA_005887945.1). GTDB lineage: Bacteria > Nitrospirota > Nitrospiria > Nitrospirales > Nitrospiraceae > Palsa-1315. Next base: position 5,606 of record VBOL01000018.1, read on the forward strand.
TCTACCCGGCACAAGAGGGCATGGTCGTCTGGCTCGTCGGCGAGGACGGTCGCCGCATCAGAGCCATCGATCCCTTTGTGCCGACGTGCTATCTGGCGGCTCCGCCGTCCATCCGCGAGCACGTGTTCAGGTTACTCCGCCGTGCCTCCTGTCGTATCAGCACCAGAGAGGTAGAGCGATATGAACTTGGCGCGCCTTGTCCGATCTCGGTGCTGGAAGTTTCGGTTCACGCTCCCGCGCAGTTCTCGTCCCTCACGCAACATCTGATCCGCGCCTGTCCCGACGCGCAGTTCTTTCACGTGGATGTGTCCCTGCCGCAGCGCTACTTCTACGACCGGGAACTCTTCCCTCTGGTCCATTGCGAGGCTGACCTTACAGCCGAAGGCCGGATTCAGTCGATTCAGGCGCTGGAGTCGCCCTGGGACACGGACTATGGTTTCCCACCGCTCACGATCATGGAGCTGTCGCCGGACAGTCCGTCGCCCAACCCGAATCATGGCGGGCATGGCTCGTTCGTGGTGCGGATGGATGGGGAGGAGCGTCTGTTGGAAGGCGATGATGCTGACGTAATCCAGCGCCTCAACCAGCTGCTCGTGCGACAGGACCCCGATATTCTATTAACGGACTGGGGCGATTCCTATCTTCTGCCGCGTCTCATGATCATGGCGGATCAGCTGCGCATGCCGCTCGAGCTCAATCGCGATCCCCATCGATCCATCGGCACCAGGAAACCCCGTTCGTATTTTTCATACGGCCGTATCCTGTCCCATGCTGGTGCCCGTATTCTGTCGGGACGGTTGCATCTCGATCGGCACAATTCCTTTGCGCTGGCGGAAACGGGCCTGGCCGGTCTCATCGAGCAGGCCCGTATCGCGAAGGTCGATTTGCAGCAGATGGCCCGCACGACGACAGGGACGGGGATCACCTCAATGCAGCTCGAAACGGCTTGTCGCGACGGTCTGTTGATTCCCTATCGGAAACAGGAGCCGGAAGCCTTCAAATCCGCGCGCGAGTTGCTGCAGACCGATCAGGGCGGATTGGTATTTGCGCCGATCGTCGGCTATCACGAGCAGGTCGGTGAGCTGGATTTCTCTTCTATGTATCCCTCCATCATGGTGCGCTTCAACATCTCGCCCGAAACGATCAATTGCCCGTGCTGCCGCGATGAGCCGGCCGCACGGGTGCCGGAGATCGGCCATCACACCTGCCGCCATCGCCAGGGATTGGTGCCTCGCACGCTGGCCCCGTTGCTCGACAAGCGCGTGCGGTACAAACGGCTCATGGCCGCGGCGACACAGCCGGCGGCGAGGGCCGTGCTCGATCAACGGCAAACGGCGCTCAAGTGGCTGCTCGTCGTCTCGTTCGGTTATTTGGGGTACAAGAATGCCCGGTTCGGCCGGATCGAAGCACACGAATCCGTGACCGCCTACAGCCGTGATCTGCTGCTGCAGGCCAAGGAGGTTGCCGAGCGGCAGGGCTATCGCATGCTGCATGCGATTGTGGATTCGCTCTGGTTCGTCAAACCCGGCGCAGTCAGGGCAGACTACAACAGACTTGCGCAGGAGATCACCGAGCGGACGGGGCTCTCGATCGGCCTGGAAGGGCTCTATCACTGGATTGGGTTTCTTCCGTCACGGGTCAATCCGCTCATGCCGGTGCCGAATCAGTTCGTGGGCCTGTTTGACCATGGAGCCATGAAAATCCGCGGCATCGAAATCCGTCGCAGCGATGCGCCGTTTCTCGTCAAACGGGCACAGGCGGAGGTGCTGCGCTGTCTGAGTCAGGCACGGATGCTGGCCGAGTTGCGTGAACAGATTCCTCAGGCATTGGAGATTGTCCGTATCTATCGGCGCTATCTCCACGATGGTCACGCCACCGTTGAGGAACTGGCCATTACCAAATCCCTCTCGAAAGAGCCGCAGGCCTATCGCCATCAGACCTTGTCGATGATTGCGGCGCAGGAACTGCTCGCGCGCGGCGTGTCGCTCCAAGCCGGCGACACGATTCACTACATCATTACGGATGCCGACGCGGCTTATCTGCCAGACCGGGCGCGTGCGGTGGCCGGACTCGATGGGACCTGGAGCTACGATGTCTCGGCCTATGACAGCCTGCTTTTGAAGGCGGCCCTCGTGCTGTTGACGCCCTTGGGCGTGACGGCGACCTCGTTGAACGAATCTACTGCAGGATGCTAAAAAAGTCCGCCAGCATCGTTCTCGCATCGCTCAGAGACTCAACGTACCGAAGCGTACGCCTCGCCTCCTCGCTCGCTGCGGCCTTGCTGGACGGTCTTTTTGAGCATCCTGCGGGATATTCATCTGTTGCCCATAACCTATGGGCCATTGGGTCTCCTGCATGCCACAACATTTTCTCCCGCAGCCCGCTAGCAGGATGCGTTCAAACCTGTCCGCATAGTCGGTCCTTGCCTTCAGTTAACCCTCATCCAGAGCTAATTTGCGCGGGGTTAGCATGGCACCCATCTTGCGGAAATATCATGGCTTCCATGTGCAGGAAAGGGCGTTACATGAAAAGGGGGATACGATGGCACCAGTGTTGGAACTCGATCGGCAGACAGCCTCGTTTGTGCGGCAACTCGAAGAACAGCGGAAGCTCGAAAAGACGCTTCTGGTCGAACGGGTCCGCGGAACGAAAGAAGGGCTGGAGTCGGTCTTCAGCGACATCAAGAGCCGTGTGGCGGTGCTGGAGAAGTTGAACGGGTCGGCGAAGTGCAGCTGTATTGCGCCGATCGGCTGGAGCAAACTGATCTTTACCGGAGCGGATAGTGTCTCGGCGCCGAATACCATCGGATTCGGCGATCGGGATGAAACCCTGTGCAAGCTCGATCAGATCAAATACCTTGAAGACACGCACTATATCCGGCTTGCTGCGAATCCCTACTCCGTGGAGCATGGTGCTGCCGAATAAATCGCTCCAGGCGCGCGTCGGGGCAAATCCTTCGCTCTGGGATACGCTCGGATATGTCCACGCGAGCTACACGACCCTGCTGCAGATTCTCCCCTCGTTGGAACCGACGACGGTGTCGATCACGTCGCGGGTGAACACCCTGTTTAATTGGGTCGAAACGAACGCTGTCGTAGACGAGTGGTACGCCCATGTGTCGGCTGCCGCACGACTGTGGGTGACCTATGATGGCGAGTTTCGTCAGGCGCCTTCCGCCAAGTTCGTGAATCTTCTCGCCTCGCCAAAACAGTTGTGGACGCATAGCGACATTGCATCACCTGCACCGAGCGCGGCCCTCACAATGCAAGTCTCCGCCTCAGCCGGCAGCGGCATGACGATCAGCGTATACGAATCCATCGAACTCGTTGCCACCACGCCGAACGGCCATTCCTACCTTGACGGCATATTTTCCTGGGAACCTCTTGCGGTGCAGCTGCGCGAAGGGTAGCGGATGTTGAAAAGGGCTTCCAGCTGCGTTCTCGCGTCGCTCCCAAGAGCCGTGAAACGTGAGGCGTGAAACGTGAAACGAGGGTCAGCCTCGAAGCTGCGGCCTTGCTTGGGATAAAGCGCGGCCCTGGGCGAAGAGGCTGTCTTGGCAGACTCAGGGCGGGTGGGTGAAGTAGCCGCCAGGGCTGGGCGGGTGAGAAGTCTAGCCCTTTTGAACACCCGTGGAGAGATTAGTGGCCGAGGATGGTCCACTATGAATAGAGGGTGCGAGCGATTTCTGTCGTGTTGAACAGCATCGCGTTGAGACGAGTATAGGCCGCGTGCCCGTAGTAGTGGTCGCGCACATTGGTTGACCCGGTGGAATCTTTATAATCGGCAAGCAGGCATCGGCCCTCACTCGGAAAGCGCACGGCGCGCCGCGCACATTCCAGCCAGCGTTCGAAGCCATCGTAGGGCTCGACCAGCTCCCACACCGCTTTGTTCGCGGCGTTGGCGGCTTCTGCCGTCGGCATGGCGTCGCTTCCTGCCACCGCTAATTCCTGCACATAGTCGCCACCCCACGCGATCGGCATTTCCATCGTGATCTGGGGCAACTCCATCTTCGAGAGCCAGGTCTTGCCGTCGGTTCGCATGTTTCTGTGGTTGACGATGTGCAGCAGTTTGCCCATTCCAGAGGGATCCCACCCGTAGCGTACCGGCATGCCAAACGTGACAACGTCCAGCGCCGCTCCATTGAGGAGGGTGCCATTCGACAGCAACGGAGTGACACGTTGGATCGTCGAGGTGATGTCTGGTCGATTGACTTGCGAGGCAAAAGCCGACAACAAGTCGAGCAGTCGCGTCCGGCCACTGGTCGAGGCCATACATAAGAGGTTCGAGACGAGGGCGAGGACCAACCCTGCCTGCCCATGAGCCTGCACGAGGACCCGATCTCCTTGGCCCAGCTTGTGGGCCTCGCCCCAGTCGCGAAGACGTCCGAGCATCGAGACGGCCGCCATGGCACGGCCCAGGTGATGGTGTTCACAGGACCAGAGCTCACGGACGCAATGGATCGGACGATCCAGGCCTCGGTTGAGCGACTGTCTCATCAGTTCCAGGTAGGTGTTTGTGAAATTGCCGGCATCCCCGATCTGCTCATCGAGCAGCCTCTTGATGGCGTCATCATTCGCGAGCGGTGGCTTCAACCCGCCGGGCAGCTGTGAAATGCCATTGTTGCTTTCCCGCATCAGGGCCAATAAGGCATCGAGGCCCGCCACGCCGCGCGAGTAGCCACGTTTGAGCCCGCCTAGCTCATCCAACCGTTGCACCCCAAAGACGTCGCTCCCCATGATGGAGCCGTGCAGCAAGACGATCACGCGGACACTGGTTTGCGAGAGGCGCTTGCCGAGCGCAGCCATCGCGTCCTGTCCGGAGGACGACTCTATTAGGGCAGTCGGGGCGACCTCACGAACGGTGAGGCGATCCCCGGGATTCTTTCGTGACATCTCCGGAGGACGACTCTATTAGGGCAGTCGGGGCGACCTCACGAACGGTGAGGCGATCCCCGGGATTCTTTCGTGACATCTCGTCGTGTTGAAAGCTGTTTTCGATCGGCATGGGGGAATTACATATCCGATGTTGGTGATGGACTGCAACGGAGGATTAGCCGGATGCTGAAAAAGTCACTTTTCTCACCCGCCCAACCCTGGCGCGCCGAGACGCGCCTTTCACCAAGCATCGTTCTCGTTTCGTTCTCAAGTACCGTGAAGGGTAAGATGTGAAGGGTAAGACGTAGGACTGCCGAGTGTTCTTGCTCCGAAACATTTCACGTTTAACGATTCACGGATCGCTGGTCGGCCTTTTTGAGCATCCTCATGCTCCTCTGGTACCAGCACCATACTAGGATTCCAACGGTATATAAACCGAGCTTTTCTGCAGCCTGTCATAGGGAAAATTGTTTACCGAATGAACGCCGGGGTGGGCTCGAGGCGGTCGGGTGCTGGATTGGGCTGGATCTGGCTTTTCGGCATAACGGCGGTGGCGCTACAGGTTTTGTTTTTTTCGTCGATCTGGCGATCGACGATCTTCACGCCCTGAAGATACTCCTGGACGATTTCTTCCCTGGTGAGTTCGATGTCCTGTTCTGCCTCTCGGCCTGTCCGCTCGCGAGCTCGGTCGACCATATGTTCTTTCACCAGAATACGAATCTGTTTGGCCAGATCGGTACGGGCAGACAGTTCCGATACCCGTTGGCAGACGATCTGTCCTTTCGTCATGTCGCCCTGACCTTTGCCGACGAGGTACTGGTCCGGTGAATAGCTGTTGCGATCTTCAACCGTGTGGCGCAACCCGGCCGGCGCTTTCGAGGAGTCTTTTTGTCCTGTGTGCTGTTTGAGTTGATCAAAGGATTGCTCCGCGTGGATACGAACATCGCCTGAATCCGCAGCAAGCGAATGCAGCGGCAGCAAGACTGAACAGCCCGCGGCGATCAACGCAACGATCAACTGACTACGTCTGCTCCTCACGCGCTACCTCCCCCGTCCTCCGCCCCCACCACGCCCGCTCCCCCCTCCTCCGCCTCCTTGACCGGCCCCACCATGATGCCCTCCGCCACCAAACCCCCTCGGGGCGATCTGATAAGGCACGCGCGGGACGTGTTGCGGGAGCGGAGGATGGATCTGGTTAATCGTCGGAGGAAATTGTCTTGCCGCAGGCGGTACACCCGCCTCTGCCTGCGGAGGCTGTAAAAACTGCTGAAGTGCGCGAGCTGACCGTGAGCCGGGAATCGGAGTCTGTTGCGATACGGGTGGAGCAGCGTTTGGTGGCGGCAAGAAGGGATTCAGCTGACGGACATCGGTCAAGGTTCTCGATCCCGTCGAGGGCGGCACTTGATATATGACGCCGGGTTGATTGCCGATGTGCGGTGATGCTGTCGGTGTGTTGTGCGTGATTTCGTTCAACGTTCGCAGAACAGTCTGCGATCCCGGCGCCGGTGTGATCTGATGGCTAGGCATGGTCGGCTGCGTCGTTCCCGGTGCAGAGGGAACGGACGGTTGTGGCGGCGCCGGCGGCTGTCTTGTGGTAATCACTTGTTGTGCCACTTGGACATGCGGGCTTGTGGGATATAAGCCTTGTGCGACGTTCAGAAGGGCTTGGATCTGGGCTGGCCCTACCCAGCGAGACGGATAGACGACCGGGGAGACGAACACCCAATCCGTCCAGGCTTGCGAGACCATGGCATTCGATTGTACCCGATTCAAGATGTCCTGGCGTTGTTGGGCCGCCTGCTGAGTCTGCTCCGCAGTCGAGGCTTGTGCCAAGGCCTGATTCGCCGCATCGAGGTCCTGTTGTAGTTGGTCATTTTCCTGTTGCAGCGCGACGAGCTGATGCCGGGCATCCTCGTTCTCACGCAAGGCCGCGATGGCCTGTCGCACTTCTTCCGTATCGATCTGGGCTACCAGATCTGTGCTGACAACGATGGTGTCCCCATCGAGCGTCGTGTTGGTCTCTTGCTCCAGGACAAGGACCAATCCGGCAGTATAGGTTCGAATTTCGTCTTTCGTCACATCTAGACCGTCCACGATTGTGATGCTTTCCAGGTAGACGGCGACCTGTTCCAAGGCATTTCGTTTGGCCGCTTCGGTGGCCAGGCGAATGGCGTCTTCTCTGGTGTCACGGTCTCCCATCCGGTGTTCACCCTGAGCGGTCACGACTCGGATTTCTGCCAGGGTAACTGTGGGCCAAACAGACAGGATGACGAACAGTGCAAAGAGCCTCATGCTCGGCGATGGGATGCGCGGGAACACCAGTTGGGCGATGGTATGCGGAGGAGAGATCTGTGGCATCGCCCTCACCTTCTGGATAGGACCGACGCGCCAAGGGCCGATTCGTTGGCTCCCACGAGGTTACGGACAAGCATAACACTGCCATCGACCGTTGGCCAGGAGCCGCTCCGCCCGCGTGAACCCTACCCCGCATTACTCATGAGCGCTTCTGCTGCAATCGCCGACCCGCTGTTACGACGAGCCTTCGGCCGGCGGGCTCGCCCCTCGGACCCTCACCGTACTGCACGAGTACGCATCGGGTCCTCAGGGCTCCGCGCGCCGGTCTCACGACGCGGCTCAGCGATTTCGCGACGAACCGCGTCACGAATAATGCGGGTTATGGATCGTGCGGGCGAGGCCTTGCCTCGCTTGCCTTGGCAGAAAACGCCATGATAGCGTAGAAGTCTAGTTGGAATGGAATGGAATAGAAAGATCTGAGCTGTGCACACGCCAATCAGCCTTGATCGCGGATGGTCGATTCGGATACTGGCCGTATCCCTTTTCTTTCTTCATCTGGTCCTTCCGAGAGAAGCGGCGGCTGCCACTGAATTGGCGTCAGCTCCTGCCTCAATGGCTCCGACCGAACACGTGATTCTCTTTGTCCTCGAAGGATTCGGCCAGGATTCCCTGAAAGGCGGCACGATGCCGACCCTCAGCCGGTTGGTCAAGGAAGGGGCTGTCACCTGGTCTGCCACGGCGGTGAAGCCTGCGTTACGGTTGCCGACGATGGCGTCATTGATCACGGGAATGCCGGTCGAGAAACATGGTATTACCTGGAACACCTTCGAATTCAGCCGCGGCTACCCACGCGCCCCGAGCGTGTTCGACTACCTTGATCTCAGCGGGGGGCGCGACAGCGCGATTTTCCTCATGGACGAGTCGCTCTATCAGTTGGCGAGACCCGAGCCCTACACGGATTACCAGATGTGCGGGCCGCTTAAGCCTGAGTGCAGCACGGATCGAATCGTGTCCTACATCCGTCAATACTTCAAGAAAGCGACCAGCGGCCATGGTTACGGGCATGCCGTACTTTCATTGCCGCATTTTTTGGTCGTGCATCTTCCTGAGGCGGGTCGAGTGGGCGCGTCCCGAGGCTGGACCTCGAAAGAGTACCGTGACGCCCTTCGCACTGTGGATAAGGCCATACACTCCGTGTTGGACATCTATCAAGAGCAGGGGCTGACTAAGCGGACAACCTTGTTCGTGACGTCGCTCAGTGCCGAAGGCAGGGATGCGAACCAGGAAGAGACTGACGCAGCCGTTTCGATGGTTCCATGGATTGCCTGGGGGGTGGGGATTAAACCTGGTCACACGATTCACCAGCCGGTCTCCATTTTGGATACCGGCGCAACAGTGATGCGGACGTTGGGATTACAGACACATACCGAATGGGAGAGTCATGCCGTGGAAGAAATCTTTCAGGCTGCCTTTGCCGCGGCTCCACATGTACCCAGCCTGCAATAGGTCACGTGATGCAGAATGTTAAAAGTTACATGATCCGTTGTCTGGTCGGAGGGTTGCTGGGCTCTGCTACGGTCATCCAGGCGGCTGCGGCCGGTCAGCCGGCTGCCTACACCCAGGAGCATCCGATCACCATCGACGCTACCGCCATTAATCCTCAGTCCTGGTGGCAAGTGTCCGGCATCACCCCATCCATCTATGCCTCGGACCCCGAGTCCATGGATGCCTACAAGACGACCGAGTCCCGTGCCCTCAAACTGAAGCCCGGCAAATATAAATTTGGGAGCTTCACGTTTGATTTTCCGTTCACGGTGAACTTAGAGGGGAAGTTGGAGTTTCCCCAGTCGCTCGACCAATGTGTAGAGGGACGAGGGACCCAGACCTTAACCATCCGCTGCAGCCGGACCTATCCGCATGGCGGCCAGCGCGATTACCAGTATCAGTAGAGGAGCGGTACCAATGGCCCAGGCGCTTGATGATCTGTTAGAAGCACTCGAGGATGTCGACGACGCGACCCGCGAGGAGGCGTCCAAGGCACTCGCCGAACTCGCCGATCCCACCACGTTGGACGCGCTTGTCGGTGCCTGTGCGGACGAATATTGGACTGTGCGGGCCCATGCGGGCTGGGGCGTGGCCAGGATCGGCGGGGCTAAAGCGGTGGAAGCGCTCATCGTCCTGTTTAATGATTCCATCATGAATGTGCGGAACGATGCCGTGGCGGCCATGGCCTCGATGGGAGCCGCAGTCGTTGATCGCCAGATCACCGCACTGAAGGATGAGCGGTGGCGTGTCCGGGAACATGCGGCGAAAACTTGTGGTGAAATAAAGGATCGGAGCGCCGTGGCGGCCCTCATGCTCGTCTGTCGAGATCGTGATGGTGCCGTGAAAAGTGCGGCGGCAGAGGCACTGGGCAAGATCGGCGATCCGAGGGCGATCCCAGTCCTGGTCAAGCTCTTCCGTGATCCTTCGAAAACGGTGCGAGAAACAGCCGGAACCGCACTTGTTTCTATCGGCCAGCCCTCCGTCGATCCGCTGATTGAGTGTCTGAAGGATAAAGATTTTGTGGTCCGGTGCCACGCTGCCCGCGCACTTGGTGGGATGACCACCGACTATCAAATCGGCCGAACTTGGGTGCGTGACGCAAAAGTTGTCGACGGCTTGATTGCCGCGCTGAAAGATCCGGATCGGGCCGTCCGCGAGGATGCCACGATCGCCCTGGGCCAGATTGGAGATCCACGGGCCATCGATGCCTTGATCGAGGCGATGAAAGATGGCGTGGTGAAGCGGCATGCCATAGCGTCGCTCGGCATGATCGGCGATCCTCGCGCCTTGCCTCCGGTGCTGGACGCGTTGAAGGGCAAGGGCATTCGACAGGATGGGACCCCGACCCCCGGCTGTATCGTCAGCGAAGACGCCTTTATCAAGGAAGCGGCGGCGACGGCGCTCGGCGAGTTCCGTGATCCGCGCGTCATTCCCGACTTGATCATGCTGTTGAAGGACGGCGTCCTACGCGAAAAGGCCGGTGCCGCCCTGGCCACCATCGGTGATACGGCGATCGAGCCTTTGATTGCCTTTCTCTATGACCCGAAAGCGTCCGAAGTCGTCGCAGAAGGGGAGCGGGTGCTCTCCTATGCGTCGGTCCGACTTACGGCGAAAGATGCCTTGCGACAATTGGCGCTTGAAACACTCGAAAAGTTGGGGTGGATGCCGGCGCCGGAAGACGTCACCGTCAATTCGAGTGTGGTCGACAATGCCAGGGTGGACATGCCTCTTGGCGACACAGGCCGATTTGGCCCTTCGGGAGATTTCGCCCAACGGGGCTAGCAGGCTGCGGAAAAACTATTTTGTCAGGCTAGAGCTTCGATGGTCTGTACATGTGGCACAACAGGAGAACACTCCTGCAGGATAGCTGAGCGAGACTGGCGGGATGGGCGAGACGAGGTAGAAATCCTATCTGTCCACGTCGGGCCTTTCTCGCATGTCTCGCGCTTCCAGCGCCACGGCCTGTGGCGCTGGCGGACTTTTTCAGCATCTAGTTGGGATTGAGGTTAGGCATGGCTGACGCGGTAGCCGAACAGATTGCTGCGCTCAAAGACGAGGATTGGGCGATTCGCGAAGAGGCCGCCACCATGCTTGGCACGCTTCGAGATCCGAGGGCTGTGGCGCCGTTGGTCTCCGTGCTTCGTGACGGCGATCGCGCGGTTCGCGATGCGGCTATCGGCGCCCTCCTGGCCATCGGAGAGCCGGCTGTGACAACGCTGGGCGTCTGCCTTTCCGATCCGGTGCTCACGGTTCAGGAATTGGCCTCGTCTGTGTTGGCGACCATTGCCGATGCGCGGGTGCTCGCGCCGCTCGTCAAGGCGCTCGCGAGCCCCGATTGGATTGTGCGGATGCATGCGGCCAAGGCGCTGGGTCGGATTCAAGATCCTGAAGCGGTGGCGCCGTTGGTGCCGCTGCTACAGGATAAGGTGAAAGCCGTACGTGAGGAGACGTCGACAGCCCTCGCGGCCATTGGGGAGGCGGCGTTGCCATCGCTGCTCGCTGCGCTGACCAATGCTGAATGGCTGGTACGGTTGCATGCGGTAGAAGCTTTAGGGAAAACAAGATCGCTGGAGGCTGTGGACCCGCTCTTGTCGGTACTCTTCAACGATCGGGACAGGGCGGTTCGCGAGGATGCAGTCCGCGCACTCGGTCAGATTGGAGATGCGCGCGCCGTGGAGTGCCTCGTGACAGCAATGAAAGAGCCGGGGCTGCGGCCGCTGGCGGTAGAGGCACTGGGCCGGATCGGCGATCGTCGTGCGGTGCCGGTGCTGATCAACGTACTTGAGGGAGTGGACCGACCGGAGGTCTCACGGCCGATCGATGGCTGTGGCGATCGTTGGGATGAAGAAATACTGACATTGGGGGCTGCCGTCAGAGCGTTGGGCGCGATCCGAGACGAGGCGGCCATACCTTCGCTCATGAAGGCGCTCCGCCACACGGTGGCGCGAGCGGAAGCCGCCGACGCTCTGACTCGATTCGGTTCCGCTGTGATCGCGCCATTGCTGGCCGTGCTGGCACGCGAGTCGGATGACAACATCCGTTACCATGTCAAAGACACGTTGGCCAAGGTCGGCTGGCGGTCGGGTCGCATCTAGTGATGCCAGTGCTCAATTTTGAATGTTAAATTTTGAATTTATAACTCAGCACACAGGACATAGGACTTAGCACTCATTGCGTGCCAGGTCGTAGCGCCATGCCCAAAGAAACGATTGAAACGCTGGTTTCTGATCTCGTCCACGAAGAGGACTGGCGACGGATGCGGGCGACAGCAGCCTGCCTGTCAGGCGGGCCCCGCGCAGTCCAGGCGCTGGTGCAGGCGTTGGAGACTGGCTCGCCAGCGTTAAAAGCCGAGGCCGCGGCCATGCTGGCGCGCGTGAACGATCCTCAGGCCGGCGTGCCGCTGGTCGGCTTACTCCGCGATGAGGATGAGGCTGTCCGCAAGGCCGGCGCGTCAGCCTTGGAACACATGGCGGGGGTGCTTGACGAGACGACTGCAGCGGCGCTGGCCTCGCTGCTCTATGCCTCGAAGGACGAAGGGATTCGCCTGACGGCCTCGCAGTTGTTGGGAGTCATTCCGAATGCGATCGCGCCACTCTGCGAGATGTTGACCCATCAGGACCCAGAGGCACAGATCATGGCCGCGAAAATGCTGGAACATCTGCTCGATCCCCGTTCAGCGGACGCGTTCATCAATGCGATGGGGCAGCCAGCCGTTCGCGATATTGCCGTGCGGACGCTCAAGAAGTTGAGCGCGATTCGTGAACGCATCGACGAGGTTTTTGACGCGCTTCGCGCGATTGAGGAGTTGAGCGAACGGGAAGAGGCTCGCATGAGCACCGTGATTAATCTTTTAGCCATCGGGCGTCCGAGCGTGGAGATTTTGATCGAGTATCTGGAAGATGACGATTGGCTGGTCCGTGAAGCCGCCGCCGACTTGCTGGGGAAGATCGGCGATGTCCGCTCGGTCGAGCCCTTGATGCAGCGGCTGCGGGTCGATAAAGATACGGGCGTGAAGGAACTGGCGATGAAATCATTGGGTTTGATCGGCGATGCCAGGCCTGCCCAACTCTATATCGAGGCCATTCCCATTCGGCCCCTGCGGGTCCATGCCATGGAAGCCTTGGCCAAAGTGAAAGATGTGGATGTGTTGCGGCCGTATAAGGAGCTGTTCGATCGGTTGAGGACGGACCGAGACGGCCTGGTCGCGTATAATTCCGGGTTGATCGCCGACAAACTGGAAGCGCTCGACGGGACGCCTGTCGGGAGTCAGGGAGGGCAGGACGACGATGAGTGACGATGTGCGGACTGAACGGATCGAACAATTGATCGGGGCCCTTCGGGACGACAATGAAGCGCTCCGCGATCATGCGATTGCCAGTTTGAGTCAAGTGGGCGAGGACGCGGTGGGACCGCTGATCGGGCTCATGGCGGACGAAGATGTGCTGATTCGGGAAGCGGCGACCAGCGCCATCGTGCGGATCGGTCCATCCGTCGTCGATCCGTTGATCGAGGCGTTGGAGGACGATGAATGGGCGATTCGCGAGCAGGCGGCGTCGGGATTGGGGAAGCTGAAGGACCCTCGAGGAGTCGATCCCCTCGTGAAGGCGCTCAAGGACAAAGATGGCGCGGTGCGGACCGCCGCCGTGTGGGCGCTTGAGCGTGTCGGCGATGCGCGCGCGGTGCCTGGGTTGGTCGAGGCGCTGACCGATAATACGGTACGTGAGGACGTGGCGCGTGTGCTGAAAAAGATCGGCGATGCGCGAGCCGTGGACGCTTTGATCGACGGGCTGCTTGGCAATAATTGGATGGTACGGCGCCATGCGGCCGAAGCCTTGGGCAAGATCGGCGATGCCCGCGGAGTGGACCCGTTGATCGAATCGCTCAAGGATGAAGACTGGCTCGTGCGGCGGAATGCCGCCGAATCGCTCGCGCGGCTCGGGGCGAAGCAGGCCATCGCCCCCTTACTTCCGCTGCTTGAAGATGAGCATACGATGGTGCAGGAAACGGTAGAGGGTGTGTTGGCGAGTCTCGGATGGAACGCGATGCCATAATTTTTATTTCGACATAAAGGATATACATCATGGCGGATGAAGCTCCTCCAAAGCTTATTCAGATCGGTCCGAAGGGCGGCGCGAAGAAGGACGGATTCAATCTCGTCACAGAACGAGTCGTCGCGATAAACCCTGAGGCGAAACAGCTTGAAGTCGAACTGTTAGCCTACGACGGTAAGACGGTCGTGCTGGACGTTGATGACAAGGCGCTTGAAGAGCTGAAGCAGCTCAAGGTAGGGGACGGCGCCACCATCCGCGTCGTCGAAGAAGGCGGGCGACGGATCGCTAAAAGCTTTCGGATTCGTGCAAAGGATCCCAATGCGGCGCGAGCCGACGCGATGCTCTTGGATCTCAAGGATAGCCATTGGCTCAATCGAAAGTATGCGGCTGAAGTGCTGGGTGAGCTGAAAGAAGTTCGCGCCGTGCGGCCGTTGGTCGATGCGTTGGCGGATGAAGTCGGCGACGTCCGGCAGCGCGCCTATGATTCATTGATCAAGATCGGCGGGCCGGCGGTGTCATCACTCGTGCCTTTGCTGGTCTCGGAAGAAGATGAGATCAGACAATCCGTGACGGAAATCATCCGTAAAATCGGGAAGCCTGCCGTCGAGCCGTTGGCCACGGCGCTCGCCGAGGCCGACGACCGTCTGAAGACGCGGGTGATGAAGGTGTTGGACCGGATGGGCTACAAGCCGAAAGTCCATGATGAGGCCAAGGCCGTCGAGGCGCCGCGACTCACGTAATGCCGCTGTTACGTGGCCTGGGAGGGAGCTTTACTCGGTCTCCCGACCGAAATATGACGGAAGCCAAAGCCCGCGACCCGGTCGGGCTCATAGACATTGCGCAAGTCGAAGAAGATGGGGTGGCGCAATGCGGTCTTTAGTCTGTCGAAATCAAGGGTCCGAAACTGGTTCCATTCGGTCATGAGAATTAACGCGTCTGCTCCCTGTGCCGCCTCATAGGCGTCTTTGCAGGGAACAAGGCCCGAAACTGTCTGACAGGCTTCCTCGAGCGCAGCGGGATCGTAGGCGCGAACCGTGGCGCCCTGTTTCATGAGTTCCTGCGTGATGGTCAAGGCCGGCGCATCCCGTAGGTCGTTCGTATTGGGCTTGAAGGACAGGCCCAACATCGCGAACGTCTTTCCCTTGAGTCCCCCGACCGAACCCTTGATCTTTTCAACCATCCGGGCGCGTTGCTGTTCGTTGACGAGGGCTGCGGCGCTTGCGATCTGCATGGGATAGCCGACTCGATCCCCCGTCTGCACGAGAGCGGCCAGATCTTTCGGGAAGCACGATCCACCGAACCCCGGTCCTGCATGGAGAAACTTCGACCCAATCCGGTTATCAAGCCCCATCCCTTTCGCGACCATCTGTACGTCGGCGCCCACCCGTTCGCAGACTGTCGCGATCTCGTTGATGAACGAAATTTTGGTGGCGAGGAAGGCGTTGGAGGCGTACTTGATCATCTCGGCAGTCGGGATGTCAGTCACGACGAACGGAGTTTCGATGAGGTACAGCGGACGATAGAGATCTTTAATGATCGCAATCGCCTGCTCGCTGTCTGCGCCGATGACGACCCGGTTCGGTCGCATGAAGTCTTCAATGGCGGACCCTTCGCGGAGAAACTCCGGGTTGGAGACAATATCAAACCGGAATTTGCCTGATTGATTGGCGTTGATCACTTCGCGCAACTTTTCCCCGGTTCCCACTGGGACGGTCGACTTGGTGACGATGACTTTGTACCCGGTCATGGCCCTGGCAATGCCGCGGCCGACTTCTTCTACGTACGAGAGATCGGCTGATCCATCCGGTCGCGGTGGGGTTCCAACCGCGATGAAGATAACGAGGGCTTTGTCAACGGCTTTGGCGATGTCGGCGGTAAAGCTGATCCGGTTCTCTCGAATTCCTTTGGCGACGAGCTCCGTGATCCCCGGCTCATAGAAAGGCACATCGCCCTTCTCAAGCCTAGCGATCCGTTTGGCATCGGTATCCATGCAGGTCACGTAGACACCAAACTCCGAAAAACAGGCTCCTGTTACCAATCCGACATAACCGGTTCCAATTACACTGATATGCATGGGTTGCTGTCCTCCTGTAACAAGAACGAACTGGCCGAGTATAACAACGGTACCGGGGGCGAGCAACGAAGTTATGGAAAGTTGCTTTCGTTGGGGAGAGCTGCTCGTTGACAGGTGTACGAGGGCTGAGTACTATTTGATCCCTCCATCGGACGGATCCTGTCGTATGGCGATTCAGAGCGGAGCTCTTCAGCGACCTCTCGCCGTGATGATGTGCCGGACCTTGCGCACGATCAGTCCGGACGCGACGCTGTTGGAGGCGGCCCGGCTGATGCGTGACGCGAAGGTCGGCGCATTGCTGGTGCACGAGGCCGGCCACTACAGTGGCCTAGTCAGCGAATCGGACTTGGTTCGCAAGGGGATGGCCGAATCGCGTCCGGCACAAGAGACGTTGGTCCGTGCCGTTATGAGTAGCCCGCTATTGTCGATCGATAGTGCGAGCTCGGCTCACGAGGCGAGTGAGAAAATGGCGGAACATGGGATTCGGCATCTGGCGGTCTCCGATGAGGGGCAGATCGTCGGGATCATCTCCGTCCGCGATCTCTTACGCTACTTCAAAAACTGGGGCGGTCTGTGATCGTGTGGGCTCGTGAGGCAGCGCCGGATCGTCTCCCTACCCTCTGTGATGTTTCCACATGAGTTTTGTGAACCGGCCGACTCATACCCCTCGATGGTTTCTTCTGATAACGGCGCTGGCGACTGGTGCGGTAGTCATGGCGCTCGAAATTTTAGGAAGCCGGCTCTTGGCTCCCGTCTTCGGGAACTCACTGTTTGTCTGGGGCGCATTGATCGGAGTGATTCTTGCCGCCATGAGTAGCGGGTATGCCTTTGGCGGCTGGGTCTCCGACCGGTACCCCTGCCCGCAGGTGCTGGCCGGTCTACTGTTGTTCTCCGGAGCCTGGACGTTTCTTACCGCGTGGCTCGGCCAGCCGGTGCTCTTTAAAGTGGCGGCGGCGGTTGAGGACCCTCGGTGGGGGCCCTGTGTCGCGGCGGCGCTGCTCTTGGGCCCGCCGGCCTTTGGTCTGAGCGGCGTGCTGCCGGCCATGTTGCGATTGGCCGTGTCGGACCTTGAGTATTTCGGCCGGCATACCGGTCGGATGATCGCGCTCTCGACCATGGGAAGCTTGGCGGGAACGTGGGGGACGGCGTTTTTCTTTCTGTCCTGGATCGGCAGCCAGGCGCTTATTGCGTGGCTCGCCGCCATTCAAGCGGGGCTTGGTCTGTGGTGGTTGATCGGGGGGACGACCGTACGACCGTTGGTGATCGGAATGTTCTTCCTAGGCGTTGGAGGGTTGGGGGCCGGTGCCTGGTCCCCGATCCAGATGTTGAAAGCGCCGGTCTATCAGGAAGACAGCCCGTACCAACAAGTACGAATTCGCGATGACGATCTTTTTCGCTACCTTGTCTTGGACCGGACCTTCCACGCGGTCATGTGGAAGGCGGATCCTATCACCCTGTTTCTACCCTATAGTCAACTGATGGTCGCATCACTGGCTTTGGTGCCCGAACCGAAACGAGGCCTGATCCTAGGTCACGGAGGCGGATCGCTGGCGAAGTGGCTCGCCCATCGATGGCCTGAACTCGAGCTGGACGTGGTTGAGTTCGATCCCGCGGTCGTCCGCATGGCCGAAGAATATTTCTCCTATCAGCCGCCTCCCCAGCATCATGTGCACGTTCGGGATGCCCGGGCCTTTCTGAATTCCACAAAGCGGACGTACGACCTCATTTGGGTCGATGCGTTTGCCCGACACATGATCCCGTTTCACCTGACCACGGTGGAGTTCTTCGAAGAGTTGCGCGCCCATCTTGTGCCGAAAGGTATCCTGGCGCTGAATTTGGCCTCGTCGGGCGAGGGCGGAGATCTGTTGCGGGCCAATGCGGTCGTGCAGACGATGAGACGGTCGTTTCCCAACGTCGAGTCCTTTGCGGTCAAGGGACCATGGAAGTCTGCTCAAGCGCGATCGGAAAATCTGATTTTTTTTGCCGGTGCACCACTCGAACAGCACACGCTTGCCACTTTTGTGGTTAATGTGAACCGATTGGTTGAGCAACAGCGCCTTCCATCCGAGGCCATTGCCTTGCTGGGTACCCATCGCACGCAACCCTGGGATGCAGGTGTCGTGTTAACTGACAACTATGCGCCGTATGATCTCTTGATCGGGTCCACAGTCCAAGATATGCAGCCTGAGGCGGAGAGTGCACACTAAGTCATTGAAATAATTGTGACCAGCTTGTTGACGCGAGCGTGTGTGTTGAAAGTGGACCCCAGAAAAGAGTTAGATTAACGTTCTTGCTTCCGTTTTCGTCGCGGTGCTATCTATAAGGTTACCCTTGAATAGAATACATGCTGTTACGACATGATGGCCAGACGCAGGGAAGTAGGAGCCTAGCACGGTCATGGCTAGGTGGGCTTGGCGGTAGTTATTTACCAACCTAATTACATCTCTTCTTCTTTCTTAAGGAGGTAAGTCATGGGCAAGACGATGTTGGGGGCCTTCTTCGGTCTCGTGATGGTCGGGGCTGGGGCATCGGCAGCGTTTGCACTTCAGGCAGGCGGAGTCGAAATCGGGGATTTGGAGACTGGCTCCGTTGTGGGTCAGTCGTTCAAGGAGCTGGATGTCGATGCCCAGTTGTTCGCGATCGAGATTGGAAACTTAAAGACGTGGTATCCACCCGTCACGATCATCGATTTCAAAGTTCGGCCTGGTCGTCCTGTCCTGCTCAAGGTGACGAACAATGCCACTGCTGACCATGGTTTTGAGATGACCGACGCGACGAATGCTGGGGCTCCGACCGTGATGAAGGCCCAAGTTGTGTTGAAGCCTGGCGAAACCAAGTATATCGGGATTCCGACCAGCGACATGTTCTACGCCACTCAGGGGAATACGCTGACCTATCGCTGTCACCTGCATCCGGGGCATGTCGGCGGCAAAATTCTTATGCTCAAATAATAGTCCTTGGCAGATGTGAGTGACCATCGCTCTCTCCGCGACACCCCGGAGCGGGCGGTGGTTTTTTTAAGCAATGGACAATGGATTGGGGGGCGAAGAACTGCGCTTATACCTCTTCTTCGGCTCCGCAGTCAGCTCCTGGCTCGAGCGGAATACGCTGGACTCCTCTGAGCTCTCCTGCCACGAGCAGCAGCAAGAAATGGCTCAAGGTGGGTTCCGTTGCACGCCGTTTGTTCATATTGGTGTGCACGTTCACAATCATTTCATTCCCCACGGAGTTTCGTTGATCCCCAATATAGTGACCGACTGCGTTGGGGAACTGTCGAACGACAAATGTTTCCATGATGGTCCCCACGTTGCCGGTACTGGCCTGCGCTAGCATAGGCATTGTGAGGACTCCACAGAGCGCGCCCGTGATGATCCATTGATGCCGCATGTCTCACATCCATGGGGAAGGGCGAGAAAACACGGGTGGCTCCATCGAGAAAGTAGAGAGCCGGCTGGTCGTTCCACATGTCACAACTAACCCAATTCCTGACAGGGGGAGAAATCTAGGTAGGAAGGGCCGTTACGGAAGTGACGCTAGAGGCAAGAAGGCCCTGCTTCTCACGAGAAAAGCAGGGCCTTCATTGTTGAACATGAGCGATGATTAATTGCGCACGCCGCTCCAGACTTTCGCCGGATCAATCGCCTTATCCGGATTGAGCGTCTTCGCCCTCTCGAGCAGGACTTCCATCGATTCCGGATACGCCGGGTCCGAAATGCAGCAATTATCGACCGGGCAGACGGCGGCGCACTGCGGTTCGTCGAAGTGTCCGACGCACTCGGTGCAGCGGTCGTGCGTAATCACATAAATACTATCCCCGACTCCTTGGCCATCGCCCACATGATTGCCCTTCGTTTCCGCGTCGCTGCGAGTTTCAAAAATCGCCTCGTTCGGACATTCGGGCAGGCAGGCTCCACAGGAGATACATTCATCGGTAATCAGCAACGCCATGACCCTCGCCTCCTTCTCACTACGATTGAGACACACACGGTTGACAAGTTCACCCCGTCACGACCATTATGCGTGCCGCGACGCGAACGCCATTCTAGTCTGCCGCTCTTTTCCAAGTCAACAGAACGGCACTTGCTCAGAAGGCCTAGATTCCCTGTATAGATGGGCCTTTGGGCCCAGGAAATCGTGACGAGTCGTGACAGGGAATGTCTATGGCCACCTTACCGGTGGGCGATCGTGGACAGAAAAAGAAGCGCATCATCACGCTCGTCCTCATGGCGATTTTCTTGATGAGCGCTTCATTCTTTCTCATCGATCGAAAAGAGGAGACCATGATTATAGTCTCCTTTCCAAATGGCCGTGAGCTTGAGACGGAAGTGGCGGATACACCCGAGAAACTGCTCGTCGGTCTTGCCTTTCGATAGACGTTGCCAACGAATAGTGGATTGCTTTATATCTTCGAGTCGACCGGCCAGAACCACATCTGGACGAAGGGGTATCGGTTTCCGGTGGACATAATGTGGATTGATGAAAGCCATCATATTGTGGGGCTCAAGGAAAATGTCGCTCCCTGCCGGGAAGATGACTGCCCCAAGTATAGTTCCTCTCCCGAAGCGGTCCGCTACGCGATTCAAACAGAAGCGGGTTTCATCAAGCAGGAAGGGGTCACCATAGGGCTGGAATTGAAATATACACTTCGGATGTAACGCGCGCGGGAGACTTGGTGAAAGAAGCATGAGGAGAGGAATCGGTACAGCATGCTAGAGGGGTTTCAATCCGTCGCCCTGGTCGACGAGCTGCCGCCTGGGCAATCATAAGTCGTCATAGTGAACAATCGGGAGATTGCGCTCTTCAACATCGAGGGGACGTATTTTGCGATCCATAATCGTTGTCCCCATGAAGGCGGTCCTTTGTTTTCGACGTTCGAAACGGGCAAGGGACGGACGGCGGTGGATATTGTGTGGGGAGTTATGATGTGCAGGTGGAAGGAGCGGAGATTTTTGTCGGGCCTCGGCGAAAACCTTAGCATGATGAGGCGGAGAAGGAGTGGGTTGCCGCGTAAATGACGATGAGTACGACATCTAGCCACGACCATGATGGTGCCACACACTCGGATGGGGCCAAGGTCATTGAGACGACCCTTGAGCATCCCATTCAGATTCATCTCTGGGAAGACAGGACGCGAGGGGAGCTCTGGGTTCCGACCTATGATCCTACGGGGCTCGAGTTGCTGGCCGACGACTACCTTCGCATCGCCGGGAATAATGCGGTCGATAATGGGCAGCGGACGTTCGAGTTTAAAGCGGTCAGGCCGGGAATCCACCGGGTGCTGTTTGAAAAACGCATGGGGTGGAAATTCACCGCCGAAGATCAGCGCGTCTTTGACGTGACGGCCTCTGATTCCTCGTCTCAGAGGAGTGCGTAATCGTGCCGAATGTGGCCTTCATCAATGGAGCGTTCGTGCCGCTGGGCGAGGCGAAAGTCTCGATCGAAGATCGAGGCTTTCAGTTTGGCGATGGCATCTACGAAGTGATCCGCACATACAAGGGGCGTCCGTTCGCACTCGAGGCCCATCTGGCTCGACTGGATCGTAGCGCCACGGCGCTTGACTTGACGCAACCCTATTCCCGCGCCGAGTGGACTCACCATGTCCTGGAAGGGATTAAGCGAGCCGCCTATTCTGAATCCAAAGTCTATATTCAGGTCACCAGGGGTGTCGCTCCCCGTGATCACGCCTACTCAGATGAAGTGACGCCCACGGTCGTCATGACGGTTTGTGAGTTCCACCCGCTCGACAGGTCATTACAAGCGGCCGGTGTGGAAGCGATAACGACCGAGGATATTCGATGGGGGCGCTGTGACATCAAGAGCGTGAATCTTTTAGCCAACGTTCTTGCGCGCCAGAAGGTCAAACAGGCCAAGGTCTTCGAAACCATTTTGGTCAGAGCGGGATTGGTCACTGAAGGGGCAGTCAGCAACGTGATGGTGGTCCAGGGGGGAACGGTGGTGACGGCTCCCGAAGGGTCGCGCATTCTGTCCGGGGTCACGAGGACCGTCGTGTTGGATCTGGCTCTGAGCGAGGGCCTGCCGATTCAGGAACGCTTTGTCTCTCAGGAAGACCTATATGAGGCTGACGAAGTTTTTCTCACAGGGACCACGGTCGAGGTCTTGGCCGTCGTCCGTGTAGATGGGAAAGTCATTGGAGAGGGACGGCCTGGCCCGATCACCCAACGACTCGCCGCGGACTTCACGAGTCGGGTCGGCTAGCCCCCTTGCTTTGGCATAGGTGGCGTGCTATGGTCGCTGGACTGGAAGTGGGCTCAGGCCCACTTTTTTGTTTGATCTCTTGAATGGGCCATCCAAAGATACGGGGCTAGGGGTGTCGGTGAAGGAGTCCCGACCAGTCGTCGATCGCATCAGCGAGGTGGTATTGCCCATCCTCTGGGCGTTGGGCTTAGAATTGGTCGACGTCGTGTGTGTGGGGCAAGGTGCGCGGTCAGTCGTTCGCGTGTATATCGATAAGCCAGGCGGTGTCACGGTAGAAGATTGCCGGCGTGCACACCTCGCGATCGGTCCAGCCTTAGATGTGGCTGATCCGTTCCCCCATACCTATACGCTGGAAGTCTCCTCGCCGGGTCTGGATCGGGCCTTCAAACGGATTCAGGATTATCGCCGGGCATTAGGGAAGCAAGTGAGCGTGAAGCTCAGGCAGCCAATCGATGGAGAGTGGCGTGTGGTCGGAGTGCTGACGGAAGTGAATGAACAGGGAGTCACGGTCGTGGTGAACGATCCGCGTTCTGAGCGGACGGTCATCCTTGAGTTCGACTCGATCGCTGAAGCACGGCGCGTCGTGACGTTTTAGGCGGTACCGGAGTCGATCACCGCGGTATGAGCACACCGTCCCATTGGAGTGTGGCTGCAGGGGCAGTCGCCGGAGAGTGAGCTATGAATCGAGAATTGATTTCAGTCATCGATGAACTTGGTCGGCAAAAGGGCATCGAGAAGAGCCGAGTGATCGGGGCGATCGAAGCAGCCCTTCAAATGGCTGCCAAGAAACGTTTCGGGCAGGCCGAAAATATTCAAGTCGAGATCGACTCCAAGACCGGTGAGATCTCCGTCGTGTCGAAGAAGACCATCGTCGACGCGGTCACCAATCCAAAAACCGAAGTCTCTCTTCAGGAAGCTCGCCAGTTCGACAGCGAGGCAGAGGTCGGCGACGAGATCGGGTCGGTCATCGAGATGAGCGATTTGGGACGGATCGCCGCGCAAACCGCCAAGCAAGTAATCTTCCAGAAGGTCCGGGAGGCTGAATGGGAGGCGGTTCAAAAAGAATACTCCACGCGGCAAGGAGATCTGGTCAACGGCATCATTCTCGGGATGGAGCGCCGGAACTATCTGGTGGATCTGGGCAAGACGGAGGCGGTACTGCCTATTCAGGAGCAGATTCCGCGGGAAACCTATCGCTGTGGTGATCGGGTGAAGGCCATGCTCTTGGAAGTGCGCCGGACTCCGAAGGATGTCCAGGTCATCTTGACGCGGAGTCATCCGCAGTTTGTGTCGAAACTCTTCGAGTTGGAAGTGCCTGAGGTGCTCGAAAAAATCGTTGAGATCAAGTCCATCGTGCGGGAGCCTGGTGATCGGACCAAGATCGCCGTGACGTCTCGCGAGAAGGCGGTCGATCCGGTCGGGGCCTGTGTGGGGATCAAGGGATCACGAGTTCAAGCGGTTGTCCGCGAACTGCGCGGAGAGAAAATCGACATCATTACCTGGACCTCCGATCCGCGCGTCTTCATCGCCGAGGCGTTGAACCCCGCGAGCATTGAGAAGGTCGGCGTCGATGAGGAAAAGAAGTCGGCGTTGGTCGTCGTTGCAGATTCCCAGCTGTCGTTAGCGATCGGAAAGAATGGCCAGAACGTGCGGTTGGCGGCCCGTCTGACCGGCTGGAAGATCGATATCATCAGTGCGACGGAATACGAAAAGGAAAAAGCCGAACGGGATAAAGAAATCAAAGCGGCGCTGGCGGAGGAAACCGAAGCGTTGCATCAGCAAGAAGAAGCCCGAGAGCAGGAATTAAAAGCCCGGGCAGAGTCGGATGCTGGATAAACCGGATAAAGAGGAGTAGGTGTCAAATTCTCATGCGCGTGTATGCATTGGCTAAGCAGCTCGGGATGGAAAACCGTGATCTCATCCCAGAATTGAAGCGGATGGGGATCACCGTCGCGTCGCACAGTAGCGTATTGGATGACGACGTGGTGCAGAAGGTCTTGGAGAAGCTCGGTCCGAAACTCAAGGCTCACGGGAAAGCAACAGGCAGGGCGGCAGAGACCGATGCAGGTCGGGGTGATCGGGGTAAAGTCGGTATGGCGTCCGACCACGCAACGGGAGCCAAGGCCGGATCGGCCCAGGCAGCTCCGGCGGCGGAGGAGTCTTCCAAGTCCGACAAGCGCCGCATTCTGATCAAGCGCAAGAGAGCCGATGACGTTCCAGCGGAAGAGGCAGCGTCCCTGCCCACAGTTGAATCAGCAGGCAAACGCGGAACGCACATCGAAACCCTCGTGGTTAGCCCGCCGGCGGCGGTGCATCCGCACGCTGAGACTCCAGCCGTTGCGCATAGTGACCTGACGGTGACGCCCGACCAGCCGTATTCTATAGGAACCACAACCGCTCCGGCTCCCACGACTGCCGTCAAGCTTGCAGTCGTGCCAAGCAGCGATGTGACCACAGGAAAAAAGAAAACCCTCTCCCTAGAAGAGATGCAAGCCGAGGGTCTGAAAGAGAAGGCGAAGAAAGCTCGTAAGCCCGGCCGTACGCGGGAAGAAGAAGAGCTTCGGCTTCGTGAGGATGCGGCTCGCTGGCAGGATCTTCGTGCCATTCCGGTGCAGCAGCGCCGTGACGACCGCAGCAAGCATGTGCATCACAGCACGCCGGGGGAAGTGACTAAGCCACGGAGGAAGAGCTTCAAGCTTGCGCCCGGCATGACGGTGAAGGAGTTTGCCGAGCTGATCGGACAGCGCCCGGCCGACATCATGCGCAAGCTGATGGATATGGGCCAGATGCTCACGTTCAATCAGACCATGAACATTGATGCAGCCGTGATCATTGCGGAGGAGAACGGGGTCAAGATCGATGTGTCGATGGAGAAGGCCGGAGAAGAGTTGCTGGATTCCGTCGTGCAGACGGAGGAGGAGGTCCAGCTTGAGCCGCGGCCAGCGGTCGTGACGATCATGGGCCATGTCGATCACGGCAAGACCTCGTTGCTTGATGCCATCAGGCAAACGAAGGTGGCGGAAGGCGAGGCCGGTGGGATTACGCAGCATATCGGCGCCTACACGGTTGCGGTACGCGGGAAACAGGTGACGTTCCTGGACACGCCGGGCCACGAAGCCTTTACCGCCATGCGAGGTCGTGGCGCCAAAATTACCGATATCGTTATCCTGGTCGTGGCAGCAGACGATGGAGTAATGCCGCAAACGATCGAAGCGATTAATCATGCCAAAGCCGCGTCCGTTCCGATTATTGTGGCAATCAACAAGATCGACAAACCTGGCGCCAATCCTGATCGTGTGAAGAACGCCTTGTCCGAACATGGACTCATATCCGAGTCCTGGGGCGGTGACACGATCACGGTTGAGGTCTCGGCCAAAGAGAAGATCGGCCTGGACACCCTGCTGGAAATGATTCTCCTGCAATCCGAAGTGCTGGAGCTCAAGGCCGACCCGTATCGGTTGGCTAAGGGCGTTGTGGTGGAAGCCAAGCTGGAGCGAGGGCGTGGCCCGGTGGCGACGGTGCTGGTTCAGAGCGGGACGCTTCGCGTCGGTGACGTGTTTGTCGTCGGAATTGTTAGCGGGAAAGTTCGCGCGCTGATTACTCATACGGGAACAAAGGTGCAAGAGGCCGGTCCTTCTATTCCGGTAGAAGTGGCTGGGCTCCCGGGTGTGCCGTCTGCCGGTGATGTATTTCAGGTCGTCAAAGACGAGCGGGTCGCGCGAGAGATTGCGGAAGATCGAGCTCGCAAGCAACGAACGGCTGATTTGTCTGGGTCAGCGAAGGTCACGCTTGACGACTTGTTTGCCAAGATTAAGGAAGGGTCGGTCAAGGAGCTGGCACTGGTAATCAAGTCTGACGTCCAGGGGTCGGCTGAAGCACTGACCGCAGGCGTCGAAAAACTTGCGACCGCCTCGGTCAAGATGCGCGTCATTCACAGCGGCGTCGGTGGGATCACGGAATCCGACGTGTTGCTGGCTGCCGCGTCGGATGCCATTATTATCGGGTTCAATGTCAGGCCGGAGCCGAAGGCTTCCGCCCTGGCTGAACAGCAAGGCGTCGACGTCCGCCTGTACACCATTATTTACGACGCGATGGCCGAAATTAAGGCCGCGATGGAAGGGCTGCTCGAACCGACGCTCAAGGAGCGGACGTTGGGGCGGGCCGAGGTGCGACAGGTCTTTACGGTGTCCAAAGCCGGCGTCATTGCGGGGGCTTATGTGGTGGACGGTACGATCACCCGTGCGGCTGTCGGAGCACGAGTGATTCGCGACAACGTGGTGGTCTATGAAGGGAAGCTCGGGTCGTTGCGTCGCTTCAAAGATGACGTCCGTGAAGTGCAGCAGGGCTATGAATGCGGAATCAGCGTTGAGAATTTCAACGATATCAAGGCCGGGGACATCATCGAAGCCTATGCGGTCGACAAGATTGCCGCAAAGCTCTGAGGCGTGAGTCTGCCCTGTGAGTATCGTCGTCGGACTCTGTACGGTCGAGCTGTTCATCCCCGAGAGTCAGTCATTGAAGGACAAGCGGCAGGTGCTGTTGAGTCTCAAAGATCGATTGCGGGAGAAATTCAATCTCTCCGTAGCCGAGGTTGATGGACAGGATCTGTGGCAGAAGGCCGTATTGGGGCTTGCCTGCGTGGCCAACGAAGGGCGATACGTCAACCAAGTGTGTGACCAGGCGCTGAACCTGATTCGGAGTGTCCCCGCGGTGGAAATCGTCCAGTCCCGAATAGAACTATTGTGACGGCGACATACCCAGTTGGAGTACGCGGTGGCCAAAACGGGATATCATCGGGCCGATCGTGTGGCCGATCAAATCCGCATGGAAGTGGCAGATATCCTCATGCGGAAGATCAAAGACCCGCGCGTGCAGTCCGTGACCGTGACCGACGTGAAATTGACCAGCGATCTGCGGATTGCGCGTGTGTTCGTGACGGCCA
Source organism: Nitrospirota bacterium (assembly GCA_005887945.1). Taxonomy (GTDB): domain Bacteria; phylum Nitrospirota; class Nitrospiria; order Nitrospirales; family Nitrospiraceae; genus Palsa-1315. Next base: position 32,603 of record VBOL01000018.1, read on the forward strand.
TGGGCACGGAAGAAGAGGAGCGGAACGTCTTCGTCGGGTTGGCTCAAGCCAACGGGTTTGTGCGCGGTGAACTGGGTCGTCGGCTCTCGCTCCGGTATCTGCCGGAGATCGTTTTTGCCAAGGATATCAGTGGGCCGAGAGGCGATCGTGTGTTGAAGTTATTGGACGATCTCCACGTCAATACGGAGGCCGATGGCTGGTCGTCCGAAGAGAAGACGAGTTCATAGCATCGGGGACTTGATGATGGATCTCGCACAGAGTTGCGCCGTTGTCGACGGCGTGCTGACAATGAAGAAGGAATCTGGGTGGACCTCCCACGACGTCGTTGCGAAGATTCGGCATCTTCTCGGCGGAGTCAAGGTCGGTCATGCCGGGACTCTCGATCCTGCCGCAACAGGAGTATTGCCTGTGCTGATCGGGCGGGGAACCCGCATTGCTGAATATCTTGTTGCGTGGGATAAAGAATATCACGGGAAAGGTCAGGTAACACCAGAGGTGATTCAGAAGGTGGTCGGTCGATTCCGCGGGCCGATTGTGCAAGTTCCTCCGATGTATTCGGCGGTGAAAGTCGGGGGTGTTCCTCTGTATAAGTCCGCTCGGGCGGGCAAAACGATTGCCCGGGACGCACGAGCGATCGTCATCCATACCCTTGAGGTGGAGGCGATTCAGGAACGGGATGTGACATTGCGCATCGTCTGTTCGAAGGGGACCTATGTGCGGACGCTCTGTGCCGACATTGGAGAAGCGTTGGGTGTCGGCGGCCACATGTTGGCGTTGGAGCGAAGGCGGGTGGGTCCCTTGACGATCGATAAAGCGCTGACGGTCGATGAGGTGGTCATCCGTCATGCCCTCGGTCGGTTGGGAGACGATCTGTTGTCGCTGGATTGTGCGTTGAACCAACTAGGAATTGTGGTGGTGGATGAACAGACCGCGGACCACGTGCGACACGGGGCTCCGGTGCCTGAGGCCAAGATCCTTCGTTGGGAGGGGGCGACCGATGGCGAGTGCGGGTCACACACGCCGGTCCGTATCCACGATACCGACGGATGTCTGTTGGCGATCGGGAAGTGCACGGAGACTTCGGGTGGCGCACTCAAGGTTGAGAAAGTACTGATCGATCAGGACGTTTGATACTGCGTTGCGGATGAGGGAAAGGAACAGGAAGGAAGGAGCACATGGCATTACTCAAAGAAGCAAAGACCGAGTTGATCAAGCAGTACCGGCAGCATGAGACGGATTCCGGCTCGCCGGAAGTCCAGATCGCGGTGTTGACCAACCGGATCACGTATTTGACGGAGCATTTCAAGCTCCACAAGAAAGATCATCACTCGCGGCGTGGCCTGCTTCTCTTGGTCGGCCGTCGTCGGCGTTTGCTCGACTATCTTCATGGCGTTAGCGACACACGCTATCGTGCGGTGATCGAGCGATTGGGCATCAGAAAGTAGCATCCCGTCTCGCTGTCGGGCCAGGGGGCACAACAGCGGGCAGTAGTCAGTCACACAGGTGAACACTGACAGAGGCTGGAGTGTCCCGCATCGCTCGAGACTCTTTCTGTGGGCATCTGTGGGGCGTAACCAGAGGAGACCCAGATGGTACACACAGTTGAGATAGAGGTTGCTGGGCGCACCCTGCGACTCGAAACCGGTCGCGTGGCACGACAAGCAGACGGCTCGATTTGGGCCTCGTACGGCGATACCGTCGTGCTGGCGACGGTCGTCGCGTCACAGGTCGCCAAGGCGGGCATCGATTTTCTTCCCCTCACGGTCGATTATCAGGAAAAATCCTTCGCAGCCGGGAAGATTCCCGGCGGGTATTTTAAGCGGGAAGCGCGTCCATCGGAAAAGGCTGTGCTGACCAGTCGGCAGATCGATCGGGGGCTCCGTCCGCTCTTTCCTGAGGGCTATTACTTCGAAACCCAGGTCATCGCCTCAGTCCTCTCGGCCGATCAGACGGGCTCGTCCGACATCCTCGCCATTATCGCCTCCTCTGCTGCCCTCACCATCTCGAATATTCCGTTCGACAATCCTATCGCAGGTGTGAGGATCGGTCGGCTGGACGGCAAGTTCATCGTCAACCCGGACCTTGAGACAGTGGCGAAGAGCGAGCTGCAACTCGTTGTGGCGGGGACGGCTGATGCGGTCATGATGGTCGAAGCAGGGGCGAATGAACTGTCCGAAGCCATCATGCTTGAGGCGATCGAACTCGCCCATGCCGAGATCAAGAAGATTGTGGCCAAGATTCGCGAGTTGCAAGCCGCCGCAGGCAAGCCCAAGCGGAAGGTGGCGAAGGAGCAGATCGATTCTGCGCTCGCCGCTCAAGTGAAGGCTCTGGTGGCGCAAGGGATCCGCGAGGCCATCATGATTCCGAACAAAGCGGCCAGGCAGGAGCGGTTGGATGAAGTCAAGGACGGCGTACGGAAGTTCGGAACATGATCCTGGAGAAAGGGTCGCGGGCGGATGGACGTGGCCCGGCTGATATTCGTCCGATCACTTGCGAAGTCAGCGCGCTGCCACGGACACACGGCTCCGCGATCTTCACCAGGGGCGAGACTCAAAGTTTGGCCGTGGTCACGTTGGGGACCACGGACGACGAGCAGCGAATCGATGCGTTGGAAGGGGAGTACATGAGGACATTCATGCTCCATTACAATTTTCCGCCGTTCAGCGTCGGCGAGGCGCGGCCGCTTCGCTCACCGGGACGCCGGGAAGTCGGTCATGGTACATTGGCGGAACGGGCGTTGGCCCCGGTGGTTCCCAGTAAGGAGGCGTTTCCCTACACGCTCCGCATCGTGTCCGACATCCTCGAATCCAACGGATCCTCTTCGATGGCGACTGTCTGTGGTGGGAGCCTTGCCATGATGGACGCCGGCGTGCCGATCAGAGAAGCCGTTGCCGGGATCGCGATGGGATTGATCAAGGAAGGTGATCGGGTCATGATCCTCTCGGATATCCTCGGGCTGGAGGATCACTTGGGTGACATGGATTTTAAGGTCTGCGGCACCAAGCAGGGCGTGACGGCGTTGCAGATGGATATCAAGATCGGCGGCATTACGTCGGCCTTGATGCAGAAGGCCTTGGAACAGGCCAAAGCCGGGCGCTTACATATTTTGAGTTGTATGGATGAGGCGCTCCAAGCGCCTAGAACCACCCTGTCGGCCTACGCGCCACGGATCTTCACGATGAAGGTGAAGCAGGACAAGATCCGTGAGATCATCGGTCCGGGCGGCAAAACGATCCGCGCCATTATTGCGGATTGCGGGGTCAAGATCAATGTCGACGACAGCGGAACTGTCACGATCGCGTCGGTTGACGGAGCCTCGGCCGAGAAGGCCAAAGAAATGATCAGTCGGATTACCGAAGAAGTCGAGATCGGGAAGATCTACATGGGTACGGTTCGGAAGATCATGGACTTCGGCGCGTTTGTCGAGGTCCTGCCGGGAACCGATGGATTGGTGCACATCTCGCAGCTGGCGCACCATCGAGTCCAAACGGTATCCGACGAGGTGAAGGAAGGCGATCAAATCCTGGTGAAGGTCCTGGAAGTGGATCGGCAAGGAAAGATCCGCCTTAGCCGCAAGGAAGCCATGCCGCCTCCGACCGGGGCCGGTGTGCTTGATCCGTCCGCCAGGTAGCTGTCTTGTATCGCAAGCTCGTCCTGGACAACGGGGTGCGGGTGGTGACCGAACGGATGCCGACGCTCAAGTCGGTCACCGTCGGCGTGTGGGTCAACACCGGGTCACGGGACGAGCAGTCTTCCCAGGCAGGATATTCCCACTTCATCGAACACATGCTCTTCAAAGGAACGCGCAGGCGTTCCTCCGCCGAAATTTCGCGCGAAATCGACGCGCTTGGCGGAGAGATGAATGCCTTCACCTCGCGGGAGACAACGACCTATTACGTGAAGGTGTTGGATCAGCAACTGCAGCGAGCGTTTGAACTCCTCTCCGATCTATTCCACCATTCCCGTTTCGAATCCAAAGACATCGAAAAAGAAAAACAGGTCGTCCTGGAAGAAATTCGCATGGTCCAGGACGATCCGGAAGATCTCGTGCAAGAGCTCCACATGGGCCAAGTGCTGAGGCGTCATCCGCTCGGTCGCTCTATTCTAGGCCGAGAGAAGACGATCAGAGGTCTGCGACGCCAGGACCTGCTGAATTATATAGAGACCTACTACGATCCGTGGCAGACCGTGGTTTCGATTGCCGGAAACTTTGAGCAGACCAAGCTTGATCGGCTGGTCGCGCGGTATTTCGGCAAGGGCCGGGCGGCAAAGGCGGCCCACACCAACGGGCGTTGTCCTCCTGACGTGCATGGCGGTGTCTTGCTGAAGAAGAAACGGTTGGAACAGGTCCATCTCTGTCTCGGGCTCAAAGGCGTGCCCGCAGGACACCAGGATCGGTATGCGTTATATACGCTCAACAACGTGTTGGGCGGCAGTGTGAGTTCGCGATTATTCCAGGAAGTCCGAGAGAAGCGGGGTCTCGTCTATTCGATCTACTCCTTCTTATCCGGTTATTCGGATGGCGGCATGATCACGGTGTATGCGGCGACGAGGCCGAAAGAGGTGGATCGCGTCGTGGATCTTGTCTGTCGAGAGATTCGGCAGATCGGCATCAAAGGCGTTGAACGGAAAGAGCTTGAGCGGGCAAAGACCCAGATGAAGGGCAGCTTGATGCTGAGCTTAGAGAGTTCCCACAGCCGCATGAGCAAATTGGCGAAGGATGAACTCACGCATGGCAGGCACATGTCACTGGAAGACATGCTGGCTCATATCGATCGTGTGAATGAGGAGCAGGTCATCAATGTGGGCCGCCAATTTTTCAAGCTGGACTCCCTTGCGATCACCGGGCTCGGGCCTCTCGCCTCGCGCAGTCTGCGTGCCCATAGATAAGAATTCTCTAATAGAAACTCGTCGGGGCTTCAAAAAAGTGGATAAAAAATCTCAACGTAGCTGTCTGTAAGGCATTGATTATTAAATGTATACTTCGTAATATTCGAAGCGATCAACAGGGCAAACAATTTCTTGACACAGTTTCATGATTTCAGTACCATACCCGAATATTTTGACAATGATTCTCAATCGAAGGGACGCAGCACGAAGAAAAACAAAGAGATGTAGCTGAAAAACCAGCACTCGTGGCTACCTGATCTCTGAAACTGTTTCGTAGCTATTGGTGTCCTTAAACTAAGTAAGGATCGGTTATTGTGGTGTTATTTTTATGAAGGAGGGACTAGGTATGCCAAAGGTCATACTTATCGCCGCCGTGGCAGTGTTTTCTGTGCTCGGCTTACTGACGGCCGAGTTCGCCGTTGCTGACCCTGCTGTGCCTGCTGCAGCTGGACCAACTGACAACATCGTCGGTGGAAAGCCCATGAAGGGTGAAATCACCAAGACTCTCAAGGGCCGGGTATGGTCACAGTGGGCCGACAATCCAGATGGAGAGTTGCTCTTCGGAAT
>VBOL01000027.1:0-13481 GCA_005887945.1 Nitrospirota bacterium
TGATTGTGTCTAAAGCTCTGGGAATTCCATCTCTATTCATAGGCGATTATGAGTTTTCAACGAGCTGGGGTTTCATCCAGCCTACCTGGCTAATGTGCCCGGAAGTGATTCCGAAAACCGGCCTCCGATACGAGCCGAATCGAATCGTGAAATACCCGGGGATCAAGGAAGACGTCTATGTTCCGCGATTTGTTCCGGATCCCCGTATCAGGCCTCAACTCGGACTTCAGGAGCAGGATCTGGTGGTGACTCTCCGTCCGCCTGCGAGTGAAGCTCACTATCATAATCCCCAGAGTGACGAACTCTTCGAGGCCGCGATCGAGTTCCTGAGCAAGAAGCCCGATGTCAAGCTTGTCGCGCTGCCTCGAAATGAGAAACAGGCAATTTGTTTGAAGCAGAGGTGGCCCGATCTTTTCTCGAATGGCAAGATGCGCATCCCGGAGCATGTCGTGGATGGACTGAACCTGATTTGGTACTCGGACTTGGTTATCAGCGGGGGTGGCACGATGAACCGGGAGGCTGCGGCTTTAGGCGTCCCCGTCTACAGTATCTTTCGCGGCAAGATCGGTGCGGTGGATCACTATCTCAGCATGAGAGGTCGGCTCGTACTCCTCGAGAGTGTTCAAGATGTGCACACGAAAATCCTCTTGGTCCGAAGAAATCGACCCGCGATGCCTCAGAATGGTGATGGCACCGCCTTGAGCAGCATTGTCAAACAGATCGTCGCGATCATGGACTCGAAACGTCCCGTACCGGAAAAGTCCTCTCAGGCCGCGGAATTCGACGGTCCCAGGGCCGCAATATGAAAGTTCTTACTGTTGTCGGCGCGCGTCCTAATTTTATGAAGGCCGCGCCAATCATCGCGGCAATCAACGAGCACAACGAGAGAATTTCAGCAAAGTTCGACGATCAGCGCGAACGGCCGGGCGAAACGATCCGGCACCTCCTCGTTCATACCGGTCAACATTACGACGACCTCATGTCCGGCTCCTTGAGGTGCTGTTAGGGAAGAAGCCTGACGTCGTGGTGGTGGTCGGGGATGTGAATTCGACCCTCGCCTGCGCCCTGGTTGCAGCCAAGATTACCTTCGACTCCGCTGGTTCTAGGCCGTTGATCGTCCACGTGGAAGCGGGGATGAGCTCCTTCGATCGGTCGATGCCGGAAGAGTTCAATCGCATTCTCACAGATCATGTGTCCGATCTGCTTTTTGTGACTGAGGAAAGCGGGCTTCAGAATCTTCGTAACGAAGGGATCCCGCCCGACAGGATCCATTTCGTCGGCAACACGATGATTGACTCCCTCCTTGCTTTCAAGGAGAAAGCTGAGGCTTCGACCATATTGGAGGAATTAGGGCTTCGGACGCAGACGGGAAAGAACGGCGCGGGCAACTCGATCAACCGGTATGCGCTCCTGACACTGCATCGGCCGACAAATGTGGACAATCGGGATGCCTTTCTAAACATCCTGGCGGGGCTGGAAGAACTGGCAACGGATTGCCCCATCATTTTTCCCGCACATCCCCGAACACAGCGGCGAATTAAGGAATTCGGTTTGGAGTCCCATCTTGAGATGAACGGAACGAAAATCGAAGGCGATGCACGAGACTCCGGAAACAGGCGCCACGGAATCATCCTCACCGATCCTCTGGGCTATTTGGATTTTCTCTGTTTGATGAAGCACGCAACGCTCGTCGTGACCGACTCAGGTGGCATCCAGGAAGAAACAACGTGTCTAGGGATTCCCTGCGTCACGGTCAGAGAGAACACCGTAAGACCCGTTACCGTGGACAGCGGGACAAATACTATTGCAGGGACAAAAAAAGAGAGCATCAACGATGCGATCCGCAGACAGACGGGGAGGAGAACCAGCGGCGGCGTGCCAAAGAAATGGGACGGCCAAGCCGAAACACGCATCGTAGACGTTTTTATCCGCACGTACCACGAAAAGGCCCTGTCTCGACAGTCACTGATCCCACAAACCTGTGCTTGACTTCGTGTCTCGTGTTATGAGGTGGACTCGGGCGTAGATGCCCCTGGCCATTTCTACGCTTTTGGCCGAATCGAACGTAGCGGCGAGACACCCACAGACGCACAGTTCAACGGCTTTGGCCTGAGGTATGCAACTGGCAGGAAATCCAGCACGATCGGCGCGCCCGACGGAGAGACGAGCCGGCCACTATTCCTACGTTCTCATCACCCCGGCGCGGAACGAGGCAACGTTCATTGAACTGACCATCAAGTCCGTGGTGGGGCAGACGGTCCGACCAGCTAAATGGGTCATCGTCAGCGACGGTTCGACCGATGGCACGGACGAGGTGGTGAAGAAGTATGCCGCGCAGCACGATTGGATCGAACTGGTCAGACAGCCTGAGCGCACGGAACGACATTTTGCTGGTAAGGCGGATGCCTTCAACGCAGGATACGGCAGAGTGAAGGATTTGGAGTACGAGGTCATTGGCAACTTGGATGCCGACGTCTCGTTTGAGGAGGACTACTTTGCGTTCCTTATGAGCAAGTTCGCTGAGAATCCCGGTTTAGGAGTGGCTGGTACACCCTACCGGGAGGGAAAGAACGTGACATACGACTATCGGTTCGCCAGCATTGAGGATGTAGCGGGCGCATGTCAAATGTTCCGACGGGAATGTTTTGAAGCCATCGGCGGTTATCGGCCGATAAGATCCGGGGGGATCGATCTGATCGCGGTCCTCAGTGCGCGGGCGCAGGGGTGGCAAACCAGGACATTTACCGAGAAGGTCTGTCTGCACCATCGAAAGAGCGGAAGTGCATGCCACACGGGTCTTCGTGAGGGACTGCACAGGGGGCGGAAGGATTATCTCCTGGGAAGCCATCCTGCGTGGGAGGTTTTGCGAAGCGTCTATCAGATGAAGAGCAGACCGTATATCGTTGGAGGGGTACTAAGTCTCGTTGGGTATTTCTGGGCCATGCTCCGTCGCGTTGAGAGAACCATTCCTGAGGAACTCATCGAGGTGCGGCGAAATGATCAAATGCAACGATTGAAAGGGATCCTCCGACAGCGTCTGGTTCTTTTCAATGGTTCGAGTATGTGGTTGAGGAATACCTATTACCTACTAAAGCCTGCCATTCCGTGGGCGCTCCGTATGGTGCTTCGACGCTTCCGCGCCAGACGACTAAGGCGTCGGTTCAGCACCTCATGGCCCATCAATGAGGCAACTGTTAGGGCCCCGGCGGGGTGGCCCGGATGGCCAGACGGCAAGCAGTTTGCCTTCGTCCTGACCCATGACGTCGAAGGCAAAAGAGGGTTGGACCGATGCCGCTGGCTGGCAGAGATAGAAATGGGTCTGGGATTCCGCTCGTCGTTCAACTTCGTGCCGGAAGGCGAGTATACGACGCCAGAATCGCTACGCGGTTTTCTCAACTCAAACGGATTCGAAGTGGGCGTCCACGACCTGCGCCACGACGGTACACTTTACCGTTCATGGAAGACCTTCAAAAAGGACGCTCAAAAAATCAATCATTATCTGACGGCGTGGGGGGCCGTCGGCTTTCGCTCGGGATTCATGTTCCACAATCTTGGATGGCTTCAGGATCTCCATATCCTTTACGACGCATCCACCTTTGATACTGATCCCTTTGAGCCACAACCAGACGGCATGAACACCATCTTCCCGTTCTGGGTCCCTCGAAAAGACTGCACCGGTTACGTCGAGCTTCCCTATACGCTGCCACAGGACTCAACTCTTTTCCTTTTGTTCCAAGAAGCGTCGATTGACACGTGGGTACGCAAGCTTGATTGGGTGGCGGCACACGGCGGGTTGGCGCTGGTCAATGTTCATCCCGACTACATGAGCTTCAATGGAAGGAGGAGCCCATCGGAGTATGGTGCAGCGCTTTATGGGGACTTTCTCGAATACGTTAACAACCGTTACCGGAGTCAGGGTTGGTTCGCCCTGCCACGAGACGTAGCGAAATACGTCTGCCAGCACAAACCGCCTCTTCCCGAGAGGACTATCACTTCGGAACCCCGCAGAAGAAGGGGCCAAACATGACAGCGTCGACGAAGACCTCGGGCAACGTGCTCGACCGAAATATCTACATGGACGGCGAATACCTGAGGAAGAACCCCGACTGGCACGTAGAGGAGTCTCCCTGGAAAGCAAAGCAAATAATCCGCATGTTGAAACACAACCACCTCCAACCGATGACGATCTGCGAAGTCGGATGTGGTGCCGGGGAGGTACTCAAACAGCTACAAGAGCACTCGGATAGCGAATGCCGGTTCTGCGGATACGAGATTTCTCCCCAAGCTTTCGAAATGTGCCGTATGAGATCGAACGAAAGGCTTCAGTTCAAACTCGCAGATATAGGCCGAGAGGAAAATGTCTTCTTCGATCTCATGTTGGTGCTCGACGTGATTGAACATCTGGAAGACTATTTCAGTTTTCTGAGAAACATTCGACCAAAAAGCGACTATAAGATATTCCACATTCCGCTGGATCTCTGCGCTCAAACCGTCTTGCGGAAGAATGGCATCCTCAAGCGACGCGACCTGTACGCCCACATTCACTATTTCACGAAGGAAACCGCACTTCGAACGTTGGAGGAAGTCGGTTATGAAGTGCTCGACCACTTTTATACGACAAGAATGATTGACCTTCCGATTGACCGGTTACAAAAGATCTTGCGGTTTCCGAGGAAAATCTGCTTTGCGTTGCATCCAGATCTGACGGTCCGGGCGTTGGGAGGCTTCGCTTTGCTCGTGTTAGCGAGGTAAACCTGAAAATGGCAAAGTATGACGTAGTTATCATCGGGGCCGGTCCTTACGGACTATCCGCCGCGGCACACCTACAAACGATCCGTCGTTTGCAAATTCGTGTTTTCGGCGAGCCGATGTCATTCTGGGAGCACCAGATGCCTAAGGGCATGTTGTTGCGCTCTCCTTACGCGGCCTCACATCTTTCCGATCCTGCCCGGGTGCTCAGTTTGGACGCGTACCAGGCTGCCAATGGAAACCATTTGTCGAGGCCAATCCCCATCGACCGGTTCATTGACTACGGCCGGTGGTTCCAACGGCAAACGGTTCCGGAAACGGACCCTCGGAAAATCACTTGTGTCGAGCGGACGGCCGGAGAATTCCGTCTTGCCGTCGAAGACGGAGAAGAGGTGAGAGCGCGGCGCGTCGTGGTTGCTGCGGGAATTGGTCCCTTCGCCAACATCCCCGCTCAATTTCGACATTTACCTGACCCGCTGGTCTTTCATGCCTCGCGGCGAAACGACCTGAGTGCTTTCCCAGGGAAAAAGTTTGCCGTGATCGGTGCGGGACAAAGTGCCCTCGAATCAGCGGCGCTGTTGCACGAAGGCGGTGCCGAGGTTGAGGTCCTTGTGAGAGGACCTCGAGTCCATTGGCTGACTCGGAGTTCACGACTCCACAAACTTGGGCCCGTCAGCCGCTTGCTTTACGCTCCCACCGATGTGGGCCCTGCTGGCGTCAGCAGAATCGTCGCGGTACCCAACTTAGTACGGTACCTGCCTCGGTTTCTGCAAAACGATTTTCGCATTCGTTCGACTGGACCCAGAGGGGCCATCTGGCTTGTGCCACGTCTCCAGTCGGTCCCGATCACGGTGGATCGTACTGCCACTTCTGCAACTGCTGTCGGCGACCGGGTCCGCCTCCAGCTGGATGACGGCAGCCAGCGGCTAGTCGATCACGTGCTATTGGGGACTGGCTATCGCATTGACATCTCGCGTTACAGCTTTCTTTCCCGCGAGCTGCTGTCTTCAATCCGCTGCGACAATGGCTTTCCGGCCTTGGACAGAAACTTCGAGGCCTCCGTACCGGGATTGCATTTCCTCGGCGCGCCGGCCGGCTGGAGTTTTGGACCGCTGATGTATTTCGTCGCCGGAGCCGATTTCGCGACTCACACGCTCGGTCGATACGTCGCGCGAACCGGAAAGACCGGCGCGACGGTGCGCGTTCCCTAGGGGAAGACCTAGCCACGCTGAGGGAATGACGTGACAACGAATAATCATGCTCGTGCAGGGGGCGACTATCAGGGGTTAGGCATCGTTCGGAGCCTCGGTCGCCATGGTGTACCCGTGTGCGTGGTCGACGATGAACATTCCATTGCCCGATTCTCCCGCTACGCCACGTATTCAGTTGGGACGGCAAGCCTGCGTGATCAGCGCCAGAGTGTGGAAACTGTGCTGGACATAGGCCGTCGGCTTGGCCTTAAAGGATGGTTGCTCTACCCCACTCGAGACGAGACCGTCGCGGCGTTGGCCCGTTATCGGCCGCTGCTCACAGGGTGGTTCCGCGTCCCGACGCCCGAATGGAGCACCATGCAGTGGGTCTGGGATAAGCGGAATACCTATCGTCTCGCAAGTGAACTTGGGATTTCCACCCCGCGGACCTGGTGTCCCCGCACCCTTAGCGAGCTGGAACAGCTTGAAGTCGATCCGCCCGTGGCGATCAAGCCAGCGATCAAAGAACACTTCATTTATGCGACAAAGGCCAAGGCCTGGAGAGCGAACAGCCGGGCGGAGCTGCGTGAACTCTTTCAGCGTGCAGCCGCGCAGGTAGGGCCGGGCGAGGTAATGATCCAGGATCTGATTCCCGGCGATGGAGAGCAGCAGTTCGCTTACTGCGCCTTTTTCAAGGATGGCCGAGCGATGGGCAGCATGGTCGTCCGGCGGCGCAGGCAGCATCCGCCAGAATTTGGCCGCGCGAGCACGTTCGTTGAAACCATCGAACTGCCGATCTTAGAGACACTCTCGGAACGGTTCTTACGAGCGATCAATTACTACGGATTAGTGGAGTTGGAGTACAAATTCGACTCGCGTGACGAGCAGTACAAGTTGCTGGACGTCAACGGACGCACCTGGGGATACCATACTCTTGGGTCCGGAGCAGGCGTCGACTTTCCCTACTTGCTGTTTGCGGATCAGATGGGTGATTCCGTAGAGCCTCGCCGCGGACGCGCCGGAGTCAGTTGGATTCGATTGGTCACCGACCTGCCGACCGGAATTCTGGAAGCCTTGGCAGGCCGTCTCGACTGGCGAGATTACCTGCGATCGCTAAAGAACTTCCACGTCGAGGCTGTCTTCAACCGCGAGGACCCCCTGCCAGGCCTTATGGAACTCCTGCTCATCCCGTACCTATCGCTGAAACGAGGCTTCTGAAGTATGCATAGCTGCATGCTGGCCGGCGCCCTCCTGGCGTTGATGACGTCAATTCCCCCAGCCTGGAAATGGCAGCTTGGGATTCGTCGGACGTTTTGGGTCATCGTTGCTCTCGCTGTGCTCAGCGACCTCGTTGTGGCGGCGATCGGAAATATCTTCGCGCTCAACGAGTGGACCTGCGCCGGCCTGGTCTGGGCACTAACGGTCGCGGCTGCATTTGCTTTCTTGGCCTATCGATTCTACCGAGATCCCGAGCGAAAGGCTCCGGATCGAAATGACGTGGTCGTCAGCCCGGCGGATGGCGAGGTGATCTACATCCGCCGATCACATGCTGGAATGCTGCCCGTTTCGAAAAAACATGGTCACAGCTATACGCTCACCGAGCTCACCAAGACGACGCTCCACAGCGATGACACCGTCGTTATCGGGATAAGCATGAACTTCTCCGATGTTCACGTGAATCGGGCGCCTATCGAAGGCCGAGTCACGTTTCATCGTCATTTCCCGGGACGCTTCGGGTCCTTGAGAAAGCCGGAGATGGTCTTTGAAAACGAGCGGGCCACCACCGTCATTGAGGGATACGGCCTCCAGGTGGCGGTGGTACAAATCGCCTCTCGGCTTGTTCGCCAGATCGCCGTCTTCGTTCGCGAGGGCCAGGAGGTCGCTTTAGGCCAGCGACTTGGGGTGATCCGCCTCGGCTCCCAAGTGGACCTCGTCCTGCCTGCCCGCAATGATCTTCGAATTACGACGCAGGTTGGCGAGCGGGTTTGCGCGGGTGAGTCGATCATTGCCGTACTCGAGTGCAGACCTACGGCGAACACCGCGAAACAAGCTGTTCATGCGAAACACCGAAGCGATCAGGCAAGTCCGCAAGAGGGCGCCATCGTCATCGGTGGACACTATCGGGGGCTCGGTCTCGTTCGGAGCCTCGGTCGACGTGGCATTCCAGTTTGGATCTTGGAACCGGAAGGGGAGCTGCTGGCGTCTGCGTCTCGCTACTGCCGCAACCGCTTCCCCTGGCCAGCCGGAGACGACAGCGAACAACTGGATTACCTCTTCGCGTTGGCGACACGATATCAGCTCGACGGGTGGGCGCTGTTTCCGACCCACGACGAGACCGCGGCGTTGTTTGCACGCCATCATGCTGAGTTAGCACGCCGATTCCGGTTGACCACTCCCCCCTGGGATGTGCTGCGCTGGGCCTACGATAAACGGCTCACTTATCAGCTCGCTGCTGATATCGGCGTCGATCAGCCCAAGACGTTCTTCCCGAAAAGCCAGGAGGAACTGTCGAAACTGGACTGCTCGTTTCCCGTGATCCTCAAGCCGGCATTCAAGAGACAGTTGAACCGGTTCACACGCGACAAAGCGTGGCGAGTGGAAGACCGGCGCGCCCTGGCTGTACGGTACGAGGAGGCATGTAAACTCGTTGCCCCGGACGTGGTTATGGTACAGGAGTTGATCTCCGGTGGGCTGATGGTCGCAGCATTGCCTCGGTGACGGCGCGCCGCACGCGGCAATACCCGGTCGAGTTCGGCCACTCAAGCTCATTTGTTGAAACCTTCAACCAGCCGGCCATAGAGGAACCAGCCCGACGCTTGCTGGCCGCGACGGGCTATACGGGCCTCGTGGAGGTGGAATTCAAGTACGATGAAAGAGATGGGCGCTGCAAACTCCTGGACATTAATCCTCGCGTCTGGACTTGGCAGGCACTCTGCGGCCGCGCGGGCGTTGATTTTCCGTATCTTCTCTGGCTTTTGATCCACGACGGGCGTGTGCCTGAACTCCGCGGACGTCCTGGCGTTCGGTGGGTGCGGATGAGCACGGATCTCCCTGCCGCTTTGAGCGAAATATTGCGAGGGCGGCTCTCCCTTCGCGCTTATGCTCGGTCACTGAAGGGTCCTATCGAGTTCGCATCGTTCGCCGACGACGATCCCATGCCCGGCCTGCTAGAAGTCCCACTAGTCGCCTATTCGCTATGGAAGCGATTCTTCACCCCAACTGAATCGCAACTCAACAATCGAAAAGAGCATCCCGTGGCCTCGGAAAAACCGGAACGTTCCTAGAAAGGGTTCGCCGCTACCATCGTCCAACGGGCGAACTGCTCAAGTCCGTCAATGTGACCATCCTGTTGCTTCTGCGCCTCAGCCGCTGCTGATGAAGGGCTGGGGTGCCCACAAGACTACTGGGATCGCCTCGGTAGCGGTCGCTCTGGTGCTTGCCGGCACTGTCGCTTGGCTTCTGAACAAGCCGCCAACCGCTGATTGTGACGCCGAAGCACCTGCGGATCATGCGGTGCTTGAGAATCACCCGATAAAGGTGGTCGTGCAGCCTTGGCTCGGCGTACACCAAGTCTACGGCATCTTCATGGTTCCCAACCGATATACGCTCAACCAGAAGTATGCAATTGCCATGGCCGTACGAGGCTTCGACGGTCGGTTTGCCGTAGGCGAACGTGCTGACAAACAATACACTGTGGACGATGTCCTGGCCGAGCCAGGGCATTACCTTTTGCGCATCTATGTTCCCACGCGGGTGGCGGTGTGGTTTCTGGTCAAAGGTCTGTTCGGCGATTTGCGAAACCCTTGCAACTGGACGCTCGTGTTTATCGAGCGAGCTTCGCGATGACCTACAAGTCCCTTTCAAACACTGGCGTATCGATCCCGGAAGTCGGTTTGGGGACGTGGAATTATCACGCCGGAGTGGAACCGCTCCGGAAAGGATTGGATGCCGGAGCGCTGTTCATTGACACGGCCGAGTCCTACGGTACCGAAATGGTGGTTGGCCAGGCTGTGGCGGGAGTACGCGCCCGAGTTTTCATCGCGACCAAGGTCTGTCCGGAGCATTTCCGGTTTCGCAGTGTGCTCGAAGCGGCCGATGGCAGCCTGAAGCGATTAGGGATTGAGTGGATCGATCTCTATCAGCTTCATATGCCAAATGACAAAGTGCCGATCGAGGAGACCCTCGCCGCCATGGAGCAGCTCGTGGACGCCGGCAAGGTGCGCTTCATCGGCGTCAGCAATTTTTCGGTCGCGCAGCTTGAGCGAGCCCGGAATGCCACCCGCAAATACCGGATCGTCTCGAATCAGGTTCGCTACAACGTGGTGGACCGCACCATAGAGGCCGACCTGCTGAAATATTGCCAGGCAAATGGAATCACCATCATCGCGTACAGCCCGCTGGCCCGCGACTTTCAGAGTATCCTCGATTGCGATCCGGATTGCGCGCTCGCCGAAGTGGCGCGCCGGACGGGAAAGACGATAGCTCAAGTCGCTATCAATTGGTGTCTGTGCAAGGACGGCGTTGTGGCCATCCCCAGGGGCAATTCCACCGCGCACGTCGTTGAGAACTGTGGCGCATCCTCGTGGCGCCTCACGGCAGAACAGTTACAGTTCCTGGACCGAAGTATCCGGTGGCGGCGCCGCGGCCCCATGGAGACTTTTATCAGGAGCATGCTCCCTCCGCCCATGAAGCGGGCATTGGGCATACTCGTGCAGATGCTGCCCCGCGGCCTCCGACGCCGTTTCAAGTGAACATCAGGCCACTAATATCGCCTGATTGCTCCCGGAGCGGGTGGCGTGCTGACCATGGCCGGTAAGCTTCTTTACCGGCACATCGGCTAGCCTCTCGTTGCCCTCGGTATGATGCCCCCTCTCCTTGTCAGGGACGTCGTCAAAGAAAGCCGCACGGCCGTATAAACGGCGAAGAGATGACCAACGAAACGAAGCATATCAGCGTGTGCATTTGCACGTATAAGCGCCCGCGCTTTCTCAAACGCCTGTTGGAGGAGCTCGACGGTCAGGATACGAGCGGACTGTTCACGTATTCGATCGTGGTTGCCGACAACGATCATCTGCAATCTGGCGAAGCAGTGGTGCGGGACTTTGCGGCTGCGTCGAGTATTCCGATCAAGTACTGCGTGGAGCCGCGGCAGAATATCGCGCTGACGCGGAACAAGGCAATTGAGAACGCGACTGACTTTGTTCAAGGCCTGTAATGAATTTGGAGTGGACGGCGTGCTCGGACCAGTGAAGCGGCACTTCGACGAAGAGCCGCCAAAGTGGGTCGTCAAGGGCAAGTTCTATGAGCGGCCGACTTACCCAACGGGATTCGTTATCGACTGGAGGAAGGGACGGACCAACAACGTGTTGCTGAAAAAGCGAATCTTCGCGGCAGGCGCGCAACCGTTCAGACCGGACTTTCTGACGGGAGAGGATCAGGATTTTTTCAGAAGGATGATCGAAAAGCGGCACGCTTTCGTCTGGTGCAATGAGGCCGTGGTATATGAGGTGGTTCCCCCGGTACGCTGGAAACGTACCTTCATGTTGAGACGAGCGTTGCTCGGGGGGGCGGTCTCCGTGATCGAGCCCACCTTCGGAGCGCTCGCCATAGCAAAATCGGTCATTGCTGTTCCAGCTTACACGGCCGCACTACCGTTCGCGCTGGTTTTGGGGCATCACCGGTTTATGATTCTCTCAGTCAAGCTCTTTGAGCACCTGGGCAAGCTGCTCGCACTGATGGGCATCAAGCCGATAAGAGCATACGTCACCGATTAGCGGCGGGATATGGGCTAGATGGAACGCGATGATTATATAATCGGGCCGGACGATCGGATCCTGATAACAGGGGCAACCGGCTTTATCGGGCCCAGACTCGTAGAGAGTGTGCTGGATCGTGGATTCCGTAACTTGCTCTGTTTCGCCAGGCCCTCGAGTGAATTGGCTAGGCTCGAAGCCGTCGCCAGTCGCCGCGGCGTGGGGGCACGAGTGGAAGTGGTCAAAGGCAATCTTCTGTCCCCCGAGGATTGCGCCACTGCGACCAAGGATGTGGCGGTGATTTTTCACTTGGCCGTGGGCGGAGGTGCGAAATCCTTTCCCGACGCGTTCATGAACTCAGTTGTCACGACGCGAAATCTCCTCGAAGCATCCCTCCGGCACCAGTGCTTGCGGCGATTCGTCAGCATCAGTTCATTTGCGGTCTATACCAACACGCAGAAACCGCGGCGGCGGCTGTTAGATGAGTCGTGCCCGGTTGAAAAGCGTCCCGAGCTCCGGGGGGATGCCTATTGTTTCGCAAAGGCCAAACAGGACGAAATCGTCACCGAATATGGTAAGCGGTTCGGGATCCCGTACGTCATCGTCAGGCCCGGGTATGTTTATGGTCCCGGCCATGAGGGCATCACGAACCGGGTGGGGATCGGTACGTTTGGGGTCTTTCTGCATCTGGGCGGCTCCAACACCATACCGTTCACGTACGTTGATAACTGCGCAGAGGCGATTGTACTGGCGGGATTGAAGAAAGGAGCGGAAGGCGAGGTGTTCAATGTCGTGGACGACGATCTGCCTTCCAGCAGACGGTTTTTACGTCTGTACAAACGGAATGTTAGGCACTTCACATCAATCTATGTTCCGCACGTTGTGAGTTATACGCTCTGCTGGTTATGGGAGAAGTATTCGAACTGGTCAGAGGGACAGTTGCCGCCCGTCTTCAATCGCAGGACATGGCATGCCTACTGGCGGAAGACTCGCTACAGCAACGAAAAAGTGAAGGCGCGGCTTGGCTGGGCACCCAAGGTGCCGACGACGGAGGGATTGAAGCGTTATTTCCAGAGCTGCCTGGAGAGAGGCCAACATGCTTAAAGTCGCCATCGTGGGATGCGGCAAGATCGCAGACGCTCACGCGTCCCAAATCCAGAGCGTCAAGGGATGCGAGATCGTGGGGGTCTGTGACAAGGAGCCGCTGATGGCGCGGCAGCTCTACGAGAGGTTCCCCGTGAAAAGGTACTTCGGCGACTTGACTGAACTTCTGAGTGTCGCCCGCCCAGACGTTGTTCACATCACGACGCCGCCGGACAGCCATTTCGATATTGCTAGATTTTGCCTGGAACAGGGATGCCATGTCTATGTGGAGAAGCCAGTCACACTCTACGCAGAGGAGGCCCAAATACTTCTTGCACTCGCCAATGAGAAAGGACTCAAGCTGACGGTAGGACATGATGATCAATTCAGCCACGTGGCGCGACGCATGCGAACGCTCGTCCAAAGCGGCTACTTGGGCGGGGCTCCGGTACACATGGAAAGTTACTATTGCTATGAGCTTGGATACGGTTATGCGCGAGCGCTTCTTGGCGACAAGCAACATTGGGTCCGCAGGTTGCCTGGAAGATTATTGCACAACATTATCAGCCACGGCATTGCCAGGATCGCGGAGTTTCTGACCACCGATGCGCCTCAGGTGATCGCGTACGGCTTTGTCAGCCCGTTTCTCAAGAAGATAGGCGAACGCGACATCGTGGACGAACTTCGAGTCATCATTTGCGAAGAG
>VBOL01000027.1:13558-18145 GCA_005887945.1 Nitrospirota bacterium
ACATTGATCAAGCTTCGAGGCGGGAGGTTCAAGAGCTACGGCGAGAAGTTCATCCCCCCCGCAATATTCGCGGAGCAGCATCTCGAGAACCTGATCACGAACGTGAGGACTTTCCTGGCAAGGGACTTCCACGCGATGTCCGGCATGAAGTACTTAATCGAGTCTTTCTACCGTTCGATCGTTCAAGGCACACCGGTGCCCATCCCATACCGGGAGATTCTGCTAACCGCGAGAATCATGGACGCCATCTTTGATCAGCTCCATGCGAGACGGTCGCAGGTTAATTTCGAATTCCAAGTGCAGCACCAGCCCCCCGCATACCACACTGCGCCGCTGAGACCGAAATGAACTCGTCGCCAGAGATCTCAACGGGAAGTCGCGGAATGTGGCGGCAGCCTTGCTCTGACCGATATGCGTGGAAGGAAGGCCCGTTCGATCGAACTAAGATGCGCGAGTTAAGTCCAGGGTACGTTTCGGAGATTGACACCGTGGATGAACGGACATGGTGTGAAATTCTAGAACATTTTGATGACGCGAATATCTATCAGACCTGGTCGTATGCCGCCGTGAGAGGCGGTAGACAGAACACCAGCCATTTGCTCTTGAAGGAAAATGGCGATATCGTCGCTGTCGCCCAAGCCAGAATTGCAAAACTCCCATTCATCGACGTTGGTATCGCATACATTCGGTGGGGACCACTCTGGCGTCTGCGTAACGCTGAAACGAAAGAAGAGACATTTCGTCAGGCTATTCGAGCCTTGCGTAATGAGTATGCATGCCGGCGCGGCCTGATATTACGGCTATTTCCAATTCTATTCGATGATGATGCGCCTCGCTTTTTGCCTATCCTCAAAGAAGAAGGCTTCTCACGGTCAGGCAAGGAACAGCGTCACAGGACAATACTCATGGACCTGAGTCGCCCGCTTGAGGATTTGCGTGAGGGTCTTAGCCCACAAAAGCGCCGTGAATTGAGGCGTGCGGAGAGGAATGGATTGGAGATCGTTGAGGGTATTGGGGATGAACTGTTTGAGAAGTTCATCAAAATCTACCGAGATATGGTATCCAGGAAGAAATTTGTGGAGTTCAACGATATTAATGAATTTAGATCGATTCAAGGTCTGTTACCTGAGAAGTTCAAGATGAAGATCATGCTGTGCGGGTCTGGTGACGAGCTTTGTGCTGGTCTTGTCTGTAGCGCAATAGGAAAAACGGCGATCTATCTGTTCGGCGCCACAAGCAATACCGGCATGAAAAGCAGAGGATCGTATTTCCTGCACTGGAAGCTAATCGAATGGTTGAAGCACAATCGTTGTTCCGTTTATGACCTCAATGGCATTAATCCAGTAACAAATCCAGGAACGTATACGTTCAAGAACGATCTGGCCGGGAAAAACGGTAAAGAAGTCTTCTTCTTGGGGCGATTCGATTCATACGCGAATGTCCTAAGCTATTGGTGCGTCGAATGCGGCGATACGCTAAGAGCGATCTATCGGACACTCAGGGGACTTCCCAAAACTGTCCGCGGCGTGGAACTGCGGCCGAAGGCGGCGAACTAGTGGTCTGATGCGCGTTGTGGATTTGGTGGCGGGCTGATGCGGGCTCTCCAATCATACAGACCGGACCACGCACCGACGCGTGACGGATTGGCAACCGACAGCGGCAAAGCGCCTGAGTCTGGTCTTCTCATCGTGAACGCCGACGATTGGGGACGAGACCCCCGGACCACCGGGAAGATCCTCGATTGCGCCCTGCGGGGGGCCGTCTCCTCCGTGAGTGCCATGGTCTTCATGGAGGATTCGGAGCGGGCCGCGACGCTGGCACGGGATCGCGGGATCGATGCCGGCCTCCACCTCAACTTTACGACGTCGTTTTCAGCGTCGGGGTGTCCCGCAGGGCTCGTGGACCGCCAGCAGGAGCTGCGTCGATACCTGCGGCGCCACCGCCTCGCCCAGGTCGTGTTTCACCCGGGACTCATCCGTTCATTCGAGTACGTCGTGGCGGCCCAACTCGATGAATTCCGTCGTCTCTACGGTGTCGCCCCGGACCGCCTCGACGGCCATCATCACATGCACCTTTGCGCGAATGTGCTTCTCGGGGGACTGCTACCGCCGGGAACCCTCGTGCGGCGAAACTTCTCCTTCCAGCACGGTGAGAAGAGCCTGTGGAACCGCCTCTACCGACGATTAGTTGACGGCATGCTGGCCCGGCGCCACCGCATGGTGGACTTCTTCTTCTCGCTGGCGCCCCTTGAACCTCCGGGCCGCCTGCAACGGATCTTCTCCCTGGCTCGTCAGTTTGTCGTTGAAGTGGAGACGCACCCGGTCAACCAGGAGGAATATCGATTCCTCGTGGCAGGGGAGATTTTCCGTCAGATTGGAGATGTCCGGATTGCGCCTTCTTCGGCCGTTCCCGTGGGCTGGTGCCCGGGGAAAGGCGGCGATTCATGAAGGTGTGCGGCAAGGACATTCAGGTCCAGGGAGGGCTGATCCGGATCGCCCGCCTCGCGGCGGACGGGTTCGAGTTCCTGGAGGATCCCGAGGCCGCGCGCGACGCCTTGCGGGCGTCAGGAATCCGGATCGACCTTTTCACATTCACGCAGAAGTTGCCTTACACCTCGCCGAAATATGGCTATCCAATGGAGTGGGACAACGCGGCCGCCCTGCCCGTGTCCACCTTCGACCACTGGTGGACTCGGCAGATCAACGACAAAACCCGGAACATGGTCCGGCGAGCCGAGAAGAAGGGCGTGTCGGTCCGCGAGGTGCCATTCGATGACGCCCTCGTTCAGGGGATCTACGCGATCTACAACGAGTCGCCGCTCCGCCAGGGAAAGCAGTTCTATCACTACGGGAAGGACATCGAGACCATCCGAAGGGAAAAAGCGACCTTCCTTGACCGGAGCGTTTTCTTCGGCGCGTTTCTCGGCGACAGCCTGATTGGGTTCGCCAAGCTGGTAAGCGACGAAGATCAAGGGCAGGCGGCCCTGATGCAGATCCTGTCGATGATTCAGCATAGGGACAAGGCTCCGACGAATGCGCTGATCGCCCAAGCGGTCCGGTCATGCGCCGATAGACACATCCCCTATCTCGTATATGCGAAGTTCCCTCATGGCAAAAACCAGCCGGACAGTCTGGCGGACTTCAAGCATTACAATGGGTTCCAACGGATCGAAGTGCCGCGCTACTACATCCCTCTCACTCTTGCGGGCCGGGTGGCCTTCGCTCTGGGTTTGCACCACAGGCTAGCGGACCGGATTCCCGAACCGGTGCTCGTCCAACTCAGGAAAATTCGGAGCCGTTGGTACGGCCGAAAGTTCCAGGTCGCGAAGGAAACTCTCTAAAGAGGGCCAATGCCGGGGATCGTCGGTCTTCTCACGAGGATGCCGCGTAAACGGGCGGAGCCGGAGCTTCTACGCATGGTGGAGGCACTTCGCCACGAGAACTTCTACGTGACTGGTACGTGGGTGGACGAGTCGCTGGGAGTGTACGTCGGGTGGGCGGTGCGGAAGGAGTCCTTCTCCGATGGCATGCCGCTGCGGAACGAACGTGGGGACGTCGTTCTCGTCTTTTCCGGAGAGGAGTTTCCAGAGCCGGGGACGGCGCGCCGCCTGAAGGAGCGGGGACACCGGCTTGATCACGGCGGGCCGTCCTATCTCGCCCACCTTTACGAGGACGACCCCTCCTTTCCGGTGGGATTAAACGGCAGGTTCCACGGGCTCCTGACAGACCGCACTCGCGGGACGGCGATGCTCTTCAACGACCGGTACGGGATGCATCGGATCTACTATCATGAGTCGAAGGAGGCCTTCTATTTCGCGGCGGAAGCAAAAGCAATCCTCACAGTGCGTCCTGAACTCCGGAGGGCGGACCCACGGGGGTTGGGGGAGTTCGTCGCCTGCGGCTGCACCCTGGAGAACCGGACGCTCTTCGAGGGCGTTCACGTGCTGCCGTGCGCCGCGGCGTGGGTCTTCCGGAACAGCTCCGTCGAGCGGAAAGAAACGTACTTCCAGCCGCGAGAGTGGGAGGACCAGGCGCTCCTAGAGCCGGAACCATACTACCGGGAGATCCGGGAGATCTTCTCGCGGAACCTCTCTCGGTACTTCGATGGTCACGAGCGGATCGGGATGTCCCTGACGGGGGGACTGGACACCCGAATGATCATGGCTTGGCAGAAGCCTCCCCCCGGATCCCTTCCCTGCTATACCTTCGGCGGGATGTTCCGCGACTGTCGGGATGTCCTCGTGGCGCGGCAAGTGGCGCGCGCGTGCGGACAGTCCCACGATGTCATTCCGGTGGGAGAGGAGTTCCTCTCGCGCTTTTCCCACTACGCCGAGCGTACCGTGTACCTCACCGACGGATGCGCCAACGTAAGCCGTTCCCCAGACCTCTACGTCAACGAGAGGGCCCGCGAGATCGCCACCGTGAGGATGACGGGAAACTATGGCGGCGAGGTACTCCGCCGGATCCGGGCGTTCAAGCCGGTGGCTCCCCTACCCGGGTTGTTCCGTCCTGAGGTTCTCTCCTACGTTCGCCAGGCAGAAGGAACATACGCGGGGCTCCTTCGTGGGCACCCGCTTTCCTTTGCGGT
>VBOL01000204.1 GCA_005887945.1 Nitrospirota bacterium
CGTGCCCTGCCTGATAGCCCGGTTATAAATGACGTAGTTGACGACCGTAACGAACACTAACGTGAACGCCGCCGAATTCTTGGCCGGCATCAACGCCAGAAAGTTCCAATCTGACGGCAGCTCCAACTCCGCCACCAGCTTGGCGCCGGTCGGAACGAATCCGTGGGGGGTGAGCCAGATGGCATCGCCCACGACAACCATCAAGAAGCCGATTTTAATGACGGTCCGCGCAGAAACAGTCTTCGGGATGAACCGGCCCAGAGTGAACGGCGCCAGGATCAACGGCAGGAGAAACGCCAACGACATCGGGTCGGGAACCGGATAGTCCGTCATCACCTTGGTCATCACCAAGGGGAGCGCCACCATCGCGATGGGAGCCAGGATCGTCATGCGAACCTTTTCGACCCCCTCAATGCGTTTCATGCTGAGCCATATGTAATAGTTACTGGCCAAGAACATGAGTCCGATCATCGCTCCTTGCATTTCAAAAAACATCGAAAGCTGGTCGGCCATCATGTATGGGCAGATCGACGCATCGTAGTCGCAGAGCTCATACGCCAACAGATACCCCATGAAGGGCAGGAACAGCATCGCGCCCACGCCGATCAGATTTCCGACGAAGCCCATCCAATCGTAGTAGGCCCGCTCTTCTTCCTTTTTCGCCCCCATGTACATGTAGGCGGCAATCATGCCCGCCACAAATCCTCCGAATGTCACGTTACCGACAATCCGGTGGAGATTGAGCGGCATCCAGCTATAGTTGGCGATCTTGTCCCATAAGGTCGCAGCTGCGAGGAACTCTTGTGGCGAGATCCCCTCAGCCTTCACCGGAGTATTCATGAACGACGTCGGGCCGTTGATCACGACCAGTGTGACCAAACCGATCAGATTCAAGAGCACACCGAGGGCGATATGACGGGCCTTCTTCTCACCCTTCCAGGAGTCCCAGGTGTAGAAATACAGGTACAACAAGATAGTTTCGCTGATAAACAGCAGCGGGTAGATTACTGCGAACACGAGAAAGAAGTGATTGATGAGCCACGTGGTGAACTGCGGATACGTCGCGAGGAGCACGAAAATAAAAAGGCCACCGGTGAGGGCAGTCATGCTGTAGAGAATGACCGTCACCTTTGTGACCTCTTTTGCCAAGCGATCGTATCGAGGCTCTTGCTTCCGATACCCCATCCATTCTGAGATCACGACAAAGATCGGGGCGCCGAGAATGAACGCCGCAAACAGAATGTGAAGCTGGGCGACGATCCATACCGCGGTCCGATT
Source organism: Nitrospirota bacterium (assembly GCA_005887945.1). Classification (GTDB taxonomy): domain Bacteria; phylum Nitrospirota; class Nitrospiria; order Nitrospirales; family Nitrospiraceae; genus Palsa-1315. The sequence goes on from VBOL01000204.1 coordinate 1,279, forward strand.
CCCCGTGTAGGGAAACTCCACCGCAGGGGCGCCAGGAGATTGGGCATACGCCACTCCTCCGATCAATACCAGAAGCGCACATACCGCCACGAGACTTCGCTGCCAAGTTTTCATGATATTTCGCCGCCCCTCCTCACACTGACCATTTAAATTTTCACCGTGCCACAATAGGTTTTCCACAGCCTGCTAGGCTTCGGCGGCGGGTGGCGGTACAGAGCGTTAGGAGGTTGTGCGTCGTACGGAACAGCATCCATTCACCGTGAACCGTGCGATGCCCCCGCGACAAGAACTGACGGGGGCCACAAGAAGATCTGGTTATGACCGTAGGAGCAAAACGTTCGTCCAGGCATCGCCTAGCACCCTAGGCTATCATTAAGCGAATACACCGGTAGACTACCCGGATGCTCAGGGCAAGAACGTTTCTGGGTAATGTCGGACAGGCTCCTAGATTGAAGTCCCCTTACTTGCCCGCCGGTGCCGGAGCAGCCGGAGCAGCAGCAGAAGCTGCCGAGACGCTTGCTGCATCAACCCATGATTTCTTGTCGGCGTCCCATCCCTTCCCAGCCAGACCGAAGTTCCGCTCAAACAACATCACCTTCCAGATATCTTCTTCTGACAGCTTGCTCTTCCACGCCTTCATCTTCGTATTGGGAACCCCTTCGGAAATCCGCCAGATCCACACCGAATCGGAGTAGAGCTTCATTCGCTCGCCGACGCGGAAGTCACGAGCACCCGCCTTGACCGGCTTGCCGTCCTTGCCATGGCAGCTGGCACAATTCACATCGGGGTTTGTCTCGCCGATGAAGATCTTCCGCCCTTCTTCCATTTTAGCCGCATCGGCCCACCAACCGGCCGGCATATGTTTGTCGGCGTACTCAGCAGGAGCGGGCGGCGGCGGAACGATCGGCCCCTCTCCTTCTCCTCCCCCGCATGCCACCATGAAGAGCCCCATCCCGAACACAACCGCCAGCTGCGGAACTTTCATCTGCTTCATAACCATCCCGTGCTCCTTTTTTTCCCGACCCATCAATGACGTTTCACTCTCCCACTGAGACGAAAAAAAACGCTTTCACCGGGGGGGATAATCACCCCTGCAAAAGCGCCGATCCTAACGAATACCGTGACGCCACGCACACTCCCCTGCCACTTCAAGTCACCGATCCAGCGAGGTGCACATCAGCCCCACGGACCGCCTCGGTTATTTCTTACGCTTGCCCTGAGACTTCCCTCGTTTCTGTTCCTGCTTCCGCCATGAGCGAATCAGTTTGACCCCAATGAACCCACCGACTGCTGCCGCCACGGCCCCCGACCCTAGATAGACCCACAGAGGAGTGCTGCCCCTATCCTGTATGCAGCCGGTCCCAAAATTGACCTGAATTATTCGCTCTGCCTCGTGATCCTTCGGGTCAAACAAGACTTTCTGTTGCTGCTGCTCACCGTTGGCTTCAATCAGCAGCGGATCGCCAAGATTATCATTATGAAGATGAAACGCCGCCTTGTAGTATCCGTCTCCATCGGTCTTGACGATCTGCCCGTAAGCGATCCTTGTATCCTTGACGAGCACATCTATATTCGCGCTCTTTTTTCCATCTGCCCCGCATACGAACCCTTCGACCGTAAACCGATGGTCGGCTTCATGTGTCGCAGAAACGACCGAGGGGAGCCCGCCCACCATTGCAATGGCTAGGATCCATTCCCGCCATCGTGACTCACTCTGTGCGATCCGTCTGCGCCTCACGTGCTCTGGACTGACGCCTTTTTCCGTCGCTAAGCGCTTGCGTCAGCCTCTCACAACAGAACGTTTGATTACCAACGAGCCCGGTCAATTTTGAGACCGACACTTTTAGCATAGCCCCTACCCGTTGTCAACGAATTGACTGCCCGACCGGACGGAGAGACAAGCCCCTTTCCAAGCACTTGGAGGGGAGCATCCGCAATGAGCCTGTGTAGATAAAAATGAGAAGAAACGATGCGATCGGCAGGCGGAGGCCTTACAGAATTCCTCGTGTTTTTGCGTCGGCTGCGACACGTTCCACTTCGGCTCGTCGCTCCGAATCCTTTTTGGCGATCCAGTTCTCCCAGGATTTCCCCGTCGCCGTGTCCTCACCCGTGAAGGCGATCGCGGCAATCTGGTCATAGCGAATGTGTCGCGCGTCAGAACTGTCGGAAGGGAACAGCTCAAGATAGGAGTCGGAACCGTTGACCTGACGATTGAAGAGATACCCATTGAGGGATTCGCCGGATTTCAATGAAACCGTTACATCGCCGCGATAATCGAACGCCAGCTCCACCGCTTCTGCTAGCTCAGCGAAAGAGGTCGGCTGAAATACGCGACCTTCGGGCGATCCGGTTACGCCGCCACTACTATGGTTCTTGGTATCGGTCATGGGAAAACCGTGAGGCGTGAAATGTGAAGCATAAATCGCACAACCAGAAGATGGTCAGGAGGTTCCTGCGAACGATGAGAGACCCGCGACGCTTTACGCAATCTGTCATCGCGAGGTAGGGAGCACCGTCAACTTGATGGTCCGGCCAAACCCGGACATCGTTCCGAAGGTATCTTCGACTGCAGACGCTTCATAGCCGCAATGCACCATGCAATCGGCGCATTTTTCATTCCGCCCTGTTCCGTAGTGATCCCACTCCGTACTGTCCATCAGTTCACGGAACGTCTTCGCGTAGCCCTCTTGGAGCAAATAGCAGGGCTTCTGCCATCCGAAGACGTTATAGGTCGGATTGCCCCAGGGCGTGCATTCGTACTCCCGCCGCCCCATTAAGAAATCTAAGAACAGCGGCGACTGATTGAACTGCCACCCCTTCTTCGGATTCCCCAAAATACGGGAAAACAATTCCTTCGTGCGTTCTCGCTTCAGAAAATGCTGTTGGTCCGGCGCCTTCTGATAGCTGTAGCCCGGCGAAATCATCATGCCTTCGACCCCAAGCTCCATCATCGCATCGAAAAACTTCCGCACGCGCTCCGGATTGGCGTCATCGAAGAGGGTCGTGTTGGTCGTGACCCGATGCCCCCGCTTCAACGCCGCTTTGATCGCCTTCACCGCCACATCATAGACACCGTCTCGGCAAACCGCCAAATCGTGCTCATCGCTCAGACCGTCCATGTGGACGCTGAACGTGAGAAATTTCGAGGGCTGATACTCGTCGAGTTTTCGCTCCATCAAAATCGCATTGGTGCAGAGATACACATACCGCTCCTGCGCAACCAGCCCACGGACAATCGCGGGCATCCCGGGATGGATCATCGGTTCGCCACCAGGGATACTGACGATCGGAGCACCGCATTCCTCTGCAGCGGCCCAGCATTGCTCAGGCGTGAGTCGCTTATCCAGCACATGATCCGGGTATTGAATCTTTCCGCAACCGGCACAGGCCAAATTGCATCCAGCATCAGCACGAGCGGATACCGTTTTAACCCCTTCAGTTTCTGGACAATCACGTACTTCGTAACAGTAGCCATCTGGGAAAGTGGAACGGCCATTCCTCTCTCTCCTTCTTTTCGATCTGTATCGGTAACGGCGGCAACCGGACTAGGCGATTGTAAACGTTGGCGATTCTAACACTCAGTCTCGTGCCCGTCAATTTTCTTCCCGCCTTCTTCCTATAGCTATAGCCACCTCTGAAAATCAATACCTCCTTGACCAACTTTCCACCAGACTGAAGGATTCGCTACCAAAGGGTGATTATGTTGAGGCCTCCTCTGACTTTGCTCGGCCTCGAAATGGCCCAAACCTGGTGCAGCGTTGAGGAAGGGTGTCGTCTCCTAGAGGGCTTTGATATGACTCGCGAGGGCCGAATCCAACTGGAATGGCTCTAGAGAGGTTGGAGGCGCCGAGCGGGGTCGAACCGCTGCATCGCAGTTTTGCAGACTGCTCCCTTAACCACTTGGGTACGGCGCCCCGCGCGCATTATAGCGGGCCTTGTTGCGATATCTCAACGTACACTTCGAGGGGATAACGAAGAGACGGAGGCAGGTGCGTGATTATCGGTTGGGTAGCACGGGAATTTCTTTCCCGAGAGTCGCAGGCTGATCCGACTGCGGAACGATCGATTCCCATCCTTCGTTCGAAGGGACCGCTGCCTCCCCATTCCCTTCGGTTTCTTTTTCCTTCGCCATCAGCTCGACCTCTTGAATCAGCGTATCCATCAACTCTTCGATCGGCACCTTTCGGACGAGCTTGCCCTTCTTGAACAGGATGCCTTTGCCTTCGCCGCCGGCGATCCCGATATCCGCTTCCTTGCCTTCGCCGATACCGTTTACGACACAGCCAAGAACCGACACATTGAGCGGGATCTTAATATGGCCCAGCTTCTTTTCCAGTTCATTGGCCAACTTCACCACATCGATTTCGACGCGGCCGCACGTGGGACAGGCGATCACATTGATCCCTCGGTGGCGAAGTTCGAGCGACTTCAAGATCTCGAACCCCACTTTCACTTCTTCGACCGGATCAGCAGCCAGTGACACGCGCAAGGTGTCGCCGATCCCCTGTGAAAGCAAATACCCGAGACCCATGGTGGATTTGACGGCCCCGGTCATCGCCGTTCCTGCCTCTGTAATACCGATGTGCACTGGATAGTCGGACTGGTGCGCAAACAACCAATAGGCATCGATCGCATGGTGCACATCCGACGCCTTCAGCGACACCTTCATGTTCGTGAATCCCACGTCTTCTAACGCGTGGACGGCATTGAGTGCCGATTCGGCCAAGGCTTCAGGTGATGGCCAGCCATATTTATCCAGCAATGGCCGCTCGAGTGACCCGCCATTCACGCCGACCCGCAAGGGAATCCCTCGAACATTCACGGCCTTGATGACTTCTTCGACTTTCCACCAGGCTCCGATGTTGCCCGGATTGATCCGGACGCAGTCCACGATCTCAGCCGCTTTCAATGCCAGCCGATGGTCGAAATGAATATCCGCGATCAGCGGCACGGTCATCGCCGCCTTGATCTTGGACAGCACAGCCGCCGCTTCGTTGTCCGGCACGGCCACGCGGATCACTTCGCACCCTGCAGCCTCCAACTGGCGAATTTGCTCTATCGTCGCCACAACATCGCGCGTGTCAGTCGAACACATCGATTGCACGGATACAGGCGCGTCTCCGCCGATCTTGACCTTGCCAACTTGAATCTGCCGCGTTTTCCGTCTAGTAATGTGCATCGTGTCTTTGTACTACTTACGTTTCGCGTCCAGCAGGATGCTGAAAAAGTCCGCCAGCAGCGTTCTTGCTTCGCTCAGAAGCTCAACGTACCGAAACGTACACCTTCGCCTCTTCGCTCGCTGCGGCCTTGTCCGAGGAACGGCGCGTCTCGGCGCGCCGGGGTTGGGCGCGTGAGACCAGCGGCCTTTTTGAGAATCCTGCGCGGTGTGCTCCCCTTGTCCTAGACCTGCGGGCCATTGAATTTCTACCGTGTCACAATAGCCTTTCCGCAGCCCGCTACCGCTCCATGCCTCACGTCTTCAATCAACTCCCCTGTTCATCTCCGTGCGACAGCCGATCGGCCGATGAAACAAGGGTGAACTTCTCTCGTGAGGAAGCCGGTGTCTTGCCGATTAATTCCTTCACGCTCTGATAGATGCCTTCCGCCGTCAACCCATATCGTTCGCGCAGGAAGTCCTGCGGTCCTTGCTCGATGAACCAATCCGGCAACCCCAGGACCTTCGTCGTCACATCCGTCACGCCGGCATCGGACAGGGCTTCGAGAACGGCTGAGCCGAACCCGCCCATCTTGCTGCCTTCTTCAACCGTCACCACGTATCGAACGCGCTTCGCCACCTCGACAATCAAGTCCTGATCCAGCGGTTTCACAAAACGTGCATTCACCACCGCTGTGGAAATACCTTCTTCCTCAAGCCGTTTCGCCGCCGTCACCGCATGCGAGACAGGCACACCAATGGCCACGATCGCCACCTCCGTGCCATCGCGCAACAACTCGCCTTTCCCGATCGGGTACCGCACCGAGGCCGGCCCGTCATACTGGATGCAGGTTTTCAGCATATGCTGCAACTCATTTTCATCCTTCGGCGCCATGACGACCATGTTCGGCATGTGGCGCAGAAACGCGAAATCGAACGCCCCGTGGTGCGTTGTCCCATCTTCCGCAACCAGCCCGCCGCGATCGATGCAGAAAGTCACCGGCAGATTTTGTGTGGCGACATCGTGGAGCACCTGGTCATATGCACGCTGTAAAAAGGTGGCATACATCGCCACCACCGGACGGAGGCCCTGCGCCGCAAGACCGGCTGCGAATGTCACCGCATGTTGTTCGGCAATCCCCACGTCATAAAGCCGGTCGGGAAACTCTTTCTCGAAAATATTGAGGCCGGTCCCTTCGCACATCGCAGCCGTAATCGCGACGATCCGCTTGTCCTTGCGGGCCAGCTTGACCAATGATTCGATGGCGATCTGTGTATAGGACGGCCGCGCCGCTTTCTTCGCCGGTGCCCCGGTCTCCCGAACAAAGGGTGGACAGGCATGGAACCACACCGGATTATTCACCGCAGGCTCATAGCCCAACCCCTTTTTCGTAATGACATGGAGCAACACCGGCCCCTTCATCTTCAACATATTTTCCAAGGTGGGCAGCAGATACTCGAAATTATGTCCGTCAATCGGCCCCGCATACCTGAACCCAAGCTCTTCAAAGAGCAGCCCAGGAAGGATCGCTCCCTTGGCCAGCTCTTCAGCCCGGCGAGCCAACTTCTGCATATCCTGCCCGAAGTGGGGGATTTTCCCTAACAGTTGCCCTGTTTCCTCCCGCATCCTGGCGTAGAAGTCCCCGGTCAAGGACCGGTTCAAATAGGAGGAAATGGCTCCGACGTTCTTCGAGATGGACATTTGATTATCGTTCAGAATAACCAGGAAATCTTTCCCCAACCCTCCGGCATGCTGCAAACCTTCCAGCGTCATCCCGGCCGTCATGGCGCCGTCGCCGACGATGCAGACGACCTTGTGTCGCTGTTTCAACTGCTCACGCGCCTCGACCATGCCGTAGGCCGCGGATACACCGGTTCCCGCATGGCCTGCGTTGAACGTATCGTATTCACTTTCCTCGCGCTTACAAAAGCCGCTCAACCCTCCATACTGCCGGAGCGTATGGAACCTCTCGCGACGCCCTGTCAGCAGCTTATGCACGTAGGCCTGATTGCTGGTGTCCCAGACGATCTTGTCCTGCGGCGTGTTGAGCAGGTAGTGCAAGGAGACCGTCAACTCGACCACCCCAAGGTTGGAGGCGAGGTGCCCTCCGACGTTGGACACCACGCCGATAATCTGTTCCCGCAGCTCCTGGCACAAGGCAGGAAACTGCGTCGGTGATAACCGTTTCAGATCAGCCGGGCTTTGAATGGTCTTCAAGATCGACATAACAGAAGCTCCTTTTCCTCAATGCGTGCGCCTTAATAACGAGCTGGACTCAGAACTCAGATAAGCACTGGCGAAGCAGTATAGCAGCTTGGACGCTAGCAGGTGGGAGTTTCACATGGAAGTCCTGTGTTGTCAAGCGGTTAGCCAATGCGGGCCAGCTCATTGGCGACTCAAGCCGGATTCGAACCGATAGGTAAATACTGTTGAAACAGTGAAGTCTGCCGCGCTCCCTCTAATAAAGTCGAGATTTTCAACCGCATACACTTGCCACAGGAAGTGTGGGGCCACACGATAGCTGAACCCGAGAACTGATTCTGTAACACCTTGGTCGAATGTTTTTGCGCCAGTCCCGTGAAACGGCGACGAATAGAAGTCAAAATGGGCCGTGATCGACAGGTTCTCCGACCACATGTATTCGATGGCGGCAAGCCCCGAAAGGGTGGGCCGTAGGCCAAAACCTGCTATGGTGCCGGTCGGGACGACTCCAGTTACATTACCGTAGAGCATCCATCGGCCAGCCACCAGCTTCTCAACAGCGAGACCCAATCCGAAATCCGGACTCCCGCTTCCGAAAAAAGCCGATTGATCCCCCGTCGGCAACTTCACGGCGCCACGGAGCGAAACAGCCGGCATCGCTGCCCCCTCCGTCAGGAGTTGATACTTGCTCATCAGTGTCGTATCCCCCAGCCCCATCGCACCCGGACCTCCGCTCATAATTCTTTGTCCGTTCCGAGTGACATTGAACACAAAGTTGGTGTTCTTAAGCGCATCTCGCGCCGGATTCAAGCCAGTGGTTGCCCGCTCGGTCGCAGTAATGGCTCCATTCATAAATCCCTGGTACCGATAGAACACCGGTACCTCTAGCCCGAGCTCCAATCTGTCGGTGGCACCATAACGAAGGAAGAGACCGGATCTGAGAGTTTCAAATTTTACTATTACGTCAGTCTGTGGCGACGTGTCGTTATAGATACTGGCGGTCTCGGCAAGTTCCAACCGCACGTCCAACGTGCCCGGTTTCACGACGGCTGCACGGTCGCCAGGAAGACTCAACACCAACTGCTGAAAAGCCTGGAAGTTTCTAACGGGGAATGGACCGAACCCCTCCGCCCCAACCAGTGCAGGCTGGGGAATAAGGGGAAGGAGGAGTGCGGCAAAGATTACTCGATACACCACCAACCATAATCGGACTTTCACAATATCCCCTTCTCCCAGGTACTCATGTGTGGTGAGCTTACCCCCCCCTCTCTCAGCATTCGAAGACGCACTCATCCTCTTCAAGTTGCCTGCTTACGCTCGGTAGCAGGCAGTCAACAGTAAACTCCGGACTATCCCAACAGGTCTGTTGCTTCCCAAGAACCATAACGTTTTTCACAAAATAGTGAGGGAACGGGGTGCCTGGCTATCCCTCAAGAGATGGGGGGTGATTGAAATTGCGGTGATCGCAAAACACAGTAGGGTCGATTCGCAGCTGTGCCGTTGTCGCACAGGCTGGAAAGAAAGGGAGGGAAGAAGAAGTGCGGCGAGAACTACTCGATAAAACATCATACC
>VBOL01000025.1 GCA_005887945.1 Nitrospirota bacterium
CGAGATGCAGTGGGCCCAGTGGGGAGGCGGCGTCAACCTCGTCGTCTTACCCTCGCCCTATCGATCCATTCTGAATTCCCTCCTGGACTACGTCGAAGAGATCCTGGACAAGGAGCCGGACACCTGGATCACCGTCGTCATCCCCGAAATTCTCCCGGCTGAGTGGTGGCAAAATATCCTGCATAATCAGCGGGCACTCCGCTTGAAAGCCGCGCTCCTATTCAAAGATCGCGTCATCCTGACCGACGTGCCCTACCACCTGAAGAGGTGAGCGTGGAAAGGACAAAGTTAAAAAGAAAAGGTAGAAAGTTGGGACTTAACTTTTGCCTTTACACGTTTGCCTTTTACCTTGCGCTTCCAGCGCAGCCGGCCCACGCATTTACGATCGTCGAACCGGCGGAAGGGGCGAAGCTGATATCGGGCAAAACTGTCACCACCCGTGTGGACCTCGGCAAAGATTCCGGCATCATCCGGGTCCGCTACTATTGGTACGGTGAGCAGGACGAAACGCTCGTGGAGCAGGAGGATGCGACAGCCACGGGATCGATCGTTGCGCCGGTGGCGCTGATCGGATTGCCCGACCATAACCCGGCCTTCGGCGGCCCGTTGCGGGTCCCGAAAGATGGCATCGGGCCCATGCGGTTGCTGGCGGTCGCCGAAATTTCACGAGGACGATTGGGAACGAGATCCGTCTTCGATGAAATCCTGGTGAACGTAGAACCAGACGCCGCTCTCGCAACCATTGAGTTCGAAACCGACAAACCCCTGCAGCTCGGACGAACGGGGCAATCCTCCGCATTCGGTCACGTCGATTCAATGGGCAAGATTTTCGAGCTGCCTGTCGTCGGCGAGTTCGCCGACGGCGTCACTCGACGCATCAGTTCCCCTGCCTCCGGCACGGCCTATCAATCGTCAAATCCCAAAGTCATTCGGGTATTGCCCCATGGCCTCTTACAAATCGTCGGCAACGGGAAGACCGTCCTCTCGGTCACGAACCGCGACAAGCAAGCCTCACTCGATGTCGGGGTGACAGTGAACGACGAGCCCAACGAACCGCCAATGGCCGACGCCGGAGCGAACAAGACCGTGAAGGCTGGGTCGAAAGTGAAGCTGAGCGGATTGAAAAGCCGCGATGCCGAAGGCGAAGCACTGTACTATGCGTGGAGTCAGGTACGAGGCAGCAAGATCGCGCTGCTGGACGTGGATAACGCCGAAGCGTCGTTCCTCGCGCCGACCGTGTCAGAGAAACGGACCTACCGGTTCAAGCTGCGGGTGACGGACAAGAAGGGAGCGGATAGTGTGCCGGCCTACGTGGACGTGACAGTGGAGCCGTAAGGCGCAGGAGCGACTGGGACGCTCTCCTTGCTCGCGCAACGCGCGGCCTCAGAAGGATGAGAGGGAACGGCCAGGTGCCCTTCTTGCTCGCAGAACGCGCACGGTGAGACGGTGCTCGTTCGATGCGCGCAGTAAAGGGCAACCTCGGCCACTCCCTCCAAGAGAGGCGTAAGGAATCGGAAGGCCTTCGTTGGACGCGCGTAGTTGAAAGCATTCCGGTCGCTCGCACTATACAATCCAAAACGGACACCGACGCACTGCATCTCCGGCACACGATTTAATAAGAGATGGAAGAGCTAAACAAAAACGGCTTCTCTGTAATCCATAATGTTTTCCCAAGCTCGGAGTGCATGCGTATCCTGGACCATCTATCAAATTGGAAGGTCGGACGGAGCCGTGCAGGAACCCGTCATCTTATGTCATGCCCAGCTATCTCTTCCTTAGCAAACGATAAGCGGTTGATTGCGTTGGCTTCGACCCCTCTTTCGGAGCCTGCAATTCCTTACCGCGCAACGTTGTTTGAGAAATCGCCAAAATCAAATTGGCTGGTCGTATGGCATCAGGATACCTCGCTTCCACTCAGCAGGAAGCTTGATGGATCAGAATGGGGACCATGGTCTTGCAAAGCGGGCGTAACGTATGCACGCGCGCCATCATGGGCGCTGGAGAGAGTTGTTACATTACGAGTGCACTTAGACCACTGTGCGTCAGAGAATGGACCACTACGGGTGATCCCGGGAAGCCATAACAAGGGTGTCCTTACTGAGAATGAGATTGGCGCCATTACAAACACGCAGGCCTCTACGGAATGCGTGGTGCCTGCGGGGGGAGTGCTGCTGATGAAGTCCCTTATTATCCACGCCTCATCGAAGAGTAAAAGCAAAACACCTCGGCGAATTCTTCACATTGAATATGCGCCTCAGGCTGGTATCGGCACTGGCATCCATCTAGCCGTTGCATAGAATACATTACCCACTAGCTAAGCCTCGCTTAACCGCACCGGCCCATAGGTCACGCGGGCCTTGCAGAGTTCTTCGAGATGACGGCGGGTTGGTTCAAGGGTTTGCCCTCGCGAATTCTTTCCCTATACTTACCCCATCACAAGACGCAGCATGCTAAGCGAAGGAGCCGATCATGGCAACGTTCACGATATCCCTCTCAGATGAAGAAATGCGGCGGCTGGAAGTGCTGGGTAAGCGCGAGGGCCTGACCGTCGAGCAGATGGTGCGCCTCGGCATCCACGACTTCATTGGCCAGCCCGATGACGCGTTCCACGCCGCTGCCACGCGTGTGATGGAGAAGAACGCCGAGCTCTACCGTTGCCTCTCCTAGCCTCTACACCTCTGATAACCGTTTTAGCATCGGCCCATATCTTTTTCGCAGCCGTTTGATCACAGCCTTCACCCTGGTTGCGCCTGCTCCAACCTTTGCTTTCTTCTGCCTCACTCTCTTGGCTTTCATAGTTCGATAATAGCGAAGACCTGACGGAAGAATAAATGCCGGTCACGCCTTACTCACCCGCACCAGCCCGTAAGTCATGCGGGCTTTGCTGGAGTCCTCTGATGTAGCGACGGAGAACCGCGATCAACGCGACTTTGTCCGAACTGTCTTGGTGCGGAACCAGTCGGCAATCGTATCGTTGCTTGGCTTCATGGTCGTCACTTGAATCGCAAATTGTTCTAGTTCAGGATTTGTTGCGGTCAGGCGATAGCCGTTTACCTGAAGAAATAGAACGGCGGTGGAAATACTGACCCGCTTGTTGCCATCGATGAAGGCGTGATTCCTCGTCAGGCCGTCCATCAGCACCGCAGCTTTGGCGAAAACATCTGGATAGAACTCTGTGTCGCCAAACGCAGCGTGTGGGCGCGCGAGGGCAGACTCCAACCCGCCGAGATCACGCATACCATGCTCTCCGCCGGTTTCTTCGATCAGTCGATCGTGAAGAAATAAAACCTGCTCAACACTGAGGTAGATCACCGCTTGGCGAGGGCTTCTAAGGCAGGGCGGTATCGCTCTATGAAGGCTTCGACTTGTGCCGCAAAGGTCTGTTTCACCTTACGCCGCATGACAGCGGACTCAGAAGAAGAGCCCTTCTTCTGTTTACGAATTGCCGGCTTATTGACTTTGAGAACGTTGCCCTTCATAGGTGTCATGATACCGCAGTCCCCATGTGAACACAACGCACGATGAAGACTCGGCGGTCACACCTTCCCAAGTCTCACTGGCCCGTAGGTTTGGCGGGCTTGCTGGAGTTCCTTCACGTGACGGCGGAGGGCTGGACCGAATTTGGAGGCGAGGACTGCTTTTCTGTGGGGCGCGATGTTGTGCTCGACCTGCTCGATCGTATCCGCCAACTGCTTGACTAGCCGTTGGCCTGAGCCGGTGAGCCACTTGAGATGCCGGCTGGCGTACTCCAAATCCTGGATCGAGTATCGGACGGATTCCACTTCCTCTAGACAGCGAAACCGGGCTCGCTGCAGATCGCGCAAGGTCAGTCCTGCTCGTTTCCATCGAGCCAATCCACTCCGCCCAGACGCCCATGTTGATAGTCGTTCGAAGAGCATCGCCCCGATCACAAACGTAAACGCCGCATGGAGAATGCCTCTGAGCGGACGCAGGCTGCGGCGCCAGGGGGAATAGAAGATCTGCTGGTTGCGATCCCCGTGATAGAGAATTTGTTTCCGAAGCAGCAGGTTTAGATGATGATGGCTATTCTCGTGGATCACATCGTCGATTAGATCGAGGTTGTCCCGGTCGAAGCAGTTGATAAAGGATAGCCCTGGTCGGTGGCGATAACTGAAGCTGACGACGCCCTTGGCCTTGAGCGGGATGATCCGAGTGGTCAACAGCGCGAGCACCTCGTGCCCTTCGGGCCAGGCATCTTGTACGATTGTCCATGCCAGCCCGATTCGCGCAACCTGATCGGCTGAGGTGGAGGCCACAGTACGAGGTTGGCGGTCCTTCCCATAGACGAGCGTCGGCCCGACTGTAATGGCCCCAGATTGAGTCTCCATTGCCACGACTGACGACCGGTGCGTCCAGCTCCACTCCAACCGATTGCCTCTCCTCATGCACAGAGGCGTCATGGTTTGTCCGATCTTGAGAGACAGCTCTTGCGGCCGAACTAGAATGGTTGCCTGGCCAGATGCGTGTTTGAGGGCTCCCTTCACCAAGGGAGGAGCCTCGTAGATAGCACCCTCCATCCCCATTGCTATCGTTCCGAACATCTCTGCCCGTTCGACGTTGTGGCCGAGATGTACCTCGATGGTCCAGGATGGGATCTTGCGAGAGGCGCACCACAAAATCGGAAGCCCCGGCACGAGACAGAGCGATTCCTGTGTCAGCTCCTGAGTAAGACGCGTACAGAGTTCATTCAGTCGCCGTTCGAGTCCCGAGGCCTGCGAGACCCCGCGTGGAAACAGATCGTCTAGATAGCTGTTCTCGAAGAACTTCTCTTCACACTCGGCAAACAGTTGCGCCGCGAACTCACGAGGATTCTGCTCCTCTCGAATTTGTTGCAGCAGATCAATGAAGTAAACCAGGTCGTTCAGCGCTTCGATCCAGCCGACGACTTTCCAGTGGGCATACGCATCTCGTTCGAGTGCTTGCCCGAGGAACCGGAAGTAGGCCACAGGCAACGCCAACGATTTTGCGACATCTGCATATTGGCTTTCCAAATCCTCGCAGAGGTCGCCCAGGAGTCGTTTCATCGACAGGCGAAACTCTTCCTGAAGACGAGCCAGCAATGGCACATCGAGCAACGGCATGGACAACGCAAGCTCCGAGATGAAGGAGTCAGACTGTACCGGAGGAGAGGGAGCGCTGCAAGGAGGGCTAGCAGACTGCGGAAAAACTATTTTTACACGCTAGAGTTTCGAGGGGCTGCACGTCTGGGGCAAGCCCGGTCTGTCTGGTTATCTGGTCTGTTTGGTCCATCTGGTTAGTCTCATGCAACCAAACAAACCAGACAGACCGAACAGACCAAATCAACAAGACAGGCTGGTGGACTTTTTCAGTATCCTGCTAGGAGATTTTCTTCGGTAGGTAGCCGAGTTCATCAAGGTGCAGTTCTTTGACATGTTGCATCACATGATGGCTGAGATCGATCTGCACGGATGCTTCCAGCGGCGGTTTGGAGCCTTTCACCAACGTGAAGGGCAGTTCATCCTTCCAGAGCAGATGGCCATCGTGATCCACGAGGTACAGATAGAGGCGTCGTGAGCTCTCTGTTTTCCACCCCCAGTCGCTCGGATGAGAGGGCGAACCGGCAACGCGACTGACGAGAACGGTATCGACGCCCAGGTCTCGCGTGACTTCTTTGGCCAGGGCGCTGCGATCTGCATCATCGGCTTTTGCCGAACGCGGATCGGTTGCGGTAACTCCGGCCGCGACGGTTGCCGGCGCTTCGACGCGCAACGTGGTTTCCTGTTGCAATAAGGTGGCAAGCCGCGCGCCCATCTCCGGATCGCCCTCAACCGGAAGAACCGCGACGCTCGTCACCTTCGAATTGTGGACAGCATCGCTCGATTGGTCCTGCTGTGCCACCCATGATTGCTCGAACGGCCAAAAGGTAATGTTACTGCTCCTCATTGTATCCACTGCCACCAGTGCCACCCAGGCTCCTGCGAGGCAACCTTGCAGCAAAAAGGACCCGGTCACAACCAGACTGAGGGTTATGACACGCACCCAATCACGCCAGCCACCGGCTCGGGCCGTTCCCAGGTCGAAGGTGTCTGTCATAGAGGCGCGCTTCATGAAGATTATGATTCAGCAAGAGAAATGCCTTCCTAGAGCGAGCCTCACACATCACCTCTAACCTGTCGAGTTATTTACTGTTATCGACAGGCCAGCGGGAATAAGCCCTGTCAGTCCGCTGATACAGAGGGCATAAAACATACAGCTTGATGAACAAGTTTGAACACCGACAGCTAGCCCGCATTATTCATGAGCCCTTCTGCTGCGATTGCCGATCTGCTGCTACGACGGGCCTTCGGCCGGCGGGCTCGCCTCTCGAACCCTCAACGTACTGTTGGGGACAGGCACTGCCGCAGACGGCGGAGCTAGTCCCTTGGGCTCCGCGCGCCGGTCTCGCGACGCGGCTCAGCGATTTCGCGACGAACCGTCATGAATAATGCGGGCTAGGAAGAAAAGAACGCGTGGAACGCCAAGAGGCTGGGAGCAGAACTGAAGTCATATCGTACGGATCTTGATATCACGGCAAGGGATCGGCGCTCGTCGATATCGTCGGGCCGACCGGCTTAGGCCGTAGCTTTGAGCGCGTGACGGAGCCGCGGCACGGCCGCTTCTGTTCCGAGTAACCGCAAGGCTCCCGCCTGTTGAATCATCCGATGTCTCTGGATGATCGGATCGACAATGTTCCCGCAGGACACACATCGCCATCCTTTCATCCACATAGGTATACTGCTCTCGCGCATGTCGATCAGGTTATCGGCAACCATGAGACCGTCACATCTTGCGCACTGCATGGGACCCTCCTCTGTTAACGCCGGAGCCCACGACGCCGCACCCACTCCCCTTCTAAGCTTAGCAGACGTGTGCCCAGCCGTTTACCTGTCTAAGATAGCAATCGCAATGCCACGGGTGTCGTTGCGACTGCTTGCGTGTTTTAGCAGTGAATCGTAGAGTGCGGCCGAACAACATTCGGCCTAAACCGCTTATACGTGTGACACATTGGCCCCATGCGGCATAAATGATCTGGTCTACGAGCCAATAGCCTGAGTGGGGAAATTCCCTCATTCATTGTAAATCTACGCCGTTCTCTTCAAACGCAGCGCCGATCGGAGGCAAATCGTGGCACTGACCGCGGCAGAAGTTGCGAAGGTGACGGGTGAACTTGCTCCAGCCTTGGCAGGAGGCTGGATTCAAAAAATCCATCAACCGACGGCCCGCACCATTCTGCTGGAAATCCGCGCTCCAGGACGGACGCACCGACTCCTCATCTCCTGCCACCAGGAAGCCGCCCGTCTCCACTTCACCACGGAAGCCTTTCAGAATCCACCGACGCCTCCGCCCTTCTGTCAATTTCTCCGCGCCCATCTGCAAGGGGCACGAATAGACCAGGTCGAACAGATTCAAGGAGACCGGATCGTTCAGCTTGTACTAAACGCCAAGGAAGGTCCCTGCAGATTAGTCGCGGAACTGACAGGGAAAACATCGAATCTCCTCATGCTCGATGACGCAGGCCGTATCCGACGAGACCTGAACGGGGTAAAGGATCTTGTGGGACAGCTGTACGTTCCTCCCATTCAACAGCAACGAGAACGAGGTGCCGCCGACCACGCGCGATTCAGCCAGGACATCCCAGAATCACCATTTCCTCTGTCGGCTGCCATCGAAGCCCATTACCACAGGACAGAAGCCGCTTCAGTCATCACGTCCGCGCGAAACACCCGGGCAGGGATACTGAGAAGATCAATCAAGAAGCTCCGCCGTCGCATTGAAGCATGGCACGAGGACCTCGCAAAGGCGGAGAAATACAAGGCCTACGCCCGCTATGGGGAACTCATCAAGGCGAATCTCGCGACCATCCGCAAGGGCCAGACCGACGTAGCCGTGGTGGATTACTTCCATGAGAAGCTTCCCAACCTGACGATCCCGCTCGACCCGACCAAAACTCCCCAGGGCAATATGGATGACTACTTCCGAAAGCATCGGAAGCACCTGGCTACAGAGCGGGAACTGCACCCACGCATCAAGGACGGGCAGATGGAATTGGAGACTCTGCGCCAAGAAATGACTGCGATTGAACAGGGAACCTGGCAGCCGCCCTACAAACCCCCTCTCATAGTGCGCGCACAAACCCTCTCGCGCACAGGCGGGGGGAGGAAGGGCCGTCAGGAACAACGTCAAGGTCCGTTCCGTCGCTTCACCTCATCAGACGGTTTGGCGATTTATGTCGGAAGAAACGCGCGCGAGAACGATGAGCTGACGTTCGGCCTGGCCAAGAGCGACGACCTCTGGCTGCATGCCCGCGGTACGCCTGGTTCACACGTCGTGGTGCGTTTGGAAAAAGGAAACGATCCGCCGCCCGAGACGGTACGAGACGCCGCCACGCTGGCGCTGCTCTATAGCGATTTGAAGAAAAGCGGCAAAGGCGACGTCATTTACACGAGACGCAAGTGGGTCAAGAAGGCGAAGGGCAAGGCGCCCGGGGCCGTCATCGTCACGCAGGAGAAATCACTGCATGTGAGTCTGGAGAGGAAACGGCTGGATGCACTCAAGGCCCGATCGGCTCACGAATAACTGCTTTGATATTGCACTGCCTTTCCTCGCATTCCCTTACCTTGCTACAGCGCCCATATATGGGCACCTCCTCCTCACAGATCGACTCGCTGCAAACCATCAGCCCACTGATCGCCTGCAAGGGGCTTCACGAAAGCCATGCGATTAGCTGAAGTCCGATACCGCAAGGGCCTGGTGACTTATTTGGATGTGCTGGATGCACCGCGAACGGCGCTGGCAGCAGAGACCCAACTGGTCTTCACCAAACGCACTCGCTTGACAGATATGGTCAGCCTCTTTAAAGAAAGCGCTGGGAGGGGGCTGGGCGCCGTCACCCAACCGAAACCCTGCCTGACCCTCTCCCTATTCCATGCTGCCAGAAACGTGGATTATCTCGCCATGGGCTCAGTCCGGTACTATGCTGTCGGCAAGGTAACCACACTATGTCAGGACAGCAGGACATCGTGCCTCGATCCGTGTCCCCAACCATCCTGGTGGTCGATGACGAGCCGACCATCACGAAGCTGTGCAAGACAATGCTTCAGCAGGCAGGCTTTTCGGTCCTTGATGCCGACGGCAGTTCAGAGGCCCTCAAAATCTGCACGCAGCACGAAGGGCCCATCGATCTGCTGCTCACAGACCTCATCCTCCCCCCTCCAGGCTTTCAATTGGCCTCAAGCTCCAATCAATTTCCCCACGTCCACGGCCACGAGCTGGCCGCCCGCGCGCTCCGCATGCGAAAAGACCTGCGAGTGATCCTCATGTCCGGCAATATCGACCAGGATTTGGCAGGGTACGGCATACGCCGGGGGGACCTCCCATTTCTTCCCAAACCGTTCGATCACCAAGCCCTGTTGGCACTCGTGCGACAGACTCTTCACGCGCCTCCGCCTTCGGTCGAGAGTCTGACCGCGGGCCCGCCCGGAATTCCAAAAGTTGGTGATGGGTGGGTTGATTAGCTGACGGCCCCCACGCCCTCAAACACGACGACCATCTCTTGTCCCGCGACAACACGCAAAACGGGGCTGCCATCTTAACGATAACAGCCCCGTTCACATTCACGATTACAGATTACCAGTTACCAGCGATCGCGTTTACCCCCGCCACCGCTACGACCACCACCCCCACCAAATCCACCACCACCACCGCCAGTGCGAGGCTCCTGGGGACGCGCTTCATTCACTGTTAAAGTCCGGCCACCCATTTCCGCACCGTTGAGAGCGGTGATGGCCGCCTGCGCTTCCGCATCCGAAGACATCTCGACAAAGCCGAAACCGCGTGATTGTCCCGTGAACTTATCCGTAATGATCCGCGCGGAAGCGACGGCGCCATGTCGTCCGAACAGATCGCTCAACTCCTGTTCGGTCGCCGAATAGGGCAACCCACCGACATAAATCTTCGAACCCATCTGCGGTTCCTCCTTATGAGTATGATGATATTGTCTTGTACACGAGGGACCGAGGAAGGAGCGGGCCGAAGACGCGAAAGATGCGGCGACTTAGGTCTGACTTCCGGCGAGATTCTCGGGCAAGGCAACATCGATGCTGCAGACCTGAATGTTTCGCTCCACCCCACCGCCAGGCCCCTGCAATAAGGTGGTCGTAGGCTATCACAGCCCTTTTGAAAATGGCAATCCGAGTCCTAGTTCCCCCGTCAGCTTACTCCCCAATGCGCACCAGCAATCCCCGTTCGCGGCAAAGCTCGAATGTCCAATGAAAGGCAGCAATTACCATACCAAGAAACAATAAATTGAGACCGGTCGCCCACCCGAGATGGGCAATCGGCTCTGTAGGAGAAGCGTTGAGCACGGCGCGCATTCCTTCAAACACATGGGCAGCCGGGTTCATCCAGGCAATGGCCTGCAGCCACCCGGGGAGCACCTCCATCGGATAAAACACACAGGATATGGGCTGGAAGAGGAACACCATGCTCCAAGCTAGGACTTCTGCTTCCTGGCCAAATCGCATGATGAGGGCCGTGGTCAGTACCCCAATAATCCATCCCGTCATCACGAGATTCAAAACAAAGGGAACCAGCCACATCCCGATCACAAAGATGTTGTAGGAGTAGAACAGGCCTGCGCAGACAACCATGACCACAGAGACGGCCAATACTTTGAAGATGCTCATGACCATCGTCGCGGCGAGAAACTCGCTCGGCTTGAGTGGACTGGCAAACAAGTTCATGAGATTTCTTGCCCAGATCTCCTCCAGGAACGAAATCGTAATCCCCTGCTGAGCTCGAAACAAAACATCCCACAGGATCAACGCCCCCAAAAAGAACGTCACCGCCCCTGGGATCTGTCCTTGGAATTTCATGAGGTAGACCGTAATGAATCCCCAAATGACGAGGTCGAGAAACGGCCAATAGAAAATTTCCATCATACGCGGCAAGCTGCGCCGGTACAGGTACAGATGCCTCGCCACCAATGCATAGATTCGATGAACCTTCATCCTTCTTCCTTCCCCCCTCCCAAGTTTAGCGGCCTCGGAGGTGAAGGGGAGAGTCTCTCCTGCGCGCGTCCAACGAGGGCCTTCTGAGGCCGCGCGTTGCGCGAGCACAGAGACTCTCCCCTTTGCCTCCTACTTCTCCCGCGCCAACTTTACAAATACTTCTTCCAAATCCGCCTGCCCAAACCGCGCCACAATCTCCTGCGCCGTCCCCTCCGCAACAATCTTTCCCCGCTGGAGGAAGATGATCCGATCCGACATCTCTTCCATTTCGTTCATATTATGCGATGTATATAGCACGCTGAGTCCGGACGATCGTCGCTCCTCCTTGAGGAAGCTCCGAATCTTTTGCGCGATATCGGGATCCAGACTCGCAGTCGGTTCATCGAGAAATAGAATCCTCGGTTCTGTCAAGAACGCCTTGGCCAGCCCAAGACGAGTGCTTTGACCGGAAGAGAGCTTGCGCGTCACTTTATGACGAAACTCCTCCATCTCAAGCCGCTTCACGATGTCATCGACCCGCTCTTGGATGTGAGACAGACCATACAGCCGCGCAATCACCCAGAGGTTCTCCTCGACCGTGAGCGCCTGAGGCAATGAGACATGGGTCGAGGAAAAGTTCACTTGTTGCAAAATGACCTCACGGTTCGCCGCCAGATCGAGCCCGAACATCTGAATGGAGCCGGCGGTCGGTGTCACCACTCCTAGCAGCATTTGAATTGTGGTGGTTTTCCCCGCCCCATTCGGGCCCAGCAATCCAAGAATTTCTCCCGGTCTGATGTCGAACGAAATATCGTTGACGGCGACGAACTCGCCAAACCGTTTTACCAGATGCTGGACGCACAGGACGGGTGTGGACATGAATGATCTGCGACTTAGTCGAAGAGCAGCGCCTTGCTGATCTTCTCGGGGAGATGGCAAGTTTCGCATGTCCGGCTCACGACCTTTCCCTCATGCTCCGCCTTCCCGTCGTGACATCGGAAGCAATCCGTGAGAGCCCTTGTCCGCAAGTACAAGCCCTCCGGATGGTCGGGATACCACGGTTTATTGTCAGCCGAAAGGTGCCCGCGCGGCATGGCAATCGGATAGCCTTTGATCGGCTGTTCATGCACGACCCCAGAAATGGTCCGTCGTACAGCCCTCCCCTTGGCCGCGCTTCGCAAACGCTTCGATATGTTTACGATGGCTCATAACTAGTCCGACATCGTTGACCGGCGGCGGCAGATCGTGCGGGGCAACCTCGGACATACGAAGAATGTTTCGATGACAACTCAGGCAGACAGCGGAATCGACTTTCGCCTGCAGATTACGGGGATCAGTCGGGGCGCCGAACAGGTAGATCGCCACATCCTTCGTCCCCGCCCAGGCTTTATCGCGGAGCCAGCCCTCAATGCCCGGTCGCACGTGGCAGGCGACGCAGGTCACCT
>VBOL01000026.1 GCA_005887945.1 Nitrospirota bacterium
ATGGATGAATGTGTATCGCTCTACACATACGCGCCACTCACTATACCCCACTGTTTCGGCCGTGTCACAGCGCATAGTCGGCTTGACAAATTTAGGATGATTCTGCTTGAATTGCGCGCCCGCCATCGGCAGAGTCCTTGCGTTATGGGCTGCATTGCACTCTCCTCCGTGGGTACGACATGCCCCCTTCACAAGATCCATTGTACGCGGGTCTTGGCCAAGCGGTCCGGATCGGAACCGATCTGCTCGCTGCGCTGATTGTCGGAGGAGGGTTGGGTTGGGTGTGTGACACATACCTCTTCGGCTCCACTCCCTGGGGGATGGTCGGAGGTTTGGTGTTGGGTGTCGTGACCGGGATCAGGAATGCGTACCGGTCGGCGCAACGGTGGCCGAAGACATAAGCCCTTTCAAATAGAGAAAGTACGACAGCGCCATGGAAGAAAGTCCGCTTCATCCGTTCGAGCTTCACAACTGGATACCAATTTCAATTGGCGGATTGGATATTTCCATTAATAAAGCCGTTGTCATCATGTGGGTTGTCGTCTCCCTGGTGGCGGTGCTCATGGTGATGGCAGGATCGGCACGCAAGCTGGTGCCTGGCAGGTTGCAGAGCATGGCGGAGATAATGGTGGATTTCATTCGCGGCATCATCATGGATTCGATGGGCAAAGAGGGGATGCGTTTTTTCCCCCTCATCGCCACCCTGTTTCTCTTTATTCTCTTCTGTAATCTTATCGGGTTGATCCCCGGCAGCTACACCGTGACGAGTCAGATTGTCGTGACGGCCGTGTTCGCATGCCTGGTATACGGGCTCAGCCTGGTCATGGGATTTTTGTTACACGGGGTGAAGTTTCTGGGCATTCTAGTTCCGCCCGGTACGCCCGGGTGGCTGCTGCCATTGATGGTACCGATCGAGTTGATCAGTCAATTGGCCCGGCCCATTTCACTGGCCGTTCGGTTATTTGCGAATATGACGGCGGGCCACGTGATTCTCGGGGTCCTGTTCGGCCTGGCGATCAGCGGCGGATTGTTGATCGGTTGGTTGCCCTTTGCGTTCACGGTCGCGATGAATGGATTGGAAGTCGGTATCGCGTTCATTCAAGCCTATATTTTTACCGTGTTGACCTGCGTCTATTTGGGGGACGCATTCCATTTGCACGGCCATGATGAGCACGCACACTAGCACGTGTGAGGTTCAGACAAAGGAGGAGTAGGACACAATGGATTCAGCAGCAGCAGCATTGTTGGGCATGGGGTTAGCGGCGGCAGGGTTTGCCGGAGCCGGTGTAGGGATCGGCTACATCTTCGGGAAGATGATTGAAGCGGTGGCCGCCAGCCGGAAGCAGAAGCCCGCGTCGGAAAGTATATGTGGATCGGGTTTGCGCTGGTGGAAGCCATCGCGCTGTACGGCCTGGTCATTGCCTTCATCATCATGGGCCTCCGCAAATAAGCGGGAGACAGGGTAGCAGGGTAAGCGAGAGAAATGGATACTTCATTATCCCCTTACACCTCTACTCGGGGGAATTCACATGCCGCAGTTTGAATCTCACTTTTTTTCTTCCCTGATCTTTTGGGAAGTCCTGTCGTTCGCGATTCTCCTATTCGTGCTCTACAAGTTTGCCTTTCCCGGCATCTTGGGCGCGCTTGAAGAGCGGGAAAAGAAAATTAAGGACAGTCTCGATCAAGCCGAGCGTCACCGGTCAGAGGCCGAACGGAAACTCAAGGAATACGAGGCTAAGCTGAACACGGCTGCGAAAGAGGCGGAAGGAATTCTGGCTGCCACAAAGGAACGGGCGCAGCGGCTTATGGAGGAAAATGAGCAGCGGATGACGACAGAGGCCGAGCGGATCAAAGGCGATGCGACGCGTGAAATCGATCACGAGCGTCGCAAAGCGATTCAGGATATTCGCACCCAAACCACCGATTTGGCCCTGATGGTTGCGGAGAAAGTCGTGCAGCGAAGTCTGAATGAGGCGGACCACCGAAAATTTGCAGACGAAGCCCTCGAGGCGCTGTCAAAATCCTACCAACGATAATTCTTGGACCGGACAGGGTCAGCCTAGGCTGATCCCGCCCGGTCTGTATCCTTCCAAATCTACACAGACGAAGCGAAACCCGGTCTTGCGGAGGCGGGCGCTGATGTGCGCGCGCAGGTCCGGCTGATTCAGCCGAGAGAACTCCTCTGCCCCGACCTCGATTCGCGCCACCTCTCCGTGCTCCCGTACACGCACATGGCGAAATCCCTCAGCCTGTAGAATCTCTTCAGCCTGCTCCACGCGCCGGAGACTTTCGATCGTGATCGGAATGCCGCGAGGAATTCTGGAAGAGAGGCAGGCGGCTGCCGGCTTATCCCAATTTGAAAGTCCCAAAGCCTGGGCGACTGCCCGAACATCGGACTTCGAAAGGGAGGCTTCGACCAGCGGGCTTCGAATCCCCCACTCGCGTGCGGCTCCGATTCCTGGTCGATCGTCCCCGAGATCGTCGAGATTCGTCCCGTCCACAATCCACTGGCTCGCGCGTGGTTCGCGCAGTCCGTTCAGCAATTGATAGAGATCGGTCTTGCAATGGAAGCAGCGGGCTGCGTCGTTCTGTACGAAGGCTGGAATATCGAGTTGATCGGTGTGGACCAGTTCATGCCGTGCGCCGATCTCTGAGGCAACCTGCTTCGCGCCGTCGAGTTCGATCGTGGGAAACGTCGGGGAGACAGCGGTAACGGCCAGCGCGTGTTCACCGAGTTGTTCATGGGCAATTTTCAGGACGACAGTGCTGTCAATCCCGCCGGAGAAGGCGACCATGACAGACTGCATGTCCGAGATTACCTGGCGGAGTGTAGTGAGTCTGCCGTGGAGGGATTCGGTCATCATAGATTCCTGCCTGTAACGTTGTGCCTAGCAGGCTGCGGAAAACCTCCGTAAGCACGCGAACACGTCACTGAATCTGCACGTCTGGAACAACAGAAGAATACCACATAGGATGCTCAAAAAAGGCCGCTCAGCAAGGCCGCAGCGAGCGAAGAGGCGAGGCGTACGCTTCGGTACGTTGAGCCTCTGAGCGATGCGAGAACGACGCTGGCGAACTTTCTCAGCATCCTGCTAGTGTTTGACCTTCGCTTTGGCAAGGTTGCCCACCACCACTAAGGCGTATCGTTTGGGGTCCAGGTATTGTTTGGCAACGCGCTGCACGTCTTCCTTCGTGACGCGGTCTATCCATTTTGGGTATTCCGAAAAATATTCGAATCCCAGCCCATAGAACTCCACTTGGGCGAGCACTTGCGCGAGTTTCGCCGTGGAATCAAATCGTAGCGGGAAGCTGCCCATCAAGAACGATTTAGCCTCGGCCAACTCCTGATCGGACACGGGTGCGTCACGCATAGATTTGATTTCGGACAGGACGCCGGTGATGGCTTTATTCGTTGTCTCCGTTTTGGTTTGGAGGTTGACCCAGAATGAACCGGGCATCAGCCGGGCGTCGAAGTGGCTCATGATCCCATAGGCCAACCCCTGCTTGTCGCGAATCGAATCCATCAAGCGGGAGGAAAATCCCCCGGCCCCTAGGATGTAATTCATCACCGTGACTGAATAAAAATCCGGGTGCGCGCGCGGAAGCCCCCCATGACCAAGCACAATGGTGGATTGGGTGAGATCTTTCTCGATGAGTTGGACCGTTCTCCGTTCGACCGGCGAGGGCTTCTTCGTACTCCTTGCTGTCACTGTCCCTTTTTTCCAGGTTTCAAAATGGGTTTGTACCAGTGCAGTGGCTTGCTCGAGCGTGATATCGCCGACGATGGTCAGGATGACTTGGGAAGGGGAGTATTCTCGTCCATAGAAGGCCTGCACGTCGGCCAGGGTGATCCTGTTGAGCGTCTCCTCCGTTCCATTGACGGGCCAACGGTAAGGGTGTCCATGGAAGACGAGTTGATTGAACGCCTTCATGGCGATATGGCCCGGGTCGTCGTTGTCGCTCGCCATCTCGCCCAAGAGTTGGGTGCGAATCCGTTCGAACTCCTGCTTGTAAAACGCGGGGTGTTGCAGCATGTCCGCGAGCAGGGTAAAGCCGAGGTCGATGTCTTTCTTGAGTACGCGGGCGGAGGCGGTGGTGAAATCCTCTGAGGCTTTGGCTTCCAGGGCCCCACCGACGAAATCGATTTGCTCCGCCTGCTGTTTTGACGTGCGCGTGGTCGTCCCTTCGTCCAGGAGACTGGCGACGAGGTTCGCGAGTCCTGCCTTGTCGGGAGGATCTTGCGCAGAGCCGGTCTTGATCAGCGCGTGGATCTCAACGATGGGAAGGAAATGTTGCTCAAGGACGAGCACTGTGATGCCGTTTGTAGTCAC
Organism: Nitrospirota bacterium; assembly: GCA_005887945.1. GTDB lineage: Bacteria > Nitrospirota > Nitrospiria > Nitrospirales > Nitrospiraceae > Palsa-1315. Next base: position 4,332 of record VBOL01000026.1, read on the forward strand.
GAATTTCGTCGGCGCGATCTCTGCTGCCACACTGGGACCGCTTGCCAAGAGGAAGGCACAGAATCCTATCACGAGGGTCGGGAGCGCCTGTGGTCGAGGCGCGATAGGCAGTCGTCTCGCCGTTGGCATGATTAGGGCCTTCCCTGTTGCGCGGCGGTGGAGGGCGCCTCTGGTTGTTTGGGAGGCACGGGAATCAACGTGCCGACGGTCCGATTGTCTTCCGTCAAGTATTGGCGTGCGACACGCTGAATATCTTTGGTCGTTACCGCTCGGATCCGTTCGACAAACTGGTCGATTTTCTGCCACCCAGCGCCGACGGATTCAGCCTGTCCGAGCAACATGGCACGCCGGAAGTTAGAGTCCTGTTCGAAGACATGAGTGGCTTCGACCTGGTTCTTCGCCCGTTGGAGTTCCTGCTCTGTCGGCGAATCGGCTTGGAGGCGTTTGATCTCTCGATGAAGGGCTTCCTCGACCACCTCCGGTTTCTGGCCTGGGCTCACGAGTGCATAGAAGTAGAAAAGGCCAGGATCGGTCTGCAGCAAGCTGTATTCTGCTCCGACTGCAAGCGACGATTTTTGCTCATACACGAGGTTCTGGTACAGGCGCGAACTTTTCCCATGCGACAGAATCGAATCCAGAATGTCGAGCGCGTAGGAATCTTCGCTTGTAAAATTCGGCACGCGATAGCCCATCATGACGAAAGGGACTTGCGCATCTCGCTTGAGGAAGAAGCGACGTTCACCTTTTTGTTCCGATTCCATGGTGGCGATCGGCTTGGGTTCCGGTCCTCGCGGAATCGGTTCAAACAGCTGTTTGATCGTGGGGAGCAGGCTGTCGGCTTTGATGTCGCCCACCACGACGAGGGTCGCATTGTTGGGTGAGTAATACGTGTCGTAATGTCGTTGCAAGTCATCCAGGGTCATCGCATCCAGGTCGCCGAACCAGCCGATCACCGGCCAATGGTAGGGATGGCTGAGATAGGCCTGGGCGAAGAGCGCCTCGACCAGCGCACCTTGTGGGTCGTCCTCCGTGCGAAGGCGTCGCTCTTCCTTCACGACCTCTCGCTCCGTCGTCAACTCACTCATGTCGAGTACGAGCCCCTGCATGCGATCGGCCTCGAGCTCTAGGGCCAGCTCGACGCGGTCGGCTGCGAGATTTTCGAAGTAGGCGGTGAAGTCTTGGCTCGTGAAGGCGTTGTCCATTCCGCCGTTCTTACGAATGAGACGGGAGAAGGTGCCTTTGGGATATTTCGCGGTGCCCTTGAACATCAAATGTTCAAGCATGTGGGATAAGCCCGCACGGCCCATGACTTCGTTGCGTGAGCCGACTTTGTACCAGACTTGGACGGTCGCGACCGGAGCTTTGGGAACTTCGACTAATAGGACTTTCATCCCATTGGAGAGGATGAACTCAAGAGGTTCCGTAGCGACGGCGGGCGATGTGAAGGCGAAGACGAAACTGCCCGCGGCAATCAACCAGGATGTTTGCATGATGTGCCGAGACTACAGCCAGGTCATGATTAGGCGGCGCGCACACTGCATGCTAGCAACGGAATTCGATTTGTGTCAAGGCACGTACTGCGTATTCGGGTGAGAGATTGCCCAATTGGCCGCAGGCACCGAGGACGTCACGCCCCCGGCTCTTGCGGATGAACACATCGAGGCCTGCCTGTCGCACGATCGCTTGAAAGGCTGAAATAGCGCCTTCCGATGGACGGCGAAAGGGATTCCCGGGGAATTCATTGAACGGAATCAGATTGATTTTGCACGCGATCCCGCGGACGAGCTTAGTGAGCCGGCGAGCATCGTCGGCATGATCATTCACCCCGGCCAGCAGCACGTATTCGAAGGTGAGTCGTCGAGTCGGCGGTAAGGGGTAACGGCGGCAGGCGGCGAGCAATGTTTTGAGCGAGGCGATACCATTGACGGCCGGCATCAGGGTGGCGCGCTGGTCGTCCGTCGTGGCATTCAACGAGATGGCCAGATTGACGCCGAGGGGCGCGATATCTTTCAATCGCGCCGCCAGTCCAGCAGTTGAGACCGTGATGCGTCTCGGCGACCATCCGAGCCCCCACGGTTTGTTGGTGAGTCGCCGAATGGCCTCTGACAAGGCCTCCATGTTGGCCAAGGGCTCGCCCATCCCCATAAAGACGAGGTTGGTAATCCGTTCACTGGGATCGAGACGATCTTGGGCGGTCAGCACCTGCTCCATGATTTCATGTGGCTTCAAGTTGCGTTTCAATCCCATCGTGCCGGTTAGGCAGAAGCCGCAATCCAAGGTGCAGCCGACCTGTGTCGACACACAAATCGTCAAGCGGTCTTCATCGGGGATCAACACCGTTTCGACAGTGAGCCCATCGTTGAGCGTGAGCACTAATTTTCTCGTGTGATCGACCGATTGAAAGACCGTGCAGCGAGCGGCTCGTTGAATCGTGGCTTGTAAGGCCAGCGCTGTTCGGTCCGCTTGGCCGAGGTCCGTCATCTGGTAAATGTCTTGGGCCCGACGTTGATAGAGCCAGCGGAGAATCTGACCGGTTCTGTAGCGAGGCCATCCGAATTGCTCCACGAGCCTGCTCATCCCTTCTTCATCAAGGGCCAGAAGGTTCGTGGGAGCCGTACGTGATGGGAGGGCGTTTTTTTCGTGCCGCATGAGGGCAGCCTACCACAGCCTCAAAAAGTGGAACAAGGTATAGGACTCACGTGGCTCCGCTGGCAACAGGGGATGCACACTGCTATATATGATAGAGATCGAGGGGGAGACAACGGGTGCGTGATTATCTACATCAACGGGCCGTACGAAATCTGCTTCTGGCCACGTCCATTGGCCTCTGTGGGTTTGCTCTGCTCTCCGACCAGGCGTCCGCCGGTCCTGCCTCTCCGTCGATGCCGAGTGACAACGATGCTTGTGAGAGGGCGGAAGATTGCTTTCAGGCCTCCGCACTGCCAAAGGAACGGCTCGGCAAAGCTCTTAATAAGGAGCAAGTCTTGTTGCTCAAGCTTGATCGACTGCAACGGCTGATGGAACGATTCCCTGCCACAATCTGGGCCAAGCGCGCAGGATTGCTGTCCGGCGTGTTGCTTCTTGAACGGAATCCTGCCGTGGCGATTCAATTTCTCCACGCGGCACAGCGGGACTTTCCTGTCTTGGATGACTATATCCGATTATGGACGGGGGAGGCCTTGTTGAACCTCGGAGACGCCAAACAGGCGGCGGACGTGTTCGAAAGCATTCGGCAGGCGGTGCCTGATTCCTATCTGCTGGCCAAGGCTGCGTATCGAGCAGGAGAAGCGTGGTATCAGGCGTCGAGTTGTCCAGAAGCGACGGCGTGGTTTGCAAAAGCGGTGGAACTGGATGATAAGGAGCCAGGGACTCCCCAGGCACTTCTTCGGCGAAGTGCCTGCCAACTGCGAGACAATAACATACCGGAAGGCCGCGAAACCCTGATGCAGCTCTGGGTTCGATTTGCATACAGCGAAGAAGCGAAAGAAGCGGAGGCGCTTTTGGCCTCGAATCTTGGTGGCGAGCCTTGGGTGGTTCAGTCGAGCGAGCGGCTTGCCCGGGCTCAGGTGTATCTTGGACAATCCTTCCATGCCGAAGCGATCGATGAACTCCGAAAGTTTCTTGCGGCTGATCCACAGTCGCCTCGACGCGCCGAGGCAAAGCTGAAACTCGGCATCGCGCAGGTACGGCTGAAACAGTATGACCAGGCCCGAGAGACGTTCCGCGCGCTGGTGAAAGACGGGGGGACGGAATCCCACGAAGCGTTGGTCTGGCTGGCTCGCGTCTATCTTCGACAAGGACAGGGGGACAAGTTGTTAGATCTCGCCCGTACGCTGCCGACATCTTCGCTCTCTGCGGAGCAGAAAGGCCAGATCACCTTGTTTGCCGGGATGTGGTTGGAGGATCAGGGCCGGTTTGACGACGCGATTGTGCGGTACCGACAGGTGGCAAAGGTCGGAGAGCCGGTGTCTCAGCGAGCCGAAGCACGGTGGCGCGTGGGCTGGGTGTACTACCGTATGGCGCGCTATCGTGAGGCGGGTGACGAGCTGCGTCAACTTGCCGATCAGCACGACAGCGATTTTGAGCCACAGGCGCTCTATTGGATGGGGCGCGCGGCCGAATTGAGCCAGCAGCCCCATGTTCGTGATGTGTATGTGCAACTCTGCCAACGATACATCTATACCTATTACTGCCAGTTGGCTCGCGAACGGATCGATATCCCGTTGTCGGAGCCCTCTGTATCAGAGCCGATTTCGACGACTGTCCCGGTGAATGGTGGTACGTATGCGAATGGTGAGGCCACACGCTCGGTGCCCACCAGGGTCGAAATCGAGCAGCAGTCGGCATACCGTCGAGCCATTGAGCTCAAGACGCTGGGGTTGGACTCGGATGCTGCGCGCGAGTTGGCGGGCTTGACCGATCGCTATAACCGAGACCCAGACGTCCTCATGGCGCTTGCGACGATGTTGAATGAGGTAGGTGCCTACCACCATGCGCTCCGACTCGCGAGGGCCAGGTTCCGCGATAAATTGGAGCGAACCGGCGGTATCATCGACCCGTCGCTGTGGAAGGTGGCCTATCCGACAGGTCTGCTTCCAACGATCAAGGGCCAGGGTGCGAGCGGTGTCGATCCCTATTTGGTGGCGGCGATCATTCGAGAGGAGAGTCAGTACGATTGGCAAGCTGTGTCGCGGGTCGGTGCGATTGGCTTGATGCAGGTGATGCCGGGAACCGCAACTAATGTGGCGCAGCGACTCGGGCTTCCTGCGGTCGGACGGAGTGACCTCTTCGATCAAGAGACCAATATTCGGATCGGCGTCCACTACGTCGAACAGTTACTCGAACAATTTTCCGGGAATGTCGCGCTCACAATTGCCTCATACAATGCAGGGCCAATGGCTGTTGAAAGCTGGATTGCACTGCACCGTGGGCGAAGTCAGGATGAGTTCATCGAATTGATCCCGTATCAGGAGACGCGGCAGTATGTGAAGCGCGTACTGCGAAGCTACCGAGAATACAAACGGCTGGACAAGGCTTCTTGATGGCTATTTCTTGACAAGATCTAGACAAGTTTCTATAGTGCACCACAACCTGTAGGGGCTTCTTAAGGAAGAGAGTGAGGAAATGGCACTCGATCGATTGGACGCGCTCGAAAGTCGTATTAGAGATTTGGTTAAGCTCGTTCAAGAACTAAAGAAAAAGAATGCAGCGGCTGAAGAAGAATTAAAGGTTGTTCGACAACGACTTGCGGAGAAGGACGATTCAAATCGACGGTGGGAGCAAGAACGTGTTGATATCAAGTCTCGTATAGAAAGAGTCCTCGGCGACATTGAGTTGTTGGAGTGCCTTGAAGAACGCAAGGAGGTGGCCCTTGACTAAGACCATTGACGTGGAAATCTACGGCCAACGATACGCGATTCGTGGCGAGGCGGACGAAGGAGATGTCCGGCGCCTCGCGAGCTTTGTAGATGGCCAGATGCGCCATCTCGCGGAAGGAATGAATACGACGACCCCCTCCAAACTCGCCGTGCTGACCGCCCTCAATTTGGCGCATCAGTTGTTTGAACTCGAACGGAAGCGTGCTCAAGGTGAGGCGGATGTCGAGCGTCGGATGAAGTCGCTCATGGAATCGATCGAGGAACAGGTACCGACCTCGCTCTTTCGCTAGATTCAACTTGCAAAGGGCGCCCCCCTTTGTTATCGTACTCGTGTGTGTCGGGGCGTAGTAGATTATACGATAGGGATATGGTTAGGTCATGCTCGAACCGGTTCAGTGATCCGGGGATACGATGCAGTCACCACGGAATGGATGTGGGTTCTTGATGCTGGCGAAATTGAGGCAATTAGAATGTGCACAAGGGTTCGTCCACCTCATGTATAACCTCATAGAGATGTTGGGCAAGGTCATGGAGTTCATGCTACCGTCAGGGAGTGCGGTCTGCGGAAACGGCCAGCGGCTGCTTCCAGTTCGCGCGCTGAATCCTCTCATGCGGATGAGAGCGTACCGACGCAGATGGACCTCGTGGGATCTGTCCAGCACAGGACGTACCCGTCATCTCGATCCAGCAAGGCGTCCATCCCCGTGGAGTCCGTACTCGGAGTAAGTCTGTAGACCGCGTTTCTGGCCGTCCTCTTCCAATCCCTTATCTTCCCACTGCGCTCCCTTCTCATTCATGACTGTCGAATAACCTTGTATCAAACGAGGCTGGGAAGCAGGATGCTTTCTCGTCTCGCGACTGTAAGGGGGGAGTCCCAATGTCAACCTCAATTATTGCCTATCTGTTGACAGGACTTGTTTGCGGGTTGCTCGGAATCGGCCTCTTTGAGTTGATCCGCCACTCATCGAGTGTCGCGAAAAAGGCACAGGAAGAGGAGCGGGCCCGCCAGGTTGTACAGAACGCCCAGCGGGAAGCGGAGAATATCGTCAAAGAAGCGAAGCTAGAGGCGAAAGACCTTCTGCTGCAGTCAAAAGAGGAACTTGAGAAGGAGCAGAAGACCAAGATGGCCGAGTTCGCTAATATCGAAAAAAGTTTGATTCACCGGGATGAGACCATCGAGAAACGGATCAGTGCGGTAGACAAGCGGGATAGTGAGGCCCAGAAGCGAGATCTGGAGCTGGTGAAGCGAGAAGAGAAGCTGGTGGCTAAGGAAGTGGCTTGTGATCGAGTGGAAAAGGAGCACCGTGAGGCATTAGAGCGCGTTGCGGGAATAACGGCCGACGAGGCGAAGAAGCAGCTTATTCAAGAAATGGAAAGCCAGGCGCGGCTCGAGGCCGTTGGGCATGCCAAGCGGACGTTAGAAGAGGCGCGTGAGAATGCGGAGAGGGAAGCGCGCGAGATCATTACCAACTCGATTCAACGGGTGGTGCGTGACTACGTTTCCGAATCCACGATTTCTGTCGTACCGATTCCGAACGACGCGATGAAGGGACGGATCATCGGACGGGAAGGGCGCAACATCCGTGCGATCGAAGCCGCAACCGGGATCGACCTGATTATTGATGAGACACCTGAAGCCGTCATCGTGTCGGGCTTCGATCCGTTGCGTCGCGAGATCGCAAAGGTCTCGCTCGAACGGTTGATGCATGACGGGCGTATCCATCCGACGCGGATCGAGGAGATCGTCGAGAAAGTCAAAGTCGATATCGATAAGCTCATGTATGATGAGGCCGAGAAAATCATCTTTGAGTTGGGGCTCTCGGACTTTCACCCGGAGTTGATCAAGGTGCTCGGTAGGCTCAAGTACCGGACCAGCTATGGACAAAACAATCTCTATCATTCGCGTGAAGCCGCGTACATTTGCGGCATCATGGCTTCTGAGCTTGGTCTCGATGTGAAGTTGGCGAGACGGGGGGCGCTGCTGCACGACATCGGGAAAGCCGTCAGTCACGAAGAAGAAGGCCCGCATGCCATGCTGGGTGCTGAGATAGCCAAGAAGTACGGCGAGAGCGAGAAAATTGTGAATGCCATTGCGGGGCATCACGAACAAGTGGAGCCGATCTGTCCCGAATCGGTTTTGGTTGCTGCGGCTGAAGCGTTGTCCGCGGCCAGGCCTGGGGCTAGACGGGAGGCCTTGGAGACTTACGTAAAACGGCTGGAGAAACTGGAGTCGCTTGCCACGACCATCAAAGGGGTGCAGAAGGCCTATGCTATCCAAGCGGGCCGAGAAATTCGCGTCATTGTTCGACAGGAAGACATTACCGATGCCGAGTCGTTCCAACTGTCTCGGGATCTGGCGAAGAAGATTGAGCAGGAGCTGACCTATCCCGGCACGATTAGAGTGACTGTGATTCGCGAGAGTCGGTATGTGGAGTATGCCAGGTGAAGGTTCTCTTCATTGGCGATATCTTTGGAGAGCCTGGGCGCCGAATATTGGCCAGGGCTGTTCCCAGGCTGGTGGCTCAGCGGCAAATCGACATCGTAATCGGGAATGGAGAGAACGCGGCCGGCGGGTTCGGCATCACGCCGGAGTTAGCGGAAGAGTTGTTCGACATCGGCCTCGCGGTTATTACGACCGGGAATCATGCGTGGGATAAAAAGGAAATTCTCGACTACTTTCCCCGAGAACCACGCCTACTTCGGCCGGCTAACTATCCGGATGGGGTGCCGGGTCATGGGAGTGTGGTGGTCGAGTCGGCCGGCGGGGAGCAGCTCGGCGTTCTCCAACTGATGGGGCGGGCGTACATGCCGACTTTGGACTGTCCGTTCCAGGTGGCCAAAA
>VBOL01000205.1 GCA_005887945.1 Nitrospirota bacterium
AGCAGATTGTTGATCGCGTGGGCGAGAATGCCGGGGAGGAGGCTTCCGGTCTTTTCGTAGATCCAAGCCCAGAGCACTCCGCTCCAACACACACTCAGTAATCCCACCAATCCATAGCCATGGGCTACGCCAAAGATACCGGCGCTGATCAACGCAGCCGGTAGAAAGCGGAGCTTGCGGCGGAGAATCGCGAACAGCAATCCACGAAACGCGAGTTCTTCGAACAGCGGCGCAAAGATCACGTATTCGACTAAACTCACAGCCGTCAGGGAGGGCGTGGCCCAGACGAGATCTGCGTCGAACCATTCAGCCCAGTGGGTCGTCAGATGGAGAGGCTCCGACAACCAATCCATCACCAATCCCCCCCACAAACCGGCTGCCACCACCGCCAATACCGCAGTCACCAGACGGCCGACACGCGCCCATCCGATTGCCAGCCCAAATCCATCATCGAACGTCATGCCCGAAGGCCGGAAGAGATGACGGTAGGCCAAGAGGAGTAACGGCACATTCGTCATCGGAATGGCCACCGCCCGGAGCGCGACATTGTCGGGTGGCGCATAGATCAAAAACAGCGCCGTGAGCATCGCGCCGATCGCCCCCCCACGCAGCAACACGGCCGCGCCGATGCCGCCCGGCCACGGCGGCGGCACGCCCGGTTCATGCAGCCGAACGAAACTGGACGGTTCATTCCGTCTGAACCAGAGCAGTACGCACACCACGGTGCCGACGGCCATCGTACCGAGTTCAACGAACGTCAAGCGATGCGACCGGACAAACTGGCGGTCGACACGCACAGCGGCCTGTTCCTGAATCCTGGCCACGAGTGCGGCATCGTTGGCACGGCGTGCCAGGCGTTCAGCTAGGCGATCGTAAAACCAGCCGGCAGGCATCGCCTTTGCCACCTCTGCTTGCCACAAGACATACCTGTCCACGTCATGAACCGGTTCTTCGCTATACGCGGCCATCACCAGATCGGCAAACTGAGGAAGCGGGTCTTCTGCCCTGGCCCACTCATGCGCGGAGAGAAGCGCCTGCGAGACATGGCCGGCCTCGGCTTGGAGAATCGCCAACTGAAGGGGCACCAACGGGTCTTCAGAGATCTCCGCCAGTTCTTGATACCATTCAATCTCGTGCGCCCATTCAGCCTCGTTGCTGCCGGAGGTCCAGGCAAAGAGCTGCTGTTCCCACTGAGGCGCACGCTTGAGTCCTTCCTGCACATCCATGCTCCGACTGACCATCAAACTGAGCGCTTGCTCGGGCGACTCGATCCGATCTACCTTGGATGCCGATCCCGACAGCCCTACAACCGACCCCAGAGCCACTGTGAGAAAAAGCGCGGACAACAACGTGACCATGGGCGAGAACCGCCCAGAATAGACCCCGATCGGCGGCGGCGCATCCGTGGCTCGCCACCAGGACTTGGACCGCTGCGGATCGTTGAGAGAAACAGTGGCTGATTCAATCATCGTTCGAACTATAACATGCTGTTTTTCTCCCTCGAAACCCCTCGAAGTGGCTATGCGACGAAGGAGACCGTTCAGAACACCCGTGGCCGAAAGCGACTAAACTCCGCTATACTGCATTTCCCTCATATATGGAGTGATATGCCAGTTCAGAACTTTATCCCCCCACGCCGGCTGCTCCTTGGCCCAGGGCCGAGCATGGTGCATCCGCGAGTCCTGCGTGCCCTCTCAACTCCCCTGCTCGGCCATTTGGACCCAGCCTTTCTTGCGATCATGGACGATATCCAAGCCCTGTTGCGCTTCGTCTTTCAGACCAAGAACCGCTTCACCATCGCGGTCTCCGGCACCGGCTCAGCCGGTATGGAGGCTTCGATCGTGAATATCGTTGAGCCGGGCGATGCGGTCATCGTCGGGGTCAATGGCGCGTTTGGCACAAGATGGGCCACCCTCGTCGAACGCTGCGGCGGTAAAGCGATTCGCGTGGAAGCCGCGTGGGGACAGATCATAGAATCAAAGGCCATTGAACTGGCGTTGCGCCGATCCTGCCCGGTGAAAGCCGTGGCCATCGTGCATGCCGAAACCTCGACCGGCGTCTGGCAGCCGCTTGAGCCGATCGCCCGCCTCTGCCGCGACCATGACACGCTCTTCCTCGTCGATGCCGTGACCTCGCTGGGAGGCGCACCCGTCGAGATCGGTCGTTGGGACATCGATGTCTGCTATAGCAGCACGCAGAAATGTCTGAGCTGTCCGCCTGGGTTGTCTCCCTTCACCCTCAGCGACCGCGCGTTGGCCACCATCAGAGCCCGGCGCACCCCGTGCCAGAGCTGGTACTTGGATATGGCCTTGATCGCGGACTATTGGGCCGAAGGCACCAGAGCCTACCACCACACGGCTCCGATCTCCATGCTCTATGCCCTGCGAGAAGCGTTGCGTCTTGTCGAAGAAGAGGGATTGCCCGCCCGCTTCGTTCGCCATCAGCATAATAGCGAGGCCTTGATCGCGGGCTTGACCGAACTAGGGCTTCCTCCCCTTCCCCCGACGGGACATCGACTCCCAATGTTGACCTGTGTCACGGTCCCCTCTCATATTCCTGAAGCCGAGGTACGGACAAACTTGCTCTCGACCTATGGCATCGAAATCGGCGGCGGGCTCGGCCCACTCAAGGGGAAGGTCTGGCGCATCGGTTTGATGGGTGAATCATCGACCGAGGCTCACGTCTTGACCTTGCTCAACGCGCTGGAAGAGCTTTTTATCCGCGGCGGCTGGCTTTCCACTCCCGGAGTCGCACTCCAGGCAGCCGCACGAGTCTATAGCCGTACGGCCTCTTGACAGCAGAGGACATCGATACACCATGATGAAGTCCCTTGCCATTCGCTCAGTGCGCGTCATCGAGGGGACTGGTCGGACGATTGAACGTGCCATGGTTGTCATTCGCGGGGCCACGATTACCGCCGTCGGATCGGATCGAGACTTCTCCCTCCCACGTGGAACGACCAAGATCGATGGCCGAGGACTGACTCTATTACCGGGCTTGATCGACTGTCACGTACATCTCTGCCTCGGTGCTGAACCGGATGTCGTCGACGCGATCTCCAAAGAGCCGCCCGCTCTCACATTGCTCAAATCGAGCCGGGCTGCGCGGCAGACCTTGGATGCAGGCTTCACTACCGTGCGCGACGTGGGATCGCGAGACCATTCCATCTTTACATTGCAACAGGCTATCGACGCTGGATTCGTTTCAGGACCTCGTATCGTCGCAGCTGGCCTGGCGATTTGCATGATCGGCGGCCACGCCAGATTTATCGGGCAAGAAGTGGAAGGAGTTCAACAAGTACGAGCCGTCGTGCGCGCACAAATCGCCGCCGGAGCCGCCGTCATCAAAGTCATTGCGTCAGGCGGCGTCCTCACGCCAGGCACCTCACCGGAGCAGGCACAAATGACCGTGGAGGAACTCCAGGCCGCCGTGGATGAAGCCCAACAAGCTGGACGGAAAGTCGCCGCCCATGCCCATGGATCGTCGGGGATGAAGAATGCCATTTACGCCGGAGTCCATTCGATCGAGCATGCCACGCTCATGGACGAAGAAGCCGCGGCCATGATGAAACAGCAAGGTGTCTTCATGGTGCCGACACTCTCTGCGCTGGCCACCACTGCCGCTTGCCGACTCGGGTGCGGCATTCCAGAAAGCGTCTTGGGCAAAGCCAAATCCATGACGAAGCGCCATCAAGTGAGCTTCAAGAAAGCTCACCGGAGCGGCATCCTGATCGCCATGGGCACCGATGCCGGCACGCCATTTAACTACCATGGAGATAACGCCCAGGAACTCGAGCGGATGGTCGCCTTCGGGATGAGCCCGATGCAGGCGATTCTCGCCTCGACCTCTGCTGCCGCACGCTTGATCGGGATTCAGGACCAGGTGGGAACGATCGAGAAGGGGAAACTGGCGGATCTCCTGTTCTTCGAGGGAAATCCGCTTCGTCGTATTGACCTGCTACGCGATCGCAGCAGGATTATCGGAGTGATGCAGGCGGGCAAGTTTGTCGCAGGACCTCTTTCGAAGACGTGCAACGTTAAACGTGAGACGTGAAAGGTTTTCCGAGCTAAATTTTGCACGTTTCACTTTTTACGTTTAACGTCTTTCATAAAACAACTCCAGCGCGGCGGCGAAGCCCTTCATCCGTCCTTTGCGGAACACCTCCTCAAGCCCTCCACGTAGTGATCTGACGCCTCCCTTATCGCCTCGTTTGACCACGCCTTGGGACAGCAGCATCTCCGTCGCCACTTCGACGAGCCGCTGTTTGCGCGCCTCCATCTCAGCCGAGACAAGCTCCTCCATGACCTCCGATGCCCGCTCCCGAATCATCTCTTCCTTAAACGTGTCATACCCTTGATCCGCCACGGTCCGCTCACGAATCACGGCGAGTTCGGCTTTAATCCGCTTCACATCTTTCATCAAGACCGCGAACACTTCTTTTCGCCCTTCATCGAAGAGCTTCTTCTCCATTTCGTCGAGGATGACGGCTGGATCGGCCGCTTCATCCCGTGCCGTTTCATCCCCCCAATTGAGTCGGTCATAGCTCCGACGTTTGTCCGGATCGCCGACGACTTCGTAGGCCGCATTGATCTCACGGATCTTGGGTTCGGCGTGAGTATTATCGGGATTGCGGTCAGGATGGTGCTGAAAGACCAGCTTCCGGTAGGCCTTCTTGATCGCGTCGTCGGACGCGTCGCGCGAGACTCCCAGCACCCGGTAGAAGTCGATTCGGGCCATGGCGGCGACTATACCATGCACCTATCAGCACTGCACCTTGACACCCACACGCAAGCTCCGTAGCCTGGCGCGACCTCAAGGGGATGAGGCACGCGGCGAATGGAAAAGTCCGTCCTCTCGCCCCGAGCCCGGATTATTCATGAATGCCGTCGCGAGGCGTTTGAGACCGAAGCCCGCCGGGGCTTCTCGCAAGTAAGGCCGACGGAGGCGTACTGGCAGTCCGTCGAGAAAGCCGAACGAGAAAAGCCCCGCCTGGCTAGAGGATCGAACGACGTGGCACGTATTCATGAATAGTCCGGGCAGGGAGCCTGTCCGACATTGCCGTTCGTGGCGAGGCGAAGGAGGTGCGGCCAGATGCGAGGCCGCAGGCCCGGAAAAACCAGAGGTGTATTCGCCGGAATACATTGAGGATTGTTTCGGGCCGAGAACGACGCAGAGGGTCGCGGATCGTTCGCCGCAGTAGAAAGGTCAATGTCGGACAGGCTCATAGGCCCACTACTGATGCAGACCCAAATTAGAACAGCACGCTCGTGGCGCGATGGTATCACGCGTTATCAATGGCTGGTCCTTTTCATTGCATGGCTTGGCTGGGTATTCGATGCGATGGACGCGACAATCTACGCGATCGTCCTCCACCCAGCGCTGCATGATTTGCTCCAAGCCCCCGGCGTAACCGTCTCTTCTGAGCAAGTCGGCTGGTATGGGGGGATCATCTTCTCCATCTTTCTCGTCGGCTGGGCCATCGGCGGGATCTTCTTCGGAGTGGTCGCGGACCATCTTGGTCGCACGAAGACCCTCATCATCACAATCCTCATCTATGCGATCTTCACCGGACTCGCCGCGCTGTCGCACGACTGGTGGCATCTGGCTATCTATCGCTTCCTCACGGCACTGGGAATCGGAGGGGAATGGGCGGCCGGCGCGGCACTCGTTGCTGAAACCTGGCCGGAAGAGAAACGAGCGAAGGCTGCCGGCATGCTGCAATCGGCCTGGGCGGTTGGGTTCTTCCTCGCTGCGTCGTTCAATTTACTCTTGAAGGGCTATGGTTGGCGGTTAATGTTTGTGATCGGCGTGCTCCCGGCCTTTGTGTCGTTGCTGGTCCGCTGGCACGTGAAGGAGCCGGACCGTTGGGCCAAAGCCCACGACCGGGACACGACGATCGGCCCCACACATATGACCAATATCTTTCGTCCTCCCTTAAGACGGTCAACCGTCGTAGGGTCCGCGCTGGCGTTCGTCGCCGTCTTTGGTTTGTGGGGAGCGACAAATTGGGCGCCTACGCTCATCCGCGAGTTGCCAGATCTCAAGGGCTCGGATGCCGCAACCCTGTCGGCCTCTGTGAGCTACGCCATCATGGCCCTCAACGGGGGAGCCCTCTTCGGCTATTTAGGATTTGGACCGCTGGCAGATCGATTTGGACGGCGCGCGGTGTTTGCCTTGATGTGCCTCGGCAGCTTCGTGATGCTGCCGATCACGTATCTGCTGCCGACGACCTATGCCGGCGTCTTGATGTTGTTGCCGCTGCTGGGATTTTTTAACAACGGCATCTTCAGCGGATTTCCGATCTATCTCCCAGAACTCTACCCCACCAGGCTGCGAGCCACCGGCGCCGGCTTCTGCTTCAATGCCGGGCGTGTGCTGGCATCCGCCTCGCCGTTTCTCACCGGGTGGCTGGTGACGGAATTTGGCACCTTTGGGCGAGCCGCCAGCACAGTGGCATTGATCTATCTGGTCGGATTGGTGGTCTTAATTTTTGCACCGGAGACCAAGGGCAAACCGCTGCCGGAATAACCAGTTTTCCAACCCCATTGTCTGGCCTTGACTTCCCCTATCCCCGACTTATCTAGTCGCCTATGAAAGAGAACCCAACCCCCAAATCCCTGTCGCACG
>VBOL01000028.1 GCA_005887945.1 Nitrospirota bacterium
ATCGACCATGTGGCCACGTTGCGGCAGGCCCGTGGTGGAACCGACCCGGACCCCCTTGCCGCCGCCGTGTTGGTGGAATTGGCCGGGGCCGATGGTATTGTCGTCCACCTCAGAGAAGATCGACGCCATATTCAAGACCGCGATCTTCGCCTCTTGCGGGAACTCATCCGCACCAAGCTCGATCTGGAGATGGCCGCCGATGAGACGATGGCCAAAATTGCCCTGACCATAAAGCCGGATATGGTCACGCTCGTCCCGGAGCACCGTCAGGAACTTACGACTGAAGGCGGCTTGGACGTGGCCGGCCACAGAGATCGTATCCAGCAGGTCGTGACCCTGCTCCAGGATGGCGGCATTCCCGTCAGCCTCTTCATCGAACCGGATTTGGCCCAGGTCAAAGCCTCGCACAGAGTCTCAGCCGATTTCGTTGAGCTCCATACCGGCCGGTATGCGAATGCCCGGCGCTCGAAAGAAGCCGACGCAGAAGTAGCGGCCATTACGCAGGCCGCGAAGCTCTGCTACAAACTCGGAATGGGCGTCAATGCCGGGCACGGCTTGGACTATCGCAACGTGACGCGGTTGACTCACATTCCGGAAATCGTCGAATACAATATCGGCCACAGCATCATTGCCCGAGCGGTTCTGGTGGGCCTCGACCAGGCCGTGAGGGAGATGAAAGCGTTGCTGAGTTGAACCATCGCACTGGTGCGGTACCCTGCGTTCCCTCCATGGACAACGCGATTCGCCCTTGTCATGACATTGCGCCTTAGGCAACAGTTCTCTTTCCTCCCCGCGCTCACCCGAGTCCTCATGCGGTATCGATCCCGCTCGCAAGGCCACCGATGAAGATCGTGACCGGAACCGAAATGCAGACACTCGATCGCCGCACAATCATCGAAGCGCATATCCCCAGTACCGTCTTGATGGAGCGGGCAGGCGAGGGAATTGTCAGGCATCTGGAGGAGCACTGTGGACCAGCACGAGGCAGGACCATTACCATCCTCTGCGGAAAAGGGAACAACGGAGGAGACGGATTGGTTGTGGCTCGACTGCTGCACCGCCGACGTGCTCGGATTCACGTGGTGCTCCTCACACCGATCACCGACCTGAGTCGCGACACCGCGGCCATGTATCGCCGGCTCGTTCGGGTTGCGGGGCGAGCAGCGATCGTTCGATTCCGGTCTGCCGACCAGGCGCGGCCCCTCCTCGCCTCCAGCGACATCCTCATCGATGCTCTCCTTGGTACTGGATTGTCTTCCGTAGTGACCGGAATCTATCGTGAGGCCATCGATCTCATCAACAGTGCCGGGAAACCAGTCATCGCGGTTGATATCCCGTCCGGTCTCCATGCCGATACCGGCGCCATCCTAGGGCAAGCGATCCGCGCCACGTTGACCATCACATGTGGCCTCCCGAAACTCGGTCTCTATGTTGATGCGGGGATTGATCAGGCCGGCGCAATCCGCGTCGTAGATATCGGCATTCCACCCGCCTATGTGGATGCCATCGAGAGCCGAACCCTGCTCCTCACAAGCGACAGTGCTTTTCAGTCTCTACCGGAACGCGTGCCCTCCGCACATAAAGGAATCTTTGGCCATGCGGGGATTATTGCAGGGTCCGTGGGGAAAACCGGCGCGGCGGCGTTGGCGGCCCGGGCGGCACTCCGCGTTGGAGCCGGCCTGGTGACCGTGGCCACCCCCAGCAGCGTCAACGATGTACTGGAGGCAAAGTTACTGGAAGCGATGACGATGCCTCTTCCGGAGACGAAGGCACGTACACTGGCCCGCTCAGGACTCGATCGTGTTATAGCCTTTATCCAGGCACGCACAGCGATCGCCATCGGTCCGGGGCTCTCGACACATCACGAAACCGTCGAACTCGTGCAGTCGCTCATGAAGCATCTGGATCGGCCCTCCGTCCTCGATGCCGATGCGCTCAACGCCTTGGCTGGCCGGGTCTCGTTGCTGACCGAATGTAAAACTCCACCCATTCTCACCCCGCACCCTGGTGAGATGGCCCGGCTCGAAGTCGATGCCACCACGCAGAGCGTCAACGCAGACCGAATCGGCACGGCCAGACGGTTTGCCCGAGAACGCGGCGTGTTCGTCGTCTTGAAAGGCGCACGAACCGTCATCGCCCGTCCCGATGGGCTTGTCGCCATTTGCCCGACCGGCAATCCCGGCATGGCCACGGCAGGAACCGGTGATGTCTTGACTGGCATGATCGTCGGCTTACTGGCGCAAAGGGTCCCCGCATGGGACGCCGCCTGTGCCGCGACCTATTTTCATGGATTGGCCGGCGACTTGGCCTCCCAACACCTCGGGCAGCCCGGGATGCTCGCCAGTGACCTAATCGCTCAGATTCCTTATGCGCTCCAGCGGGCTAAAACGACCTAACGTGACCCGGTCAGCCAAGACGAAGCAGCCTGCCGCTCGCCGTAGCGCCACGTCGATCCTGCCGTGGAAACTGGTGTCCACATCGCACCAGCACACCGATCGGCTAGGCCAAGTGATCGGCCGCGTGCTGCGCGGAGGAGAAACGATCGCACTCTACGGACCGCTCGGCGCCGGCAAGACGGCGCTCGTTCGCGGAATCGCGCAGGGTCTGGGCGCATCGCCGACGGCCATCAGCAGCCCGACATTCGTCGTGATTCACGAATATTATCAAGGGCGCCTGCCGCTTGCCCACGTGGATCTGTACCGTATTCGCACGCCCCGCGAGCTTGAATCGACAGGACTGATCGAGTATTTCTCCGGCCAGACCGTGACGGCAATAGAATGGGCCGACAAGGGCCTTGCCGCGCTGCCGCAGGACCGGATCGAGATTACGCTGAACCATCGTGCCGCGCGGAGCCGAACGATTCAGTTGAGCGCGACGGGGCCGAAGTCTGACGAGGTCCTCTCCCACTTGCGCAAACAGTACAGCAAGACCAGCAGGGTGCATCGAGTGTCACCACGCCGGGCCTTGGACAGGGAGGCAACAACGAGGTCATGATTAGGCTGATTCTGGTCGGAATTCTTCTGCTCCTCTCTCTGGCCTTTTTCCTTCAGAACCAGGAACAGGAAGTCACGCTCCGATACTTCTTTGGTCTCTTTGAAGCCTCGACACCGATCTATAGGCCCATCCTGGCGGGGTTCGCGGTGGGGTTGCTCGTCTCCGGCATTCTTCTCTTTCCTCCATGGGTGCGGAGCCGTATCGAACTCCGCCGAAAAACCAAAGCGCTGCAAGAAGCCGAAGTGGACTTAGAACGGTTACGCCACTCACTCGATAAAGTCACAGGCCGCACACCCTCCGCTGTGGTCGGCGAATCACACCGAGACCGACGCGATGAGTAACGCAGACGCCTCACCGTTGATGCGGCAATACCGCGAAATCAAGCGCGGCTATCCCGACGCCATTCTGTTGTTCCGCGTCGGCGACTTCTACGAAATGTTTTACGAGGATGCGCAGATCGCCTTCAATCTTCTCTCCATTGCCCTCACCTCTCGCGATAAATCCAGCACCAACCCAGTTCCGCTCTGCGGAGTGCCCTACCATGCCGCGCAAGGTTATATCGCAAAGCTTCTCAAGGCTGGGCGGACCGTCGCACTCTGCGAACAGGTGGAAGACCCGAAACTCGCAAAGGGTCTCGTGCGTCGCGAAGTCGTTCGTTTGTATACACCGGGCACACTGGTCGACACTGAATTCCTTTCTCCTGGAGAATCGCATTTCCTGGTGGCTGTCGCCTTCTCCGACGCCACGGCCCCATCTGCCGAGGGACAATCCGTCATAGGGCTGGCCTGTCTGGACGTCTCCACCGGGGAGTTTTGGGTGACAGAGTTCCAAGGGGCACAGGCAGAGATCCAGCTCATGGATGAACTGGCTCGGCTGGAACCACGGGAAGTACTTCACCCCGATTCCAATGCGAATGCCCGATCGTGCCTGACTCGTCTGCGTGGGCCACGCCTCTGCGCACAACCCTCGGCCTCCTTCAATCCCAAAGATGCCGCACAATTACTCCAGACACAGTTTGCGGTGCGCTCGCTCGACGGATTCGGCTGTCGCGGCCTGACTGCCGGGATCGGAGCCGCCCGAGCGGTCCTGCGATATTTTCGTGAGACCCAGCCAACCGCTTCCCTCGCACACCTCCGCCGTCTACAAACACGATGGAGCGACGACGCCATGCATCTGGATAGCGCCACGATTCGCAATCTCGAACTCGTGCGGCCATTGGGAGCCGGTGAGCACCGATTGGGGCAGGATCAGCCCACGGTCTTGTCTGTGTTGGACCACACTGCAACGGCCATGGGCAGCCGCTTGTTACGCCATTGGCTCGTCAGACCGCTCCTCGATCGTGGCGCCATTCAAGCTCGTCTCGAAGCAGTCGGCGAGTTGAAAGACCGGATTCAACAACGCGTGTCGCTCCGGACCACGCTCCGTGATGTGCAAGATATCGCCCGTCTGAGCAGCCGTGTGACGCTTGGCGTCGCAGGACCTCGCGAACTACTCGCGTTGAAACAATCGGTGAGCGCCCTGCCGGAGTTACGGTCCCTCCTCCAGCCGTTCCAGGCCTCGTTGTTGACCGACATCCGCAAGTCGTGGGACGACTGCCGAGATGTGCATGACGCGATTGAGCAGACCATCAAGCCGGATGCGCCAATGTCGCTCCGTGACGGGGGCATGATTCGGGAAGGGCACCATGTCGGGGTCGATGAACTGCGCAAGGCGAGTACGGAGGGCAAGGGCTGGATCGCCTCGTTGGAAGCCAAAGAACGGGAGCGAACGGGGATCGACTCTTTGAAGGTTCGCTACAATCAAGTGTTCGGCTACTACATCGAAATTACCAAGACCCACCTGTCCCGTGTTCCGCCTGATTACATTCGCAAGCAGACGCTGGTCAATGCCGAACGATTCATGATGCCGGAGCTGAAAGAATTGGAAGAGCGTGTCACGGGCGCTGAAATTAAACTGCTGGCGCTTGAGCAGGAGCTGTTCGAACAATTGCGCGTGCGCTTGGCAAACGAGGTGCCTCGGCTTCAAGCGATGGCCCAGACCGTCGCGTTGCTCGACGTCCTCGCCGGTCTGGCCGAGACCGCCGCATTACATCGCTATGTCAAACCCCTCGTCGATGAGAGCAGCATGATCCTCATTCGAGAAGGCCGCCACCCTGTCGTCGAGCAGCTCAGCAGTGATCTGACGTTCGTACCCAACGACACGGCCCTCGACTGTGAGGGCAACCGGCTTGTGATCCTCACCGGACCCAATATGGCGGGGAAGAGCACCTACCTCCGCCAGATCGCGCTGATCGTTCTGTTGGCGCAGATCGGGAGTTTTGTGCCTGCGGCCGAGGCGCGCATCGGACTGGTCGATCGGATTTTCACGCGCGTAGGAGCCTCAGACAACTTGGCTGCCGGACAGAGCACCTTCATGGTGGAGATGATCGAATCCGCTCACATCTTGAACAGCGCGACCGCCCGCAGTTTGATTCTCCTGGATGAGATCGGCCGAGGAACCAGCACCTATGATGGACTGAGCATCGCCTGGGCTATTGCGGAGCATATCCAAGACCGCCGGCACTTGGGAGCCAGGACACTGTTCGCCACGCACTATCACGAGATGACGCAACTGGAAGGGTTACGCGAGGGGATCAGAAACTATTGCGTGGCGGTCCAGGAACGGGATGGAGACGTGGTCTTCTTGCGTAAAATTGTGCCGGGCGGCGCAGACCGCAGTTACGGTATTCATGTCGCCAAACTGGCGGGACTCCCTCCAACGGTCATCGCCCGAGCGCAACAAGTTCTGGCCCAGTTGGAACAACCGGATACCACCATCGAGGGCACGCCCATACCTTCAGAGAAAGAATCAGCACATGCCTCGCTCCCTCAGCCACATCCGATCATAGAGGAAATGAAACAAATTGACCTCTTCTCCATGACGCCGCTCGATGCGCTCAATCGCCTCGCTGACCTACAGCGCCGGATCGGTCCAACCGGCCAAGACAATCACTAGAAATAAAAAGGCGGCATCCCCTTTCGGAGATGCCGCCTTTGGAGTCAGTGACTGGACCCAAGGTTGTACTTCGCGGTCCAGGGAATCAAGCCAGCGATGGGCTGTCCACCTGGGAGCAACACATCATACTGCATAGGTATTGCGGCCCCATCAGGAGACTTCGGTGATGTATTGAGGCCTTGCTTCGCTGCTGCACAGCCTGCCTCAATTTCGCTCTTTCCCGCGCACTCCTTTAACCGCAGACCGGAGATGCTCAGCGGCTTCCCCATGGAACCGGCCACTTCCGGAAGCTTCTTGACTGAGGAAATGACACGATGATTCTGCTCTGGTTCTGTCACGGTAAACTCGATCAAGTCAGTCGTGCTGGACGGTGGCACTTCCTTTGCGGCAGCCGGCCCCGCATGGGGGCGGCCCATCTTCTTGAGCTCTTCCCAAGCACCCTTGTCTGCGTAAAACTTCAGGTTCTTGCCCGGGTGAATCTTCTGCCAGAAGAGGCCGCTTTCTGCGTTGCCGCCGAACACAGCCACGTTAATCCAGACCGCCTCATCATAGGGATCGAGCACGATCACGCGACCCTGCAATGTCGTCGGCTTGCTCATATCACCCCACTCAAAACGCTCTTGGAATGATTCGATCGCCAGGGCGGTGGAGGCCGCAGAGACCACCAGCGTTACGGCGGCCATCACGGCCAAGCCTTTCGTATGAAACTTCATAATCGCTTCCTCCTTAACCGGACATGAAAGAATTGAAACTTGTTAAGGTCTATTCCTTAATAACCTTGAAGCCGGTGATCGTCCGACCAT
>VBOL01000206.1 GCA_005887945.1 Nitrospirota bacterium
CCTGCTGCGGTTGGCCGGCACCCTGTGGGACATCATTACCGTGCAGCACGACCAGTCCCGAATGACGGACTTGATCGCCGTCTTTCTCGGGCTCGTCGTCCTGCAGGGGCTCTGTTCGATGGGCCATAGCTATCTGACTGCATGGATTTCACAGCGCATCGTCGCCGACTTTCGCCTACATCTCTTCGCGCATATGCATACCTTATCGGTGAGCTTCTTTGCCCGCCGGCGAACCGGCGAACTCCTCTCACGACTCATGAACGACGTGACGGTCATCCAATCGGTCGTCACCGAAACGCCGATCGACAGTGCGAAACAGCTCGTGACGTTCGTCGGAGGGATCACGTTCTTGCTGACGATGAATTGGCGGCTCTGCCTCTTGATCCTGGTTCTGCTCCCTTTGCTCGTCCTCGTGGCCAAGTTCTTCGGGCGAAGGCTGAAATCTCTCTCGACCTCGATTCAAGATCAGACCGCTGCATTGAGTACCCTGATCGAGGAAGTAATCTCCGGCATCCGGATCGTGAAGTCATTCGTCCAAACACAGCGCGAAGAGACCAGGTTTGCCGCGCAAGTCGAACAGACCTTGGCGTTGACGATGCAACGGGCCGGCGTTATGGCAGTGTTTATTCCCGTCATCAGCCTCCTCACCTTCTCCGCCGCAGCGGCCGTGTTGTGGTATGGGGGACGCCAGGTAATCGACGGAAGCGTGTCGCCGGGGGATCTCTTTGCGTTCGTCCTCTTTGCCGGAATTCTGATCGGCCCCTTCAGTTCCGCTGCCCGCGTGTTCGCACAGATCAGGGAGGCGCAGGGTGCCACACAACGGGTGTTCGAAATTCTGGACACACGTTCCGAAGTGAGCGACTCCCCCGCGGCCACGTCTCTGTCCACCGTCTCGGGACACATCCGGGCGGAGCACGTCAACTTTGCCTACGATCCACGCCAACCGGTCTTGACAGATGTGTCGTTCGAAGCCAAACCAGGCGAACTGGTCGCCATCGTCGGTCCCACCGGCGCCGGAAAGTCAACCGTGATGAACTTGCTCCACCGCTTCTACGACCCGACTGAGGGGCATATCAGCGTCGACGGGCAAGATCTCCACCAGGTCACAATGGACAGTTGGTATCGGCAGATCGCGCTGGTCCCGCAAGAGACCGGCCCATGCCCACGACTTCATCATGAGCTTCCCGGACCAGTATCAGACCATCGTGGGAGAAAAAGGGATCAATATGTCGGGCGGACAGCGGCAGCGCATCGCCATCGCCAGGGCCATTGTGAAAAATCCACGGATCTTGTTGTTGGATGAAGCCACCTCTGCCCTCGACAGTGAGTCGGAACGACTCGTCCAGGAGGCGCTGGAACAACTCATGAAAGGCCGGACGACCTTTGTGATCGCCCACCGCTTGACGACCATCCAACGAGCCGATCGCATCCTCGTCCTCAACAAAGGGCGCCTCGTGGAAACCGGCACCCATGCCGAGCTGATGGACCGTAAAGGGCTCTACCAGTACCTCTACACACTTCGGCTCATCGAACTCCCCTCCTGACCTGCATGATCCATGAAGCTTTTGCTACAAGCGCGGATACCCGGCTGTGACGGGCAGTCTCGCCGTTCAGCCCTTCGACATACTGCACGAGTATGCCTCAGGGCTCCACGTCTCCGAGTGCCCGTCTCGCGTCGCGTCTGCATGCTTTCGCGACGAACCTTCATGAATCATGCGGGCTAAACCTCGAAGACCTGCCGCGATTGTTCCGCGACTCGACTCAGTTTCCGCCCTAGACCGACCGATAACAGAGGACCCTGCAGGATGCCCAAACAGGCCGACCATCTTGTTCGTCGCGGGTGATCCTGATACGACATGCTGGACGGGCGAGACTGGCGATGGTTTGAGGGCTGAAGTTCGAGGTTTTCGGAACTTCGAACTTCGGATCGCCCCTTTCCCGCACGTCTCGCGATGTACGCTTAGGCCTTACAAATCACTGTATTCTTATGCTGGCGGACTGAGTCATTCTCCTGCTAGGGTTGTAAGAAAGATCCTGCTCCGCCGACTGTTCTCCTACACGAGCCACTGAGGGATCACATGCCAGGTTCACACCGAACAATCCCAGCAAACCCAGCCAGTCCAGCACCGCTCACCGCGGAACAGCAGCGCCTCGATGAAGACGCCCGTCGGCAGGAACATTGGAAACGCTGGGGCCCCTATCTCAGCGAACGGGCCTGGGGGACCGTCCGCGAAGACTACAGCCTGCACGGGACCGCCTGGGAAGCGTTTCCTCACGACCAAGCTCCCTCGCGCGCCTATCGCTGGAATGAGGACGGACTGGCCGGCATTTCCGATCGTCACCAATATATCTGCTTCGCCATCGCCCTCTGGAACGGACGAGATTCCATTCTGAAGGAACGGATCTTCGGCCTCACGGGCAATGAAGGGAACCATGGCGAAGACGTCAAAGAGTATTACTTCTATCTCGATTCGACCCCGACCCACTCCTACATGAAGTACCTCTACAAGTACCCACAGGCGGAGTTTCCCTATGCGAAGCTCGTCGAGGAGAATCGTCGACGGAGCCGGCGAGACTTGGAATACGAACTGATCAATACCGGTGTCTTCGACCAGAATCGCTACTTCGACATCGTTGTGGAATATGCCAAGGCTACACCGGAAGATCTCTTAGTCCGCATCCGGGTAGTCAACCAGGGGCCCGATCGAGCTGAGCTGACACTCCTGCCCACGCTCTGGTTTCGAAACACCTGGTCCTGGGGGCTCGACGCGCGCCGGCCGCGAATGCGTGAAGGAGAAGCCGCCAAGGGCATGAGCGTCATCGAGCTGGACCACGAGTACTACGGACGACGACGCCTTTGGTGTGAGCGACAGCCGACGTTACTGTTCACGGAGAACGAGACAAACACCAGGCGGCTCTACGACGATGCGGAGGGGGCCCGTTATGTAAAAGACAGCTTTCATGATTACGTGGTGCACCGCGACAAAGAAGCGGTGAACCCCGATAAGATCGGCTCGAAAGCCGCCGCTCACTACACCCTCTCACTGACTCCTGGCGCATCGGACACCATCCATCTTCGCTTGACGAACGAAGACGGCGAGAAGGGTCTCACGCGCGAGGCTTTCAACGCCACGTTCACGCAGCGAATTCAAGAGGCCAACGAGTTCTACGACGAACTCGCGCCGCCCGATCTTTCAGAAGACGCACGGCGCGTCCAGCGGCAGGCGTTTGCCGGCCTCCTCTGGAGCAAGCAGTTCTACCATTACGACGCTAATCGGTGGCTGAAGGGCGACCCGACTGGGTCCGAACCGCCCAGAGAGCGGCTCCATGGACGCAACTCGGATTGGACGCATCTCTACAACGCCGACGTCATCTCCATGCCGGACAAGTGGGAGTATCCCTGGTATGCCGCCTGGGATCTCGCGTTTCACTGCATTCCGTTGGCGTTGGTGGACGCGACCTTTGCCAAAGAACAGCTGATCCTGATGCTCCGTGAGTGGTACATGCATCCGAACGGCCAGATTCCCGCCTATGAATGGGCGTTTGGAGATGTGAATCCTCCCGTGCATGCGTGGGCCGCCTGGCGCGTCTACAAGATCGACAAGAAGCGGAAGGGTGTGGGCGATCGCGTATTCTTGGAGCGTGTGTTTCACAAATTGCTCTTGAATTTCACCTGGTGGGTGAATCGGAAAGATACCGAAGGAAAAAATATCTTCCAAGGCGGATTCCTGGGCCTCGACAACATCGGGGTCTTCGACCGTAGCGCGCCGTTGCCCACCGGCGGTCAGATCGAACAATCCGATGCGACGAGTTGGATGGGCATGTATTGCCTCAACATGCTGTCGATCGCGTTGGAACTGGCCCGAGAAAATCGGGCGTACGAGGACGTCGCCAGTAAATTCTTCGAGCACTTCGTCTACATCTGCCGGGCCATGAACAACATCGGTGGCGAGAAAATCGAGCTGTGGAACAAAGAAGACGGATTTTTCTACGACGTCCTGCATCTTCCGGACGGGCAGACGCTTCCTTTAAAGGTCCGGTCACTGGTCGGGCTGATCCCACTCTTTGCGGTTGAAACGTTGGATTCTGAACTGATCGATAGCCTCCCCCGGTTCAAACATCGGATGCAGTGGTTCATCGAAAACCGTCCCGACTTCAGTGCCCATGTAGAAACGCAATCACAAGACGGGGGGGTTCGGCGGTTTCTCTCGTTGGTCAATCGAACGCGGCTAAAATCAGTCCTGCGGTATATGCTGGATGAAGAGGAATTCCTCTCTCCGTTCGGTATCCGCGCCCTCTCGCGCTACCACAAAGATCACCCCTATCTGCTTTCGGCGATGGGTATGGACTATCGAGTGGACTATGAGCCGGCTGAATCGAGCACGGGGCTCTTCGGCGGCAATTCGAACTGGCGTGGCCCGATCTGGTTTCCCGTCAACTATCTGCTGATCGAATCGCTCCAGAAATTCCATTACTTCCTTGGCGACGACTATACAGTCGAATGTCCAACCGGCTCTGGTCGGACCATCCCCTTGAACGAAGTCGCCGCGGAATTGTCACGGCGGCTCACCCACATTTTTCTCCGCGACCAAACCGGGCTACGCCCCGTCTTCGGAGGCACCGCCAAGTTCCAGGAAGATCCCCTCTGGCGAAACGCGGTTCCCTTCTACGAATACTTCCATGGAGACAACGGCGCCGGCATCGGCGCGAGTCACCAAACGGGCTGGACTGGCTTGGTGGCGAAGCTGATTCAACAGTCAGGGGAGTAGGGCGCACAGATTAGGCGGTCTTCTTGCTCGTGCAACGCTCGGCCTGTCGGGAAACGAGGCGTCTCGGCGCCGCGAGGGTGGGCGGGCGAGAACGGAGGAAGGCCCTCGTTGGACACGCGCAGTGTAAGACCACCCAATCCGCGCCGCCGGTGAAAGTGAGTAATAATGAAGATTGATAAAGAAGAGTGCCGGAATCTCGATCGAGCCTTGGGCCTTGAGTGGCTGGAGACCAACGGTCGGGGTGGGTTCTCGTCCGGCACAGTCGCGGGCGCGAACACACGCCGCTACCATGCGTTGCTGCTGACGGCGCGCAAGCCGCCGAGTGAACGGTTTGTCCTCGTGAATCACCTCGAAGCATGGATCGACATCGAAGGCCAATCCTATCCGCTCTCGACCAATCTCTACCCCAACGCCATTCACCCGGAAGGATACAAACAATGCACGGGCTTCACGACAGACCCCTGGCCGACCTGGACCTATGACTGCCACGGCACGGTCGTGCAACAAGAAGTCTTCTGCGTGCGCGACCGCGACCTGGTGACAATCCGATGGATGCTCGTCGGGAAAACCAAGAAGGCGATCACCCTGCGCGTGCGACCGATGGTGAGCGGGCGCGACTATCACGCAACCCATCACGTGAACGACAGTCTGTCCACCACCGCCACCACAGTGACTGACGGACTCGTGTCCTGGCGCCCCTACAGTGGGTTACCATCGGTGCAGGCGTTCCAGAACGGAGGGTATCGCCATGACCCGACGTGGTTTCGAGCTGTTCAGTTTCCGGCTGAACAACAACGAGGGCTCGATTTCGAAGAAGATTGGTGGTCGCCCGGTGAGTGCACCTACCAGCTCAATCGTGGAGTCGCCGCAACCTTGGTCCTCACCACCGAGTCGATCGACTCGGTTGATGTTGCGGCTCTGACCGAGGGTGAACGGAAGAGACGAACCGGTCTTCAAGCTGCGTCCCCAACCACTGATCCATTGGCCGGCGAACTCTGGTGCGCCGGGGAGGCCTATCTCTCGACACGAGGCAGCCGGCAGACCGTCATTGCCGGCTATCCCTGGTTCACCGACTGGGGACGAGACACCTTCATCTCGCTGCCGGGACTCTGCCTGGTAACAGGCCGGTGGGAGATAGCCTGGCAAACCATCGAATCGTTCGCCGCGCATATCTCGCAGGGCATGGTCCCGAACCGCTTCCCTGACATCGGCGAGCAGCCGGAGTACAACACGATCGACGCCTCACTCTGGTTTATCCACGCAATTGAACGGTATCTCGCCTACAGCAAAGACGAAGCGCGCGTCCGCGCAGTGGCCTGGCCTGCGGTGAAACACATCATCGACGGCTATCGGCAAGGCACTCGCTACAGCATCCATATGGATGAAGACGGGCTCATCGCCGGAGGCGTGCCCGGCGCGCAACTCACGTGGATGGATGCGAAAGTCGGCGACTGGGTCGTC
>VBOL01000207.1 GCA_005887945.1 Nitrospirota bacterium
CGCAGTACCATTCATGAGAGCAGTCAGTTTCTTAACCGTCGGGCTATCCGGCGTCAGCGCGGCGACCTTCTCGAACAGTTCCTCATGCAGCGTCGGCATCCCGGGTTCGGGATGTTCCAGCAACAGCTCAATCGCCTTCCCATACTGGAGCACGGCGTTGGGGGCGTCGCCTTTCGCTTCGTAGAGTTCTCCGTAGAGTTCAAGCATCGCAACCGACTCTGGTTCGACCGCCAGAACATCTGTAATCAGCATTTCAGCTTTCACATAGTCTTGTGCCCGCAAGGCCGCTCCAGCAAGGTAGCGATATTCGCCGAGCGCGACCTGAAGATCTCCGCGTCGCAGATGCAACTTCGCGAGCAATTGACACACTTCAGGATTTCCGGGCTCTTTGGTCAGCAATTGGTGGAGAATGGCCTCAGCCCCGGCAAATTGTTTTTCTTCGATGCGGCGGGTGGCTTCCGACAGCAGATTGAGCGGCTCGGCACTCTTAGGCTGGCCTCCTGCAGAGCCGGCTCCCTTCTTGGCGGCGAGACCAGGATTCTCACTGGTCTTTGTGAGATGTTCGATGAACTGGGCGGCCTCACTATTGGCAGGATCGATCCGCAAGACGGCTTGATACGCATCCTTTGCCTCAGCATAGCGCTGTTGTGCTGACCGCTCCCGCCCTAACTGCAAATAGACCTTCGTGGCTTCGTCCTGCATGTTTTCTTGCAGGCACAATTCCGCCACCCGCTGCTGGGCATCCAGATTCGAGGGATCCTGGCTGACGATCTTCTTATAGATGTCCAGCGCATCTTTGCTTTTTCCCGCTTTGAGGTAATGTTTCCCGAGGGTGAGATAATCTTGGACCGCGCTACTCAGCAGACCGCGTTCAGCATTGAGATCTCCCAAATGCCGGAACAGATCGTACCGTGAAGGATCAAGCTTCAAGATCTTCTTGAACGTAGCGATCGCCTTGAGGGTGGCCCCTTCGGCACGGAAGGCATTGGCCGCCTGCGAAAAGGCTGCTACGGCATCGTTGGTGGCCCGGCGCTTGAGGTGTAACTCCCCGATTGAATTGAAGATACTCCCATCACCCGGCGACTCAGCGGAGAGCCTCTTCCATTCATTGATGGCAGCGTCGAATTGGCCCCGTGACGCAAAGAGCTGCGCGCTGAGCAATACGCTACTACGGTCGATCGCCAAGTCAAACCTCCACAACGATCAAACGCTAACAGTGTCAATGGACATTGTCAACGAAATGGGGCATTTGGTTGCATGCGTACTCAGCAAAAATACGAAGGCCTGCCCCGACATGAAAGGCAGGCCTCCCGCTGACCCAATTCCCGCAGATTGAACACCTCAAGACTCGGCAACGGTCGTCTTCAAGACGTTCGAAGCCTGAGGCCCCTTTGCACCTTGCACGACCTCGAACTCGACGTTTTCTCCTTCTTTCAAAGTCTTGAATCCTTCTCCTTGCAGCGCGGAATAATGTACGAAGACATCATCCCCGCTCTCAAGGCGAATGAACCCAAATCCTTTGCGATCGTTGAACCACTTGACCGTACCTTTTGTCTTCACAAAAACCCTCCTTTCCTCAACGGCCACGCCTAGTTACATGGCCGGCCTCGGAACCCAGTTTGCGACACACATGACGAAGAGAAAAAGACAGGAAGAAGAGCAGGCTGGAATGACGGGCTCATTGGAGAGACAAAATCGATCACGAAACCCATCTTGGTTACAACTCGCGCAGCATGTACCACGGCGTTTCAAATCTTGTCAAGCCATTCTTTGGCCACACGCTCACCGGCCGTGAGGTAGACAAGCCTCGCCCGCTCGCCTATAGTGTCACTCCGTGCGAGGAGCGTGATTCTTCCAATGTTTCTACGAACGCTGCTGGATCGCTACATCTTCACCGAACTCCTTTCCCCTTTTAGTATCAGCTTCGGGGCGCTGTGTTTTGTGATGCTCACGCGGGAGCTCCTGCGCTTAGTGGAACTGCTGGTCTCCAAAGGCGTCGGGATCGTGGCGGTCCTGCAAGTCTTCGCTCATCTGATGCCTTCGTTCCTCGTGTTGACCCTCCCGATTGCGGGGATCATCGCCTCGATCACCGCGTTCGGACGACTGTCCTTCGATAAAGAATTGGTGGCAATGCAGACCGCGGGCCTAAGCCTCATACGCTTGACTCGCCCCGTGCTGCTCTTTGCATTGCTCGTATTCGGGTTGACCTTGTGGTTGGCGCAGTGGGGGCAACCCTGGAGTTCTATGAACCTCAAGAAAGTGGCGCTGAATCTCCTTCGAGATCAGCTGGTGCTGGCGCTGGAGCGGGGGACATTTAACGAGCCCATCCCCAAGATGATGATCTATATTCCGGATGAAAATCCCGAACAGGGCTCGACCGGTATCTTTGTCTCCGATGAACGGAATGCAGATGATCCCCGCATCATCGTGGCGCAGCAGTACGAGGTCTTGATGGATGCCTCTACCGATCAAGTTGCCTTACGCCTGCAACACGGAGTCATTCACAGCCGACCGAATCAGGCCGATCAATACGAGCAAGCGTCCTTCGCCAGTTACGATCTGAAACTCTCGCTAAACCAAAGCGGCTACTCAGCCACGGAAGAACGCCCGTCGTACGATGCCATTATCGGCCAGCTCGTACAATCCCAATGGCGCGACCCATCCGCGCTCAGGCGATTGATGGAGTATTATAAAGATCTGGCCTTTCCAACCGCCTCGCTAGTGTTTTGCATTTTAGGCGTCCCGGTCGGCATCGCCTCAAAACGATCCGGTCGAATTGGCGGATTTGCTGTCGGCGTGTTCGTCGTCATCGTCTACTACATGCTGAACGTCGGCTGCGAATTCCTGGTCACAACGGCAAACCTGTCGCCCTTTGCCGGAGCCTGGGTACCGAACGGCATTTTCTCTTTCACCACCGTCGTGTGGTTTTACATCATGAGTCGCCACTAACGCCATGCCCATTCTCTTCCGCTATCTCCTTCGCGAGTACGGTAAAATCTTCACGATGTGCTTCAGCGGGCTGATGACGGTGTACCTCGTTATCGACTTCTTCGAGAAAGTGCGCCGCTTCTTACGCTACGACGCCAACTGGCTCGACGTCCTGACGTATTTCCTTCTCAAGGCTCCCGCGATTTCCTTCCAGATCGCGCCGCTGGCAATCCTGATGGCCACCCTGTTGACTTTCGGATTGCTCTCCCGCGGCCACGAAATCACGGCTATGCGCAGTTGCGGCATCAGTTTACTCTGGGTTACCTCCCCCTTTATTGTCTTTGCCGCAGGGATTTCCCTCTTGCTCTTGCTCTTTAGTTCCACCGTCATCCCGTTGGCCGCGAGCAAGTCCGAAGAGATTCGGACCACGCGCATCGAGAAAAAGCCGCCCGCCGCAGCCGTGCAACTCAAGCAACCCTGGACAAGAGTGGGATCCGACGGCCTCATGCAGGTCACGAGCGTCTCTGTCGGCGGGGAACTCTTAGGCGGCGTGCGTCTCTTTCAGTTCGATCGCAACTTCCAACTGGCCGACATGACTGAAGCGGATGAAGCCCGCTATGGTGACTCCACGTGGACGCTGTATCAGGGACGGCACCGACGATTTTTCCCCGATGGAACGGTGTCAACCGCCGTATTCGACCACCAAGCCATCGTGCTGACCCTCATTCCCGATGACTTCACCACTTGGCTCGCCGGCGACTCAGAGTTGATGACATTCCATGATATCCGTGCCTACTCCAGACGTCGGCACCAGCAAGGCTTTCAGGCCGCACGGCTTAAGACAGACTATTACAGCCGAATCGCGTTCCCGTTCGTCACCGTGATCATGGTCCTGGTCGGCATTGCGCTGAGTCTGCGGCGGAGTGGGACCAAAGGGGGAAGCATGGCGATGGGCATTGGGCAGGCGCTCGCTGTCGGCTTCTGCTTTTGGACGACACACTCGATCGCGATCGCGCTCGGCCGTGGCGGGGCCTTGACACCCCTGATCGCCGCCTGGATGGCGAACGTTCTCTTCATGAGTTTTGGCCTCTATCTAATGTTCAAAGTGCGCTACTAGCGCGATGCTGAAAACGCCCGCCAGCGCCCATAGACCTTGGCGCGTGAAACGCAAGACTGGCGCGATCCGAAGTTCGAAGTTCAGGGATCGAAGTTCCGAAGACCTCGAACTTCGGACCTCGAACCCTCACGTCTCACCCGTCCTACCAGTCTCGCTCGGCAATTGGTTGACTGATCCCGGCGCTTCCGGTAAGTAGGGGTCTGAGAGTTCACCGAAAGGATTTCAGCAAGATGCGCTCGCGTGTCGTTGTCACAGGGTTGGGTATCGTCTCTCCCATTGGGATCGGGGTCAGTAATTTTTGGAAAGCCGCCCTCGCCGGCCACTCCGGCATCTCGGCAATTACATCGTTTGACCCGTTTCCCATGGACGGCTACCGCTCCAAGGTCGCAGGCCAGGTGTGCGACTTCGCAGTCGAGCGATTTATCGACTTAGCCATTGGCGAACGCGTGGACCGCTACGCCCAGTTTGCCCTCGTGGCAACGAAGGAAGCGCTGGCCGACTCGGGTCTTCAGATGGCAAAGGAGAACCCCCACCGCGTCGGGGTCATTGTGGGAGCCGGAATGGGCGGGATGGTGATGGCCGAGCGTGAAATCACACAGCTGTACCAACAGCAGAAACCCCATCGTGTCCATCCTAACTTTATCCCCGTCATCACGCTGAATTCGGCCTCCGGCATTATCGCGATGGCCTACGGCGCCAAAGGCCCGAACCTGACCATCTCGACCGCCTGCTCCTCCAGCGCCCATGCGATCGGGCAAGCGTTCCACTGTATCCGCGAGGGCCGTGCCGATGTCGTGATCACAGTGGGAGCCGACGCCAGCATTACTCCGCTCGTCTTCGCAGGATTTTGCTCCCTCCGTGCACTCTCATCACGGTTCAACGACCAACCGGAGAAAGCCTCTCGACCCTTCGATCGATTGCGAGACGGTTTCATCATGGGAGAAGGCGCCGGGACGCTCATCTTGGAGTCCGCCGCACATGCGAAGGAACGCAAGGCAAGGGTCTATGCAGAAATTGTGGGCTATGCCGCGACCAGCGAGGCCTATCATATGGTCATCCCTCGCGAAGATGGCCTGGAAGTGGCCCACACGATGCGCCTTGCCCTCGCGGATGCCGGCGTGACCCCGGCACAGGTGGATTACATCAATGCTCACGCTACGTCGACGACCATCGGCGACGCCGTCGAAGTCAGGGCGATTCGACGACTCTTTAAATCGCGCGCCGACAAGATTACCATCAGCGCCACCAAGTCGCTGATCGGCCACACGCTGGGGGCCGCCGGTGCAATCGGAGGCATTGCCTCGGTTTTGGCCCTCCACACTGGCCAGATTCATCCAACCGCCAACTATGATGACCCAGATCCGGCTTGTGCGCTGGCAGGACTCTCCAGATCAGCGCAGGAGCGTCGTGTGAAGGTGGCCTTACTGAATGCCTTTGGATTTGGCAGCAACAACGCCGCTGTGGTATTGAAACAGGCGCCCGCATAGCAGGATGCTCAAAAAGGCCGTTCAACGATCCGTGAGACGTGAATCGTCAAACATGAAAGGTTTCGGAGGAAGAACACTCGGCAGTCCTACGTTTCATCTTTCACATCTTACCTTTCACAGTTCTTGAAGCGATGCGAGAACGTCGCCAGGGAAAAGGTGTGTCCCTGGGCAAAGAGGCTGTCTTGGCACACTGAGGGCCGGCAGGGTTGGGCGGGTGAGAAGAGCGACTTTTTCAGCGTCCTCCTAGAGCACGACGGAGAGGATCAATACATGGCAACCGATTCCGCTATATCGCTGAAAATCCGTACCGCTTTGGCTGAGTACCTGAAACGCGATCCGGCCATGATACTGATCACACAGCATCTGCGTGACGATCTAGGTCTCGACTCTATGGCGGTGATTGAACTGCTGTACCGCATCGAGGAGACCTTCGATCTCCAGATCCCCGACCAAGACCTGGTGGGGTTGACGACCGTCGGCCATGTCGTGAGTTATGTTGAGAAGCGGTTGGGGAAAACGGCCTCACCGCCCCCGGCCATGAAACCAGCGAAGCCGTCCAAGTCAAAGAGCAAAAGGAAATCCTAATCCATATGGCGACGCAGGCACGCATTCCCATCTCATTGGCACAGATCCACGCCGTAGTCGGCGGAGAACTTGTGGGGTCGCCACAAGCCACCGTCAAGAGCCTGGCCGGCTATGAAGAGGCAGGCCCGAACGATCTGACCTTCATCACCGGGGATAGGATGCTCAAGACGAGCAGTCCCACCGCTGCCGGAGCACTCCTCGCCCATCGGCGTCTTGGTGAGATCGCAAAACCTCACATCGTAGTCGCCAATCCCACATTGGCCTTTGCGCAGATCGCACAGGCCTTCTTTTGCCCCGTCGCCTCTCCCCGCGGCATTGCCGCGGCCGTGGTCCGCGGCATTGACACTAAGATCGGTTCCGATGTCTCGATCTGGCCGGGAGTCACCCTAGGAGACCGGGTTAGGATTGGCGCGCGAGTGACACTCTATCCCGGTGTCTTTATCGGCGACGATACAACGATCGGGGACGATACGCTCCTGTATCCGAACGTCGTCGTCAGGGAAGGCTGTACGATCGGAGCGCGAGTGATCATTCACAGTGGCACGGTGATCGGAAGCGACGGATTCGGCTATGTGCAGGACCAGGGACGACATTACAAGATTCCCCAGCTCGGCGGAGTCACGATCGAAAATGACGTCGAGCTCGGGGCGAATGTCACGGTCGATCGAGCCACACTCGGCCAAACGGTCATCAAACAGGGCGTCAAGGTCGACAATCTGGTCCAGATTGCCCATAACGTGACGATCGGTGCCCATTCGATCCTGGTGGCACAGGTCGGGATCGCCGGCAGTACTCGCGTGGGGCATCACGTCATGATCGGTGGACAGGCAGGGCTGGCAGATCACCTCGTCATCGGGGATCAGGTCATGGTTGCCGCTCGCGCGGGTGTCAACCGCAGCCTCGAACCCAACCAGATCGTCTCAGGGGCACCCGTGATGCCGCATGAAGTCTGGGTGAAGGCCCAAGCCGTGATTCCACGGCTTCCTGAACTCCGACAGGCCGTACGCACCTTGGAAGAACGGATGAGGCAGCTTGAAGCATCGCAGTCGGCCCCTCCAGCCTCCAAGACAAAGGCCAAGAAGCGGGCCCGATAACGGATCGGTCGCGGCTGAGCCTAGTCCACAACTCCACGCCAGCTAAACAACTTAGCCCAGTAGAATGCCGCCCAGGGCACCAACACAGCCGGGAGCGGGTCTAGCTCGCCGCGTATGATGGCCGCGGCTGATACGCCGAAGATCAGAGCCGCTCCGGCGATGGAGATCGCAGTGACAAAGCCACGCCCAGGGTGCTCGATCGACGGCACCTCCGACTCGGCCTTGGCCTTCTTGCTGCGTTGAGCCACAGCTGTCCGCATCCGTGCCGCATACACCTCGGGAAAGGTCGAAAAGAGATAGCGGTGATAGCGTGCCTGCGCCAACCCACACAATGCACCGACCGCGAGCAAGGCTGAGCTGGTGAGAAACGTCACCCAGCTGTAGGTATGGTTCACCAGCAGTTGATATCCAAGTGACCCTACCCCCCCGACCATGCAGACTAGTCCGATTGTCCCGGCAGGGAGGAGGATATGGGACCGGACATAGTAGCGAGCTTGCTCATCAATCTTCTCTGGTCGCAAAACCGTCACAAGTTTCGGCATTGATGCGTTCTCCCACCATATACACTGCCAGACTTCTCGTCCTCGACAAGAGAAGGCAGCAAGACGGTGGCATCATACCATCCTTCAGCGGCTTCTTACATGGACGAGGAAAGGAGATTGAGTGTCTGTGTTGGGTCTGATTGAACAGGACGCTCCATCCCCCTGACTAGATGAGAAATTGTGGATGACTCATGAGCACCGGTAGAGGGCATGCCTAGTTTTCATATCATGGGCACTCATCTGCTCACTCCATGGTACAATGGAGGGCGTCGGCACTGAAACGTCGCTTCCAAACAGGTCTTTCGCTCCCATCCGCATGAAGCTCCGCGAAGAAAAAGGCGACAGTGGGGCAAGACTTCGGCACCCCCACTCTCGGTGTCCACAAAAGGTGTGCATGGTTTGTGGATAATCATGTGGATGAGCGACCAATACCATGCCGTACCACAGCACCTCGCACATTGCCCAATCGGTAGGCAGCACAATCCGTGCAATTCCACCACGATGCAATTTTCTAGCAGAAACGTGTATGGGACAAGAGCGCAGATTCCGTACGACCCGGAAGATTCTCTACGATCGGGCGTACAGAAGTGTGCGGACTGACAAGGCCAAGCCAGCTCACATTTTTCATGGCGGTTCGTCGCAAAATCGCGCAGCCGCCTTTCGAGACAGGCACGCGGAGCCGCGAAGGACCGACGCCTACATGAGCCAGTACGATGAGGAACTGAAGGGCGAGCCTGCCTGCCAACAGGCTTGTCGCAGCAGCGGATCCGCGACTGCAGCGGAAGCGCTCATGGATAATGTGGGCTAAGAGCCGTCCGACAGTGCCATTTGTCACGAGGCGAAGGAGGACAGGCTGATACGCGGCCACAGGCCTTGAAAAACTGGAGGAGTTTTCGCTGGAATACGTTAAGGATTCGGGGGGACCGAGAACAAATGAGTAGAAGCCTGGCCATCGTGGCCGGAATAAAACGGTCAATGTCGGACAGGCTCCTAGACTGCCAGGATGTCACTAATGGCCGATCGTTCGACGCGCCCGATATTGCCCCACTGCTCCGCCATCGGAATCAATGCATGAATCCTCGTCTCAACTGTTCCCAGTCGCTGCGCCAACGTCGACGTTTTTCGGTAGGACGCGACCATGAGAAAGGATCGTAACCCTTGCAAAAACATCGTGATCATCGTCGCCTGCACATGGCTGGCCAGATCGTAGAGGGCCTCGACCTGTTCGAGAATTGGATCGAGCTGAGTCGCCGTAACGAAATCCGTCGCCCCTTGCGCTCGTAAATTTGCAAGAGTGGCACTGATGATTGGAACCCGCCGACGGACTTCTTGAAGGAACTCTTCATCGAGTCGGTCAAGTTCAGTTAAGATGCGCCCGACATCGACAGCATCAAGATGATCGGCTTCCCGCTCAGCTCGCTGGATCACCGCCTCCAACACATCGCGAGCCGGCTGCATCGACCGGGCACGAGCCTGCTGCAAATCCCGAAGGGCATGAATGAGCGGGACGCTGGAGCTCACGGTACGCGGAGCCTGTAACTGAGGAGCCGCAGGCTGCTCAGTCACAATGGCAGGAAGAGCCTGCACGGACTCGCTCACAGTTTCCACAGGAATGCCATCATGTCCAGCACGTTCGTCCTGTTGGTCTCCTGCTAAACGACGCACGGCCAGACTGATCCGATCCAACCCCTCCTGCAGCGACTGGAGCGCTGCCGTCATCGCATGTGGTTCTTGTTGCCCCACATCGTGGAGAATCGGAAGCAGATTCG
Source organism: Nitrospirota bacterium (assembly GCA_005887945.1). Taxonomy (GTDB): domain Bacteria; phylum Nitrospirota; class Nitrospiria; order Nitrospirales; family Nitrospiraceae; genus Palsa-1315. The sequence goes on from VBOL01000207.1 coordinate 9,523, forward strand.
AGGCCATCTGCTCGATAGTCTGGAGCTGCACCGTTGACGCAGATTTGGCGAGATTAGTAATGCCCTGTAAGAGAATCCCGTAGAGCTTCGGACGCACCGTTCCGTTGGCCCCTTCAGCGAGCTGTCTCACCGCCATTTGAATTTGCGCCAGCCATTCGTGCGCTTCGAGAGCGAATAAGCCGATCACTTCCTTTTCAAAACTGGCATCCGCAAGATCCTGCGCAGGAGGTCGATCTATCCATCGATGCTCGCCCGACAGCGACGCAGTCCCGCCTTCTGGCACAGAAGTCCTGGACTCGACGGCCCCTTGGATCGCACTCGCTAGAGCGTCCAAGCCTTCCAAGAGCGAGGTAAACTGATCGGATGCCGAGGGAATGACATCAGATATCTTGGCACGCGTTCCATCTGCTGGAAACCGTACGCGTGCGACGTCAGGAGGCTCCAGTGTTTCGATGATTGACACGAGCGGGGTGCGGCTCAGATCGAGTTGCCGCCGCTCCTGGCCATAGGCTGTATCACCCTCGATCCATACGACCGGGCGGAGTGGATAGCGCGTATTGACGCGCATGACTGACCCGACTTCTCCGGTGGTCAATCGCACCGAGGTACCCAGCGGATAGGCCGACAGCTGTTCGACCAAGGCTTTGACGATCTCACGAGGGAACGCCGTCCTTTCCGCCACCATCAATTCTCGCACCGCCTCGTGCGGAAAGAATCGGCGGCGATACCCGCGCGGGCTCACGAGGGCATCGAAGACATCCACCACACCGATGATTTGGGCAAACTCGCTGATCTGCCGCCCCTTCAGCTTGTTGGGATACCCCTGCCCGTTCCACCGCTCATGCGCCTGGCGCACCACTTGTGCCAGCCAGTCATATTTCGGACCCGCCTTTCGAATCGCTTGATAGCCGAGTTCGGGATGTTGTTCAATGAGCGTACGTTCATCATGGGTCAACCGGCCCGACTTAGTGATCAGCGACTGCGGCACGGCAAAGAGACCGATGTCGTGTAGAAGCCCCGCTAAGGTAAGCCGTTCCAACTCTTTTCCGTGATATCCCAGCCCGGCACCGACCTTCGTCGCCAGAATCCCGACATTCACGAGATTCGTAATCAGCGGAGGGCCTGCGGGACCGCTCATAGCCTGAACGAACAATTGCTCACTTCCCTTGAGCGCCTCCGCAATCCCCGTCGCCAGGGCAGACAAGCCCTCCAAGTTGAGTTGGTCTTGCCGCTGTACCGCAAGAGCCACGCCCGTCAGTTGTTCCTGTGCAATGCGATGCCACTCTGTCATGCTGTACTCATTCATGGCCTGCGGCCGTACTCACGGAACATTCGACCATATATCATATGACTTGTTCGACCCGCTGAACAAGCCGATCATCGATCTGTGAGACGTGCTCGATCGCCCCGGCAAAGAGACATTGATCACAGAGTGCATTAATGAGGCGCCCAATCCCCTTGCTCTGTTCGTAAATGACTGCCACCGCCTCTTTCGTAAACACGTCTGTCCGATGTGTCGCGGCTCCCATGCGTGCCATAATATACGATCTCGTTTCCTCTGCCGTGAAGGGGCCCAGATGCGCACGGACCGCGATGCGCTGGTTCAACTGGGGAATTCCCGCAACACGATGACGCAATTCCGGCTGGCCAATCAGCACAACGGTCAACAGAAATCGATCGTTGAGTTGAAAATTCGTCAGCAATCGGAGCTCCTCGAACCCTTTGACGCTTTCTATCACTTGCGCTTCATCCACGACCAACACCGAGCTTATCCCGCGTTGCGCATTCATTTCCAGGCGCTCATTGAGCGTCTGCAATCGTCCGGCTTTTGATTGCACGAGGCCGAGTCCGAACTGAGACAATACCTCATCCAGCAATTCGGAAGGAGACAACGCAGGATTGGCAACAAGCGCAACATCATACCGCTCAGGCGAGAGCCCGACGATCAGCCGACGACTCAGCAACGTTTTCCCGCACCCGATGTCACCCGTGAGCAAGAGCATGCCTTTGCCGGTCTGAATCCCATAACTCAACCACCTGTGAGCCGCGTCATGTTGAGAGCACGGGACATAGAATCGCGGGTCTGGCACATTGTCGAACGGAAGGGTTCGGAGTCCCCAATATATCCTATAGTCGACTTCTGAGTTCATCGTGCCATCATCATCACTCGGAGGGTACGACTCCACAAGTGCCTCGACGAACCTGTGTGCGGGGCTCCGGCACATTGATTACGAGCGGCCGGCAGGGAACAACTGATCGATCGCGGCACGCTGAGCCCGCCCATGCTCTACCCACTGGCGGATGGCACCGCCCATCACGTGCAGCCGCGCCTTCACCGATTCCACGCGCGTGGCAGCCAGAAGCACTCGACGCTGCGCCACCACAGTCAGCAGACTGTGCAGACCTGTGAAAAACATCATGGCAAATCCCGCATTCACCTGCTGCGCCTCTATGCGCAGACGTGCGACGTCTTGAAGAGAGCCTTGGAGGGCCGTCATGCGCGAGGAGGTCTCACCCCCGTCTATCTTGAGGGCACTCATCTTCTTGAAAATCTCGGGCACCCGTTCGTCAATCACCTTCAGAAACAACTCTTCCGCTTCGGACACCCGCGCAAGATATCCTTGAATGACCGTGGCATCGATACGTTCGACACCGGCCTGAACCTGTCCTTCCATCTGCTCGATCAGGCTACAGATATGGTTGCGTCCAG
>VBOL01000208.1 GCA_005887945.1 Nitrospirota bacterium
TACGGCAGTGCCGTCCGAGGGGAATTTCTTCCGGGGCGGTCCAACCTGAATATCCTCCTCCTGGTATCGTCGTACGACAGTGCCGTCCTCAAAAAGTACAGTGCGTTGCACCGTCGATGGAGCAAGGAACAGATTGTGGTGCCCCTCTTTCTGATGGAAGAGGAGCTGCGCACGTCGGCAGCGGTATTTCCACTTGAGTTTCTGGAGATCCAGGAACAGCATCGCGTCCTCGGCGGGCGCGATCCCTTTATCGGCTTTCACGTGAAGACCGATCGGCTGAGAGAGACTGTGGTCCAGGGCCTCATGAGCCATCTGCTGCACCTGCGTCAGCGCTATGTCGAAGGGGGCGGAAGCGACGACGCCACGACGATTTTGGTGCCGCTCTCGATCACCTCGATCCTTCCGCTCCTGCGCGGGGTGCAACGGCTCCTCGGGCGTCCTGCCCTCTCTCACTCCGATGCCGTGATCAAGGACGTTTCCGAGCAGTTGAAACTGGATCTGCAGGGTTTGCTCGACGGCTTGCTGCTCAAGCGCGGACAGATTTCTCCTGGCCCTCACGAAGTACCTCGTCTCTTTGACCGGTATCTACAAGCCGCGACGCTGCTCACTCACGCGGTCGAGCAACTGTCGCAGTCGGGGCAGCGATGACGAAGATCGTCAGCCGAGCCCGCATTATTCATGAGCGCTTCTGCTGCAATCGCCGATCGCTGACTCAAGCGAGACGGGCGAGACTGGCGGGAAAAGCGCGACTAAGAGGAGAAGGGCTAACACGTCACGCAAGTCTCGCTCTTCGCGCTTGTCCCGCGCCGCTGCGGCATTTCGCGACGAACCGTCGTGAATTATGCGGGCTAGCGATGGTGCTCTGCCTTGTCTTCTTCGAGGGACTAGCCCAGGCCCTTCCCTACGAGCGGCCCAAGATCCAGTTGCCGGAGCCGCGAGGTTATGTGAGCGACCATGCTCAGGTGATCGATGGGGATTGGAAAGAGCGCATACGATCCGTCTGCCAGGACCTTGAACGGAAGACCGGCGTAGAAATGGTCGTGGTGACCATTCCGACCATTAAGCCGTTCGGGTCGGCCAACGAGTACGCAACGGCGCTCTATGAAAAGTGGGGCATCGGATCGACGCAACAAGAACATGGCGTGTTGGTGCTGGTGGCGGTGCAGGAACGGCAAGCCGCGATCACACTGGGCCGGCAGATGTTGCCGGTGATTACTCCCACGCTGATGACTCAAGTCGGGCACGAGTACCTGCAGCCGTCGGTTGATTTGGGACATTTCGGCGAAGGCCTCTATCGCACTGTGGTGGCGCTGGCCTCTCCCGCGCAGGACGTGCATGTCGACGCCATCGCGAATATACATTTCAAAGGTTTAGGTTTCTGGCTCGCCCTCTTTACCTGTATCGGGGCCCTCTCGTTTTTCTGGTGGATCAGCCGTCCCGACCTTCGGCATCCGTACAGACGGATTCAAAAAGGCGAGTATTGGGGAACAGGGCAGGGGGGCTTCGGCGGGAACTTCGGAGGGTTCGGAGGGGCGACGAGTAGCGATGGGTGGAAATAAGGGTGGCCTGGATTGGTCCCCCGTGCTCACGGAACGCCCACGATGAAGCTGTGGTCGTTCGACGTGCGCAGTTGGGGACCAATCCAGGCCACCCTTTGAAAGGAAAAACGAGCGAGCTTGGAGGGAACATTGATAGCGAGGCTCGCGCGACGTGCAGCTCAGAAGGGGCAAGAGAGAGCAGGCTAGAGGTTCTCCTGTGCTCGTGCAACGCGCGGCCTCAGAAGACCCTCGTTGGACACGCGCAGTGGGAGACCATCTAGCCCGCCCTCAAGGGAGAAGATAAAAGAGCGGCGAAAGTCTGTTCCCTTTTATACATTCTCGGCATGATGATTCCAGTAATATCGGGTGTATAGAGCCAGTTGAACAAAGGAGGCGACACTATGCTTCGTAAAATATTTTCGATCTTTTCGCTCTTCATCATACCCGCCGCCGTGCTGCTGATCCCTCTGGAGGCGCAATCCGATCCCGCGGACCCCGAAGAGGTCGCTCATATGAAAGCTGGCCATAAAAAGGTCGAGGGCGTGGTGAGTGAGGTGAAGTCCGGTCTTTATACCGTCAAGACGTCTACCGGAGCCACGCTCACTCTGACCGAAGCGGCGGCCTTTCGTCACGGCCAGAGCGTTCCCAAAGTCGGTGATGAAATGACGCTCTGGGTCAACGAAGGCAACATGGTCATGGATGCACGTCTGAAAGGGCAACCAGACAAGGGTCCTCGTTTCATTACCGGTACGCTCGCATCGATTGATAATGGCAAGTCCAAGATGACGCTGGCGACGTCAGGAGGGGAGAAGAGCTATAACCTCAGACCCGAGAGCCGCATGTTCAGAGATATCGCTGTCGGCTCCGAGGTCACGATCGAAGTCAATGACACGGGAGAGGTCATCGACATTCATAAGGACAAAAAATAAGGAACAGAGGGGATGGAGCCTGATGATCTTCTGTGCTCGCGCAACGCGCGGCCTCAGAAGGCCCTCGTTGGACACGCGCAGTGGGAGACCCTCTAGCCCGCACTCAAGAGAGAAGATGTAACAGCGGTGGTTGTTCGATGCGCGCTGTGAGAGACAGTTTGGCTGCTTTCGTACGAGGGTGACGGGGCAAGGTCACTTTTCGTGGACATTCTACTTGGTGCGCGGGGTTGTCTTGTCTCTCTCGTTCGTCGAACCACACAAACGAGACAGACCGAAGAAACCAGATGAGCCAGCTCCTCGCCACGCGCTTCGAAATGGTTTCTGGTGTCTTTCCCGGCCCTGCCTATCACTGTTCCCCATACCGATGCTTCCGTAGCGCAATTTGTTCCTCCGCCCGCTTTCGCTCGGCACCACTCATTGCTTCTACGTTTGCCATGTACCATTTTGCGAATTCTTGAACTTTTTCGTTTGGGTCGGTCATCCAATCAGTTACTTCATTCTTCTTCCGTTCGTAAGCTTCAGCCAATCCGAATTCGCCAGTTACGACCCCCGTACTCTCCATTGCAATTGCAACCTCTGTTCGGAATGGACTATCAGATGGCAATAGCCTAATAATCTCTTTGCAGGCATTATGAATGAAGGGCTCGCCCTCGTAGTTCCTCAGGATAGCCAAGACGAATTCGCATTCTTTGCTGCCACCGGCTCGGACAATCTTGAGTAATTCCGCCTCAAACTCATCAGAGAAGCTAGGGAAGATTATCTTTAGTAATCGCGCCCCTCTATGAATGAACATTGAATAGTTACCGTCGTATTGCTCGCGGAGTAAACGTACCGCTTCGCCAGGAATCTTCGAAAGTGGCTCATTGAGCTTGTGTAGGCGGAAGGGAATTGCGTCATAAGTACTTGATAGTTGTTCGCCATCTTGAGAATGCGCAACCAGCCTTTGACAAAGAAACCTGAAAACCTTGTGGGGCGATCTTTGTGCAATGAGATAAAGGACTTCCTCTGCCCGGTAGTCAATTGTTTTCAGAGCTAAAAGGTTCCGAAGGACTAGCTCAATGCCCGGCTCGCTTAACTCACGCACTACCACACGAGACTCTCGCCTGAACCAGAAGTCAAATAACCAATTTGTCTTTAAGTGCTCTGTCAATACTTCGAGGGCAGGGAGAAACAGGTCGTCAATCAACCACGGTTTATCGTTACTATAATTCGAGGCTGCAACAGAAATCACTCCAGCGACCGTGTCTAAATCTTCCAACTGCTTAGCTTTGCGAAAAAGCAAGGTAAGCATGTCACGATCTACATGTTCGCTGGCTAAGAATTGTCTCGTGCATTGCCATAGATAGCGACCCTGTTCGACCCAGGAAGTAACCAGGCTTCTAGTCGCATTCCCTTGCGGCCCTTCCCACAAGCTTCGAAGTAAGGGAACTAGAAATCCTTTGATTCGTTCAGAGTCAGTTGAAATAAGCTGTAGAGCTAGTTGTGGTTGCGCGGCAGCGAATACCTCTAGGAAATGATAGAAGATAGGGAATGTGGCCAGATCATTAGATTCGGTTTGTACATACTTCAAAATGCGTTGGTGCCACTCCGTATAGTTGTCGGGAGTGATGTTTGTCGCGTACTCCGACGCTTTCTCTTTCCGGAACTTGTCGACTTCTTCCCCGGAGCCATCATTGTTCTTTTGTTCTGTCCAATCGCCAAACTTGCCTTCAAACCCAATAAGATTCTTGTAAACCTGATACTCGAAATGCTGGCGGATCGCTTCCTCCACTCGAAGGGCAGTCGTTTTAATCTCTGGACGAATCGCATGATAGAAAATCCAATAGCTAGAATCCTCGATCTTCTGGATGATCTGCAGGTCTTCTCCTTGGATCAAAGTGGCATAGAAGGTAAGTACATCGACTGAATCTCGCACAATCATCTTTGCTGTGTGTTCGTTGATCTGACCGAGACCGTAAGTTCTTGTTGCCTCATTGAGTACTCGGATCACTTCTAGCTTCAAGGATACAGTAGCTACCATTTCGTAAATCCGTTTCAATAGCTGGATACTACGGCGGCGAATGTCCTCTACGGTCGGGAGTGACGGCGTTGGCCCCTGCGACAATGTTACAGACTTATAAGACCACGATGCGCCATGAATCGTGGGTGACAGCAAGGCATCGACCAAGACAAGAATCGCAGAACAATGCATCCTGAGGAGGTGGTCCTGAAAGAGTTCCAGATCGTCGATTATTAGCTTCTGAGGTGCGGCCCCAATACCTGCGTGCTTGTCATTTCCATAAAATACATTGATGTCGTAGCGTGCTAATGACTCTAGTGCGTCGAATGCTTTAGCACGGACGTTATCTAGTCTGTGCTGAGAGAGGTCCAATAAAGCGTGTAAGACGGACTTGGTTTCCAGGTATCTCAGGCCATTCATTGCCTCGACTGAACGAACAATTAGCGTAGATGCATTCTGATATTTTACGATCTCGCTCTCGATCGAACGATCCTGGGACGAGTAAGTTATCTGTCGTGACTCTATTGTCTGGGTGAACTTCAGGAGGACTCCTATGGCAATGCTGCTGAATCGGTAGCCTATCGTGTCCAACACTTCGAGGTGCTGCTCTAGAAGGTCATATTGGGTATCGATCTCTAGCGCTACCGTAACTTTATAGAGTTCCTTTTGTAAGGCAGTCTCAGCCGCTTCCGTGGTGGATTGAGCTAACCGGGTTAGAGCTTTCAGCTTCAAATCGAAGTCCATGAGTTTACATTTCTTCCAATAGTTGGATTATCTCTGGTTCGACAGAAGTGGCAGCTAAATCGCTAGCTTCCTTGTTCCTGGAGAGGTAATGATTGCCTGTATCCATTATTATCCCAGCAATGACAAGCCGCTCTGTAACATTCTTGGCGGTCTCGACCGGAATCCCCAACTTCGAGAGGAGAGTGAAGAGTTGGTCTTTAGACGGAGTCCCTAAGTACCCCACGTAACCAAGAATCTTCGTGTCGAGATCCTTGAACTGTCGCCGTGCTTTCTCAAGCGCAAGCTCTAACGCACTTTCTGAGATGGCCGTCGTAGATTTCTCTTGAATCGGCACCGACACGGTATCTTGTGTTGCGATGGCCTTTGCCGCGACTTCGTCGATAACCGGCTTTTCAATCTCGGTGAGGACTTGACGAAATTCCTTAAATACACGGATGCCGATGGATTGTATGGCATCCGATAGTCCTCCATCATGACAAAGTGCCGACAGTCCGGAATGCCTTCGGTGTAGGTCAATTGCCACTTCGAAAATCCAGGAGTCAGGAATGTCTCTTCTGCGTTTCTCGCGTTCTACTGCTGGATTAAACGGTGGTTCTACATTGAAGTACCTTTCCCAAGCTCTATCAGCATGATCATGAGCGAGAGGAACGATTATAATCTTATTCTCGGCCGCAAAATCCGCCATCACCTTCTTAGACTTCGCATCAATCTCAGCTTTGTTCCAGATTGTTAGAGTCGGGGGTATGAGGCCCTTGACCAGGAGGTTCTCTGAAGATCGTGTTTTCAGTTCCTCAAAGGATTCGCTTAATGCTCGCACCTTGCCACACAGCTTTTCTAGCAACTGAGTTCGTCGCTCTTCCCAAACAATATGCGGAATGAAGATCTTCAGCTCTCCGCGTTTTGAGAGCTCAAGCAACATTCTAAAGTCAGAATGATTAAAATCAGAACCAGCGTCCCATAGACACGAAGTATCTATTAGCAGATGTGTGATTGTTTTATCCGACATTGAGTTCCGACGTCATAAACCTTTGCGTCAGCCAACCAAGGGAGTCTTGCAGAATGAGAACAGGAGCAGTCTACTTTTTCGAGGTCGGGTTGGTCCATCTCAACTGCGTGCGTTAATCGAATGTCCTCCCTCTCCCGCCATCTGCTGTTTAGGGATGGCCTGGCAGGTTCCACACGTGCGCGCGTCCAACGAGGGGAGTCCGCGACCGCGCGTTGCGCAAGCATAGGAGACTTTCGAGTCTTTCCTCTCCCAGCTACACTCGCGAACGAGCAACTCCTATTTCTTCCCGTCTCTCTCTGGAGGAGTGGCCAGGTTGCCCTTGACTGCGCGCATCGGACGAGCACGTTTCTATAATGCTCCCTCCAAGCTTGCTCGTTACTTCTTCAGGGATGGGGGCTGATTGATCTTCTACTGCGCGCGTCGAACTATATATAAATGGTCCCTCAGAGCTTGCTCGTACTTCCTCTCAAGGGGGTGGTCTGGATCTATCGCTTACTGCGCGCATTGACCGAGCACGGCCCTTGATCTGACAATCTAATATCTCTTCGCTGCCTTCGACGAGATAGCCTGGTTCTCCGCGCTGCTTCGTCAGAGACAGGTTGTAGTCGAGGGCACTCCAGCGAAGCCCTGCCGCCACGTAGCGCCTCGCCTGTTCGGTCCAGACTTCCAGGATCTCTGCACGGAGCAGCACCACATCGTCCACATGGTTCTGGATGCCCTGACTGGTATTGTCGGCTAGGGCGGCGCTGAAATAATTCAGCATCTCCGGCGTGACGAGCTGCCGCAACTCGGGCAGATCCTGGTCGCTCCAGGCCTTTTGAACATCGATCAGCAGTTGTTGAATGGCTGCTTTGTAAACGGAGGTGACGCTATCTATCGATATTTTCTGTCTGGTTGTGGCGGACCGCCTTGTCGGCAGATTGTCGCTGGGCGGGTCGCGGCCTGTGATCCCGGAAAAATCAGGGAGGGAGGGTCGTTGTATTTTCAGGAAATAAAAAACCGTCGCGGCTGCCAGGAGCAGGAGGAGCAGAAGGATTCCGGCGGAGCTGAAATCCTCGGTGGTGTTGTTGGTTTCGGCAGCAGGCGCACCGGCATCGGTGGTCTGCGCGCTGCTGTTCGTCGGTCCGAGGAGCATATGGCCGATCCATGATCCAGCGACTCCAGCTGCAAGACCAGCCGGCAGGGGAGAACGTTGCGGATGGATAATCGGCTTTGTGCCGGTCTGGTCATCGGTGCGTGATCCGTGGCTGCCGATCCCCCCTGGGACGTCACCGCTCCATAAACCGTTGGAATAGATTCCGCCAGATCCGCCTTTCACCCTCGTAACGAATACGCCGGGGGCTCCGATCAGAGTCACCACGTTGCATGCGGCAATGAGTGTCGTTGTGTTCAAGACAAGCTCCCCGTTATCGGTCTCGTTGGCGAACCATGCATCCGGCATCATATCCTAGCAGCAATGGTCCCATGAAAATGTAAGATTCGAGGATAGAGACCGGGGCGTTTGATGTTTCGCCTGTGAATGAGAAGCGTGGGTGGAGATTGTCAGGGGAGCGGCTAAGAGTGTCACGGGCACTCTTCAATGCGCTCGGCCATCTTTTGGGAACGGTCCGGCCTTCTTCGAGGGCTTGTAGATCAGCCCATTGCACTCGAAAGCATGGTCGTAAGAGTCACACAGCTCAGCGGCTTATAATAATCGTGTTTGTGGCGGCAAGTCCGTAGGGCTACGGTCGAGTCAGCGGGGCGGTTACCGTGATCGCCCCTGCGAGATCCCCTTCGCGATGTCCTTCCTTGGGATAGCCGGAGATATCGAGGTCGCCTTTGGGTTCACCGTGGCAGTTCAAACAGGCGGTGACGTAATAGAGTGGCATCACGACACGCAGCGTCCGGCCGTGATCGGTGAGTTCGCTGACATACGCTTCGCCTTGCGGACGTCCTGACAGCCACTTCAGCACTGAGGCTTCGTATTCGTCCGGCTCATTCTTGGGATTGCGTGGTTGCAAGTTGGTTTGCTTCAGTCTGACATGCGAACGTTTGGAAAAACGTTCGGCAGCCTGGCTGCCATAGGTGGCCGGGATAAAGTTCTTGTACCCGATTCCCCGTTGATTGATCAAATCCTGGGCATCACGGACCACTTCCTTGCTGGCGAGCACGAAGGCCGGCAACAATTCTTTGGCCAGGGGAGGCACCACGAAAGACGCAGGTGTGCTTTTGAGTTTGGAGAGATCAAGGCCGGTCTGTTTGCGAAATTCCTGAACGAGTTGCTGCTCAAACACCTCGGGCGTCAATCCCTTGTCTCCCTTCTGTGGATCGTCAATCAACAGTTGATTATGCTCAACGACTGATCGGCCGGCCTTGAGCAAATTGGCCAATAACCGAGAGGTCTCTTCCGCCTCTGCACGCTCAACGGCCCAACCCGATGGCGGCAGGACGAACTGGACGGTGCCGAACGTGACGAGCCCTGCGGTCAAGGCGATCCACACCTTCTTCATGGAGCCTCTTTGTCCAGCTGGCGGGGTCGGTGCGGGAGGGGATCGACGGCATCTCTGTGTTTGTTGAAGTATTCCTGCTTCCCCGGGATGCCGAGCCCCCGATTCAGCATTGTTTGGTTCCATGCTACCAACTCGGCTGGAGGATGTGCCTTCGTCGTCTCTGTGAACCATTTCGCCACTGGTTCGTCTGACGGATTGGCTTTGACGGTTGCAGTGAATCAATTGGCCGTGATCCCTGCGAACTCCATGAGCCGGTCATCAAAAATCAATAGTCACGCCTGACCCTAAACCAAGTTCCCGCACTCATCGGGCAGCGCGGGCAGCAAGCTCCTCTGGTATAGGGTAGCGTCTTGGCCCGAAAATCGCCGTGCCTACGCGCACCGTGGTCGCGCCTTCCGCGATGGCGATATCCATATCTTCTGACATCCCCATGGAGAGAGTGTCGAGTTCGTATCCATCTCGCTTGAGCCGATCAAACAGCTCCCGCAGCATGTGGAACTGGCTGCGCTGCAAGGCCGTGGCAGTCGTGAGTTCAGGGACGGCCATCAATCCGCGTAATTTCAGGCGGGGCAGGCGAACGACATGAGCTGCCAGATTCGCAACTTCTTCAGGCGCCACACCGCTTTTACTCGCTTCCCCGCTCACATTTACCTGTAAACAGATTTGCAACGGTGGCAGTGATTCGGGCCGGTCTTTCGCCAAGCGGTCGGCAATTTTTACTCTGTCCACACTGTGAACCCAGACAAAATTCTCCGCTATGCGTTTTGTCTTATTGCTTTGTATCGGACCGATGAAATGCCATTCAATCGGTAAATCGGCAAGGGCCGGCATTTTCGCCAACGCTTCCTGCAGATAATTCTCGCCAAAAATAGTTTGCCCGGCGAGCCAGGCTTCCCGCACTCGCTCGGCAGGGTGAGTTTTACTCGCTACCAACAGTGTGATCTCGTCCGGTTGTCGGTCGACGGATTGCGCAACTCTGGCAATGCGGGCTTTGACGGCTTGCAAGCTTGAGGCGATTGTTGTCATGATTTATGTGGATGTCCCGCGTTCCTGAATTGGCTCACAAGTGACGTGGCATCACGATTTAGTGGTCTAGCGATACATGTGCTCGCGCGTGAGGGGGATGGCGTTGTTCAATCCGTTCGTAAACAGGACATGATAGAGCCGTATGTCCCCATAGCGAAAATTGGCGGCGCTCCCATTGAGGAACATTCGCCACATGCGAACGAAAGACGCATCGTACATTGCCTCGACCTTTTTGGCATGGACCTCGAATCGTGTGCTCCACTCCTCAAGCGTTCTTGCGTAGTGCAGGCGAAGATTTTCGATGTCCGTTGGAACGAGCTTGGCTTCGCCCATGGTCCGTACAATTTCGTCGAGCACGGGGATGTATCCACCAGGGAAGATGTATTTCAATGTCCAGGGATCGCCGGGTATTGGCCGTTCTTGTCCGATGGTGTGGAGCAGCCCTATGCCGTCGCGCTTCAAGAGCGATCGTGCCTTCTCCATAAACGTCGGGATGAATTGCTTCCCCACATGTTCAAACATTCCAATGGAAACGAATTTGTCGAACTCGCCCTGAATGGTCCGATAATCTTCGAAGACGATCGAAATCTTCTCCGACAGACCCTCACGCTTCAAAAGCTCGGTTGCATACTCAACTTGCTGCTTCGAAAGTGAACAGCCGACGCCGCGCACGCCATAGTGTTTGGCTGCGTAGATCAGCATCCCGCCCCAACCGCAGCCGATGTCGACAAGTGTTTCTCCGGCCTTCAACTGAAGTTTCCGGCAAATGTGTTCGTACTTCTGCTGCTGTGCTTGCTCTAGCGTGTCGTTCTCGTTACGGAAGTACGCACAGGAGTATGCCATGCTCTCGTCAAGCCACAGCTTGTAGAAGTCATTCCCGCGATCGTAATGGTGGGCGACATGTTTTGGAGAACGCGAGAGCGTGTTGAGCGATGTCTGGCGCAGGTGCCGAATTGCGAGTTTCGTTTTCAACCCGAGCGGTAAATTGAGGAACGCGGCGTCTGACCCGAAGCGAAGGAGTTGTTTAAAATCTCCCTCCACCTGAATATTGCCTGCCATGTACTCTTCGCCGAAGCCCAACGATCCGCTTTCGATCACATGCTCAGCCGCTCGCTTTGTCGCAAAGGTGAGAATGAACTGTGGCTTATCGGCGCCGAAGGACCTTTTCACTCCATCCCAAAACTGCACCTGAAAAGACACATCTCGCGCATGATCGCTCAATTGTTCAAAGAGTTGCTCGAATGTTTTTCGCATGACCGTCCTCTTCCGGGTGATAGGGCTTTGCTTTTGAGGGGCGGTTCGAACACCTTCAAGAAGCCCCAACAGGTGTCTGTGATTAGCTCTTTCCCCGGTTCTTGTCAAGATGCGCATGTGGAGGGGGAAGCCGGCGAAGAGGTCGGGATGCCGTGTGACACAGGGCTCTCGGCCCTCAGCGGAGGGAATGTCGCCAAGAATCACCGGCTTGGAACAGGAAGCGTATCTCGTGAACATACCGCAGCCGGTTCTGCAACGAGAGACGAACGACGGATGAAGAGGACGGCCTTTTTGAGCATCCTGCTAGGCCCAAGCGATTCCTGTCGTGGAGAGACACAGAACAGCAGCTAATGACAAGCATAACCGACCAGTTGGGAGAACGCAGGTCCTGAAAAAAACGGGGTCAAAAGACACGGAGCCTGCACGCTCGACAGTCAGTCAAAACTGTTGCTGACCCCTGTAGCCCGGATTATTCATGAATGCCGTTGCGAGGCGTTCGAGACCGAAGCCCGCCGGGGCTTCTCGCAAGTAAGGCCGACGGAGGCGTACGCGCAGTCCGTCGAGGAGGCCGAGCGAGAAAAGCCCCGCCGGGCGAGAGGATCGGACGACGTAGCAGGTATTCATGAATAGTTCGGGCTAGGTTGATGTGAATGAGCGATATCGACTGTATTGTTCATATCAATCGTGTGGGGGTTGTTTTTTTTAAAAAAATAGCTGACAATGCAGCCCGTTCGTCAACCAGCAATAAACCGGTCAACTCACCAATAACAACACAAGAGGCGTAACGATGAAATTACAAAATATTTTGTGGGTAGCGGCTCTATTGATTATCCCTGGCAACGTCTGGGCTTATGGTGACAACAGTGGCAGTGGCAGTGGTACAGGGATGTGTAAAAAAGTGAATTTTTCCGAATTCTCGCCAATAAATAATGCAGAAGTGGCCCCACATTCGGATTTTTCATTTTATGCGTCTGAAGCAACCTATCCGAAAAGTATTAAGGTGACGATAAAAGGTCAGTCCATACCGGTCACCGTGATTGAAAAACAAGGTGGGTATAAGGTATCCGGCAAACTTCCTGACACACTCAAAGGAGCCTTCGCAAAAATTAATATTGATGCGAGAGGCATCAACCAGTGCGAAGTCACCGACGGATGGCTGGTAAAAGTGACTGAATAATTCCGGTAACCGGCTTACGTGACGATTCGGTCCTGCCACAATGGAATCGTCATAAGGGGTCGGGAGTCTTTTCTCGTAGTATGCGAGGGGGTCAGCTCAACCTGACCCCCTCTTAGTTTCCGGAAGACCTTCAGAAACGCTTCCTGAAAGTCTTTGGCTCATCTTCCTACCGCACAACCTAACCTGCATTACTCATGAGCGCTTCTGCTGCAATCGCCGATGCCTGACTCAAGCGAGACGGGCGAGATTAGCTGGAAAAGCGCGACAGGTCGGGGACAGGGCTCACACGTCACGCAAACCGCGCTTGTCACGCGCCGCCGCCACTTCGCGACGAACCGTCATGAATAACGTGGGCTAAAGGCAACCCGATACATCTGGCCCAGGGTTTCTTGGTAGATGCGGTTGAACGTAGCCAGGGCCGTCCCGACCGTCGTGGTCGGAACCGGCCCTGGCCTTGCCTCGTGCCTTTTTCAGAGAGAGAGGGTATGCGTCAACGGAGCCAGTGATCCGCCACGGGCAGCACCTGTGCCGTTCCTGTTCT
>VBOL01000210.1 GCA_005887945.1 Nitrospirota bacterium
GCAGGGTCAGGCTCTGAACCCACCACGAGCAGTATTTACGTGCAGAAGGAATCGATCTACTTGACCATTGGGAAGGGTGCCAAGCCGACTGGTTTTATGCCTGAGTCGGCTGCACGCACCGAACCGGCTCCGGCCTATGCCGCCGGTGGTGCTCTCGGCGCCATGGTAATGATTATCGACTATCATGCACTGGCCATGGCGCCGATGCCCGCTGCCACGCCGATCGCAAAAGCCACCCCGATCACTCCGATTGCGCCCATGATGGCGGCCGCTCCGGCGAAAACTCAGGCAGTCTCTGACAGTGCTGGCCAGGAGGCGGCAGAGGGCGAATTTATGGCTCAAAGACTAAGTGACTTGAGGATAGCAAAAGAGGCGCTCGCAAAGAAGGATTCCGAGATCAATATGCTTCGCAGGGAATCGGAATGGATGAAGCGCGAACTGCGGGACCGCGACGAGGAAATAAAAGCGCTCAGGTCGACCAAGGTATCCGCTAAACAGACACCGAAGAAGAAATCGGCACAGGCGACACGGACTCACTAGCCTGCCTCAGTCGACATTCAATAACTCCGGCTGAAGCAAGACCACATCACTGGACAGGGGCTGTCGGAAATTCATCCGACAATAACACGCATACGTCACATACGTATCTTGTAGGCAGTACCGAGCCAACTCAATTCCCTGTCCTTTCCCCCACATCTCAGCCACCTGAGCCCCACTGCCCGATTTAGTTTCGACGTTCAGCGCTCGCGCCAGCACGTCGAGTTTCACCCACCCACGCGTATCCCAATTGCTCCAGATTGCCATCGTGTCGTAAACCGGCTCCGTGCGAAACTTGGCCAGGTTGACGTCCAAGCTCGGCTTGATCTGGTGGATGATCGATCGCTTCTTAATGAACGGGAGGTCGAAGCCCAGACCGTTATGTGTGATGAAGAGAGAGGGGCGATTCTGAGTCAAACGGCTCCAGAATTGTCGCAGCAACTCCCGCTCATCCCCGCCATACCAGGCCACCGACCCACGCGGTTCGAGTTGGTCAGAAAATTCCAACAGGCCGATACAGACTATCTGACTGAACGTGCCGTCAAAGGCGGACTTCGCATATTGTTCATCCTCGGCGCGTCGTTGAGCTTCGGCAGCCCCCGCCGCAAACAAATCGTAGCCCTCGCCTGTCGGCTCAGATTCGCCGCGTGACGGAAGCTTCCCCACCAGCCGCGCCCATTCTTCCCGAGGCGCTTGAATGGTCTCAATATCCAGGACGACTTTCATAAAGTCTGCTCTATGCTCTGTTGCCGTAAGGCCTCGATGATCGGACGGTCCGCTGGGGGAAACTCGAAGTCGCCCAACTCGTGTGGCCAAACCCATCGAATTTCCGCGCAGTCGATTGCTGTAGCGTGCCCGGTTTCGATCCTGCAACGGAAGAAATGTAGCTCTACAGTTTTCTCCGCATACTCATGCTGAACGACTTGAAAAGGTATCGGCACGTCGATACGAATACCCAGCTCCTCAAACAACTCCCGCCGCAGACATTCTTCCAATGTTTCACCCGGCTCGCACTTCCCGCCTGGAAACTCCCAGAAACCCGCCAAGTGCACGCCCGGATTCCGTCGGGCGATCAAGTAGCGGCCCTCACGATAAACAAGACCGGCAGCGACTTCAATGACCTTCATGCCGCACCGTCGCTCTTCGCGACTTCTGATCGAAGGGGTACGTCTTGCAAAATGATTTCATCGGACATTGCCGACAGGAGGGATTTCTTGCCGTGCAGCAGATCGCCCCAAAGTCCATGATTGCCTGGTTGAAGTCATAGCCCTTCCCACTCGGAATTAATGCTTCCGACAATTGCCAGAGCTTCGCCTTTTGAGTCTTGGGATCGCCCTTCGCCATGAACACCCGATGGAGAACCCGAATTACATTCGTATCCAGGATCGGCGCATCTTCGTTGAATGCGAACGACCGAATCGCGCCGGCCGTGTAACGTCCAATCCCCTTGAACGACAGCAATTCCTCCACATCGCTCGGAAGATGGCCCCCATACCGTTCCACGGTCTCGCACGCGATACTATGTAACCGCTCCGGCCGAATATTGTAGCCTAGCGGGTACCACGTCTTCTTTACATCCGAGACCGGGGCATCAGCCAACTCTTCAAAGCTTGGGTAGCGATCTAGAAACTCGTGGTACTTCGGAATCACCCGATCGACCTGAGTCTGTTGCAACATCACTTCAGAGACCAGAATGTGATAGGGGTCCGAGGTGTTTCGCCAAGGCAGATCACGGCCATGTTTCTCGTACCACTTCAGCAACCGAGCCTGAAAACGGCGCTTCTGCGAGGCGTCGAGGCCGGGGGACTTCTTCGAGCTCTTCTTCTTGCGCTGTGAGGATGTTCGTGAACCAGAGGTGGTGGGCATCGCAACGTCAATCCAATGGCGGCATTCTAGAAGTGCGTTCACCGAAAATCAAATGGCAACCAGGCGGAACACGTGCTGCGGCCGATGTACCAAGAGTTGCCTCAGGACCTGAGAGTTATCCGTCACGTCTGTCTGAATTGCCCAAGCTTCCCCCACTCTTCTGCTTAATGTTCGCCACGGTCTGCTCACAGCGCGCCATCCGTCTGGCCCCACCTATTTCCTCTCCAACTTTTGGGTATCAGAAATTTCCAAAGATCTTTATTTCTTTGACAACCACCCGTTCACCGACTAGCCTTTCCTGAGACAAAGGCACAGTCAGGGAAGCCTCATCGCAGAGGCCACTTTTCAAACGAATGCCTTCTGAGCGCACCAATATGACGGAACAGAGGCAGCACGTTCGCTATAAGGTGGAATTCCCTGCTACTTTCTCAGGCGATCATGCCGGGATAGGGATCGTCTACAACCTCGGGCTGGGTGGCTGCAAGGTCGTGAGCGATCTTGCGGTAAAGAACGGCGCCCTCCTCACGGTGCACCTCCAGATTCCGGAACAACCTATTGTCATCACTATTCGAGCTGCCACAGTCCAGTGGACCCTGGAACTCGAGTTTGGGGTAGAATTTCTTGAGATGCAGGAGCTGGAACGAGCGCGCCTGGAGCAGTTCCTGGCAGCCCAAGTGAACATCGCCGCATAAGAATCGCTCAGAGCACAGCTATGGTCACCAGAAAGCATCCCAGATTTCCTGTGTCGCTCTCCAGCACCTTGGTGCATAAGGATCACTTCCACCATGCAGGGTCCGTCCGAAACCTTTCGGCCAAGGGATGCCGCGTAGAAAGTATCATCAGCCCCTTTACCGGCATGCAGCTTACAGTACAGTTGCATATCCCAGGTGATCCCCGGCCCATTTTGATCGACAATGCCGCAGTCCGCTGGTCCGGGTCTGCCGGCATCGGCCTAGAGTTCCTGACGGTAGCCCCGCTGCATCAAGACCGACTGGACCAGATGATCCAGCAACTCCAACCCAAGACCGGCCCTCAATAGGGGACCTTCTCTGTAGTTGCATATTGGGCGCTCGCCTTCGTATCCTCCGTCTTCATGGACCTCTCCCAACTTTCCTACGAACAATTCAAAGAGCTCGTGCGCGGCATCGTCGACGATCGCCTGCGCGAGTTACTGGGCGATACTGACCTCGGACTCCAACTTGGCGATAGCCTGCGCACCCGCCTGAAAGAGTCCATGTCCAGTACGGAGAGACTGTCCGGCGAGGACATCGCGGATCAGCTCGGTCTCCGCTGGTAAGGACAACATGGCCTGGTATCGTCTTGCCTATCGCCCAGCCATCCTCAAAGACCTCGCGAGTCTTGAGCCGTCCGTGGCACAGCGACTCTTGGACAAGACCAAATGGATCGCCTCCAACATCGATAACTTGCGCCACGAACCGATCGCGCCGGACCTGCCAGGCCTTTCCAAATATGCGGTCGAGGACTGGCGAATCTTCTACTCCATTGACCGAGACGATCACTTGGTCGATATTCACGGCATCGTTCACCACAGAGAGCTGCGTGGATGATTGCCGTCACCATCGCCGCAATCGCAAAGCTGAAAGCGATTCAACTTCATCATCCTGAGGATCCAGTCGTCCGGATTTCCGTGCGCGACCTGGACGATTTACGCTTAAGCTTCAGTATCACGTTGGAAGCGAACACCCAGCCAGACGACGACGTTCAGCAGATCGATGGCCTCACGATTGCGGTTGATCGGCGGAGTGCGCCACGGATGGGAGGCGTGACTGTAGACTACACTGAGTCAGACGGGTTTCGCTTTCTCCACGATGGCGAGGGCCGCAGCCTGCCTCTCCTGACGATTCCCACACTCAATTGATGGAGCGGCAGCAGGATGCTGAAAAAGTCCGCCAGCGCCACAGGCCGGGGCGCGTGAAGCGCGAGACATACGAGAAAGGCGCGACGTGGACAGATTGGATTCCCACCTCGTCTCGCCCGTCTCGCTTGTCCCGCATGCCTCGCGCGGCGTTTTTCGGTATCCAGCTAGCCGCTAAGCGAGTCGGTCTGGGAAGCTGGCGACATGCACATGGAACTCGCCCCGCGTCACATCGTCGACATAGCGGTGCAAGGCGTCCTTGACTACGGGGAACGCGATCTTCTCCCAGGGAATTGCAGAAAGTGAGAATAACTGCACCTCGAGGCTTTCTTCACCTGCACCGAAATCGGGCGAACGCATCGGCCCTCGGAACACCAGGTAGGCCTGGCCAATATAGGGAAGACTCAGGACCGCAAAGAGGCAGATACGCTCCACTTGAGCCTGTGCCTCCTCCAGTGTCTCGCGAATGGCCGCCTGCTCAGTGCTCTCGCCGATTTCCATGAAGCCCGCAGGAAACGTCCAGAGACCGGACTTGGGCTCGATCGCACGCCGGCAGAGGAGGATTTGACCGTCCCACTCCGGAATACAGCCTGCGACGATCTTTGGATTATGGTAATGAATGGCCCGACAGGTATCGCAGACGAACCGGGGCAAGTTGTCGCCGGCAGGAATTTTCTTCGTAACTGAGGCACCGCAGGCGCTGCAATAGTTCATAGCTGAACACAGTCGCGTGGTTGACTCACATGGATAGCACAAAACTACGGTTCTTTGCACCCTGCCCGCGTGGGTTGGAGGGGGTTCTCGAACAGGAAATCCACGACCTTGGCGTGCCTATGACCGCGAAGACCGACGGCGGGATCGCCTTCCAGGCTCCCTGGTCCACGATGTATTGGGTCAATCTCAAGAGTCACATTGCCAGCCGCGTGCTCTGGGAAGTCGGACAGGCCCCCTATCGCTCGGAAGACGATGTGTACCGCGCGGCCTATGGTTTGCCCTGGCCAGACTGGTTCACTCCGTCACAGACCATCAAGGTGAAAGTGAGTGCGCGCCGTTGTCCACTCACCAGCCTGGACTTCGTTACCCTGCGGATCAAAGACGCCGTCTGCGATAAGTTTATGTCGGTGCGCCATAAGCGACCGAGTGTGGACAGGCATCGTCCGAACATCAGGCTCGACGCCTTTCTAGATGAGTCAACGGCGACCTTCTATCTGGACACGTCCGGCGAGCCGCTCTTCAAGCGGGGGCATCGTGTCGTGTCCGTCGAAGCACCGTTGCGCGAAAACCTGGCGGCGGGCTTGCTGCGGCTCGCTGGATGGACCTCCAGCGACGTGCTGCTCGACCCCATGTGCGGCAGCGGAACGATCCCGCTCGAAGCCGCGCTGATGGCGCGCCGGATCGCGCCCGGACAGTCTCGGTCATTCGCGTTTGAGCGTTTGCTTGTCCACGATGCCAAACGCTGGGGCCATCTGCGCGAAGCCTCTCGGCTGAAACAACTGGCAGAAGTGTCGGCTGCCATCTATGCCTCCGACCAGGATCCTGCCGCGGTCAAGATCGCGCAACGGACATTTCAGGGGGCGGGAGTCGCCGTCGATATTCGCCTGCGCCAGAGCGACGTGCTCGCTCTTGAGGCTCCAGCTGAACAGGGCGTGCTGTTGATCAATCCCCCCTACGGAGTCCGGCTCAGCCGGCCCGAGGAACTCGATGCGTTCTATCCCCAGCTGGGCGATTGGTTGAAACAGCGGTTCAGCGGATGGCGGGCCTATATCTTTACCGGCGATTTGCGGGTCCCAAAACTCATCGGGCTCGCGCCATCGAAACGCACTCCCCTCTTCAATGGTCCGCTGGAATGTCGCTTGTACGAATTTCAAATCGTCTCTGGCTCGATGCGCAAGAGGATTCCCACACCCACTAGCAAAGCGTGACGGGCAGCTCTTTGTCTACGCTCGCAGAGGTGCGTTTGTTGACCAGTGGGGAGCGCAACCTGATAGAGTGTTGCAAGGATGGTGGTTGTCAGTCGACTGCTGTCTTGTAACGTTATCTGTATCTGTATCTGTACGGAGGAGGCTTCTCATGGCACAGAACATTAATATCGGGCCGATCGTGAAGATTGTGAAAACCGACGACGAATGGAAGAAACTCCTCGCACCGATGGCCTACGGGGTCCTACGGCACGAGAATACCGAGCGCCCCTTTACCGACAACATGTACGATAACAAGAGAGACGGTGTCTACTACTGCGCGGGATGCGACTTGCCCCTCTTTTCTTCGGAACACAAGTTCGACAGCGGCACCGGCTGGCCCAGCTTTTGGCAACCAATCGATCCAAAGGTGGTCGAATCCAGAACCGATTACAAACTGATTTTCCCAAGGACCGAAGTCCACTGCGCACGCTGCGAGGGGCATCAAGGACATATCTTTAAGGATGGCCCCAAGCCAACGGGGCTACGCTACTGCATCAACGGCGTCGCGCTGAAGTTCGTGCCTGCTTAGACTGCGCATAAGCAGCTAGGCAACCAGTAGCCGCAACGTAGACAGTCGGGCTGTAAGAGATGGCCCCCTTATTCCGACACCCCGCGCTCGCGGCGAACACTCAAGTATGCATCCCTCCCGTCGCAGGCTCGGCTCTGGAGCCTGCCTTGCCCACGCCTACAGGGGGCGGCACCCTCTTCGAAACTCCCAGGCGGGCTGTGCCCCGCCTCACAGCTCCGCGCGCCCGTGTCGCTTGCCGTCTCGGCGGTTTCGTCACGAACCTTCGTGAATGATGCAGGCTAAGACGGCTGGAGGGATGACGAGCGTCTGCCGGCAGATCGGGATCGGCTGCGAAAAGCCTTTTCGTAGGATTTTGCGCGACTTTTTGCATCTCTCAGATGCCGATGTAGCTTGGTCGTACAAGGTGATTCTCCCAAGCGGATTGAAGCGAAATCTATACTTCGCTGGTCGAGTTTCACTCGAGAAAATACCAGCCAGGATTATTCATGAATGCCGTTGCGAGGCGTTCAAGACCGAAGCCCGCCAGGCGAGAAGATCGGATGGCGTAGCAGGTCTTCATAAATAGTCTGGGCTAGAGCCCACCACCGTAAACTGGGGGAAAAGTTCGGAATAGCTGAAAAAAGAACTTGCAGAGGAAGAGCATGATGGTTACGATACGCACCATGAAAACTTACCCGTCGGTTCAGAGTCTTGGATGCTTCGATACAGCGCAGATTACAGCCAGAAACGACTGAAAACCCATCAACCGCCAAGGTCAAACTTCATGAAAACCCAAACGGAAGGAGCCGCAATGAAACCAGCCACACCGAAAGCTGAACTGCTACCATCAAATCAACTCCCGAAAGCAGTTTTCAGAGGTCCTCTTCTGTTGGGCAAGAGCTTTCTCGGAGTCCTGACCATCTGCGCGGTGGTGATGCTGTCGTCCTGGATCGCGACGCTGGCCGAGGCCGCTCCGGAGGAGAAGCCGGCCGCGAATGCCCAGTCGGCGGCTGAATACAAGCTGACGATCCCATTCGGGCTGGAGGAGAGCAAGGTGGTCATTCCCGAAGATAATCCGCTCAGCAGGGAAAAGGTGGAACTTGGGCGCCAGCTGTTTTTCGACAAGCGACTGTCGAAGGACAACACCATCGCTTGTGCGAGTTGCCACCTGGCAAAATTCGCTTTTACGGACGGCAAGCGGGTCGCCACAGGCATCCGAGGCCAGAAGGGCGGTCGCAGCGCCCCGGTGAACTTCAACCGGGTGTTCAGTAGCGCTCAATTTTGGGACGGCCGGGCTGCGACCTTGGAGGACCAGTCCGTGGGGCCCTTCATCAATCCGATCGAGCATGGCTTTGCCAACCACGATGAGATGATTGCGAAGATGATGAAGATCGCCGGCTACCGGAAACTCTTCAA
>VBOL01000020.1 GCA_005887945.1 Nitrospirota bacterium
ACAAGGAGCGGCAGGGCCGTGTGCCGAACGTGACCCTGTTTGGCGGGTATGCCAGAGAGGTAGGCCGCGAGGCGGTGGTGGCGGGAGTGAGTTTGCCGACGCCCCTATGGTATCGGCAGCAAGGGCACATTGCGACAGCGCTCGGTACTCAACGAAAAGAAGAGGCAGAGCTGATTCGTGCCAAGAATGACCTTGCCCGTGCCATCAACCAGCACGCTCGAGAAGCGGAAACGGCGCAAGAGCAGATCCTCGTCTACGAGGAAGGGCTCTTAAAGCAAGCGCAAGAAGCGCTTCGTATCGCTCAATTGAGCTTCCGACAGGGCGCCTCCAGCCTCCTGGATGTTCTCGATGCCCAAAGGGTCCAACGCCAGATCACTGTGGATTACAATCTGGCGCGCTTCGAACTCTCCCAGGCGCTCACGCGGTTTGAGCGTGCCGTGGGCGGTCCACTCTAATTGCGAAAAGCACAGATGAGAGGCATGGTCATTTCTCCTGGCGGACATACAAATCGATGCGAGCCTCATGCGCGCCTGCGAAGCCGTCTGAATGTGGCGTGCAGGGTCTTCTTCGGCATGCTTCTGTTGGCGTCCGCTACGGGCTGTGACCGTGCACCGGCCCCGGCGGCGGAGAGCGGGCCGAAACGTTCGTCGGACGAGGCACGTCTTGTTCGGCTCCCGCCGGATGAAGTCACCCGGTCCGGTGTGACGGTGGAGCCGGTCGGACGAACGGCCTTTCGTACCTACCGTACCTTTCCCGGCGTCGTACGGCCCAACGAAAACGCATTGGCGAATATTACGACCCTCGTGCGGGGGCGGGTGGCCGAGGTACATGCCGATTTGGGACAGATGGTCGAGCCCAATCAGCTGTTGGCGGTGCTCCATAGCAGTGATCTCGGGCTAGCCCAGTCTGCTTACCTGAAGGCCCGCGCACGACGACATGTGGCGGAGCAGGCTTATCAGCGGGCACAGTTTCTTTTCAAAGAGAAAGTCATCGGCCAGGCGGAGGCGCAGCGCCGCGAAGGAGAGATGATCAGTATTCGTGCCGAGGCTCAGGAGGCACACGAAGGACTCCGGTTGTTAGGCATGGACGACAAGGAGATCAGAACCCTGGAGCGGACCCAAACGATCCGCTCACAGATTCCCATTGTGGCGCCCTTTGCCGGCCGGGTGATTGCGCGGGATCTCACCAAAGGCGAACTGGTGGAAACCACCCAAAAATTGTTTGTGGTTGCCGATCTCTCGTCGGTCTGGGTGGTGGGTAATGTATCGGAGAAAGATATCTCCTATCTGCACAGCGCAACCGCCCTTCCGAATCAGCCGGTCGAGGTCCATGTGGCTGCGTATCCTGACGAAGTGTTTCAGGGGACTGTCGCATATGTCGGCGACGTCCTAGACTCCGCTACGCGGACCATGCAGGTGCGCCTCACCTTGGCGAATCCCACCGGTCGTCTGAAGCCGGAAATGTTCGTAACAATCCGCGTCTTGTCCGAACCTGCCTCTGATGTCCTGGTCGTTCCCGAAGCAGCCGTTCAGCATGATCGGAATCGCAGTTTCGTGTTTGTGCAGCAGGAAACCGGCGTCTTTGAAGCGCGGACGATTAGTTTGGGTAACAGGAACGGGACCTTCGCCGAGGTCCTCGAAGGGGTACGGGAAGGGGAAGCGATCGTCACGGAAGGCGCCTTTATCTTGAAATCCGAGCTGTTGAAGCCCAAAGACTAAGCATGGTCGACACACTCCTTGCGTTTTCTCTGCGTCGTCCCTTACTGATCCTCACGTTCGCCGGTCTTCTTGCCCTTTTGGGGCTCTATTCCTTCCGCACGATTCCGATCGACGCGTTTCCCGATGTGACGAGTGTGCTCGTACAAATCGTCACGAAAGCGCTCGGCTTGTCCCCCGAAGAGGTCGAACGGCTGGTGACGTTTCCCATCGAGCAACAAGTCACCGGGGTTCCGCATCTGACGGAACTACGCTCGCTCACCAAAGTAGGACTGTCGCTGATTACGGTAGTGTTCGATGATCAGATGGACATCAACCTTGCCCGCCAACTCATACTCGAGCGATTGATCGAAGTG
This sequence comes from Nitrospirota bacterium, assembly GCA_005887945.1. Lineage (GTDB taxonomy): Bacteria > Nitrospirota > Nitrospiria > Nitrospirales > Nitrospiraceae > Palsa-1315. The sequence goes on from VBOL01000020.1 coordinate 2,072, forward strand.
CGGGAGCATTTACCGCCCGGGTCTGAACCGATGATGATGCCGAACAGCACCGGACTGGGAGAGGTGTATCAGTACTTTCTGGAAGGCCCTCCGCATGCCGGTCTGGACGCCGCTGCGGTGGAACGCGAATTGATCGAGCAGCGAACTGTGCTGGACTGGGTCATCCGTCCGTTGCTAAAGGGCGTCCCTGGAGTGATCGACGTCAACTCGCTCGGCGGGTATGTCAAACAGTACCAAGTGCTCGTCGAGCCCGAACTGTTGCGCAAATACGATCTCTCGCTGAGCGAGGTGTTTGCCGCTGTGGCGAACAACAACGCGAATGCTGCGGGCAACGTGCTGGAGAAACATGCCGAAAAGTACATTGTCCGCGGCGTGGGGATGATCCGGAGACTGAGCGACATCGAGGACATCGTCGTCAAGGAAGCGGGCGGCACTCCCGTGCACATCCATAACGTCGCCCAAGTACAGATCGGCCATGCCATTCGTCATGGCGCCGCCGTCCTGAACGGTGAGCGCGAGGTAGTGGCAGGGATCGTGCTCATGTTGCGCGGCGCAAACGCCCGTGACGTCGTGGAAGGCATCAAAGGCAAGATCGCCGAGATAGAGGACAAGGGGCTGCTGCCGGCAGGATGGCGGATCGTTCCCTTTTATGATCGTATCGAATTGATCTCCGCCGCGTTGACGACCGTCTATAAGGCGCTGGGCGAGGGTATTCTCTTGGTGGTGATCGTGCTGTTCGTGTTCCTGGGCGATACTCGAAGCGCCTTGATTGTGGCGGCGACGCTCATCGTGACGCCGCTCGTGACGTTCTTTGTGATGGATCGATTCGATCTCACTGCCAATCTGATGTCCTTGGGCGGCCTGGCCATCGCCATCGGCATGATGGTCGACGCCTCTGTGGTGGTGGTGGAAAACATCCACCGCCATCTGTCGGACCCCCGTCACCAGGGCCTGCCTCGACAGGATCTCATCCTCAATGCCGCTCGGGAGGTTGCCCGCCCTGTGGTCTTCGGCATTCTGATCATCATCATCGTTTTTATGCCTATCCTTTCTTTCCAG
>VBOL01000209.1 GCA_005887945.1 Nitrospirota bacterium
GGACGAAGTGCATGGATCCAGACGGAGGTGTCAACGAGATACATGGGAGGGCCGTTTGTGCCGCTGGGAGCGGAGCTGGCCAGGCGTCAGATCGAGAGGAATCGTGCCCAGCGCATCAGCCAATTTTTGTAACTGGCTGCGCTGAATGACGGTGCGCAGGCTCGCCTCCACCGTGCCTTTGATCGTATCTGTGCCCAGCGTCTTCTGCGCTTGGCGCAAGAGTTGCTGATCGATCTCAATCGTGGTCTTCATGGTGTCGCCCCCCCCTGTTCTCAGGCTATTGATGCCCATACGATAACCTGTATCTATATGGGTGTCAATTGAAGAATCGCCCATATCGGAGGGCAGAGGGTAGAGGCGAGAAGAGAGGTTGAGGCTAAGGTTGAGGATGAGCCGGATGAAAGCGTTGGAGGGGGGAGGTTGGAAGTTTGAGGTTGACGGCTGATTGCTGAAGGCTCAGAGCGAATGGAGAGGTTGGAGGCGGGAAGGTTAGAGGTAGGAGGGTGGAAGGTTGGAGGACAGTCGTTGACAGCTGATGGCTGAGATCGACTAAAGAGGGGAGCGGCTCCTGATTTCTAGTCTGGCCTCAAGCCGTCTTGGCCTCATACCTCCAACTTCGAACCGCCTTGGCCTCTCACCTCGAGCCTCAAACGATCTGCCATCAACCTGAGCCTCAACCTCAGACCGCCGGTAAGGCTAAGAGTGGGAAGCTTGCTCCCGTATTGGGATCGTGCTAAAGTCTCGTAGTGCGGATTATCGCCAAGCGGACTCTTCGACTGTTTTGGGAGCAGCACCCTCAGGCCAAAGGGCCGTTGGAAGCGTGGCATCAAGAAGTCGCCCGGGCTGAGTGGGCTCATCCGTCGGCCGTGAAAGCGCAATTCAGCTCAGCGAGCCTCCTTCCAGACAATCGGGTGGTGTTTAATATTGGATGAAACAAGTATCGACTCGTCGTGAAGATTAATTACCCATTTCGTATTGTGTACGTCCGTTTTGTCGGATCGCACCGAGAGTATGACCAGATCGATATCACCAGTGTGTAGGGAGGTGGATACATGATGGACATTCGTCCGATTAAGTCAGAGCGGGACTATGAGCGGGCGTTAGGGCGAATTGAACAGCTCATGGATGCAAAGCCAGGCTCGAAGGCTGGAGATGAGTTGGACGTGCTGACCGTCTTGGTTGAAGCCTATGAGGCGAGGCGTTATCCGGTGTGTCCGCCAAACCCGATTGAGGCAGTCAAATTCCGGATGGATCAACTCGGGATGACTCGGAAAGATCTCGAAGCGGTGATTGGAGGCCGTGGTCGCGTCTCCGAAGTGCTCTCGAAAAAACGGAGGTTGACTTTGCCGATGATCCGTCGTCTCCACCGGGCGTTACGGATTCCTCTAGAAAGCTTGGTGGGTACGGCTGCGTAGAAGGCGGGAAGAGAGGTTGAGGCTGAGGTTGGTGGAGAGGGGGGAAAGGTTTGAGGTTGGAAGTTAGAGGTTTCTGAATTTCGACCTCACCTCTCACCTCAAGCCGCCGGAGGCGGGAGGAGAGGCTGAGAACCACGAGAAGAAGTATGGAGGAACCCCATGGCGCTGGTCGGTCTTGGTGCCGGGAGCTGGCGGCAGAAGAAAAACAGTCTCGCGTAGGCAAAAAGCTTTTGTCTTAGTTGAGCAGCCAGCACCCGGATGGGTGGCTGGCTGCTCAATCAGGTAGACGTCGAGAACTGCACAGCAGCAGTGGCTATGGGTCATGAGTTAATGCAAAATAGTCTGGGAAGGTGAAAACACCGATTCGCAAGGTATTCCCCCCCTTCACTGTTCTCCACTTGTCCTGTCAAAATGAAGCTCCCCGCAGTTTGCTGCGGGGAGCTTCATAAGCTTCAATTACGGTCTTTTGGCACATCCTACCCCTCACTAGCACTTTTGTCTTGCGTAGTTGTTCGTAACCCCTATGAACTATAGCTCTCTTTCGTTAATCAGCACATAAGAAGACCTCGGGGAAGCCGGAATATGGCGTCCCTCACACGGAGATTGTAATGTGTTCGACCATAAGCATCAGCGTTACATGGCAAACCCATCGCAGACTGATCCCCCCTCTGTGTTCTTCTATATTCCCCTGAATCGCACGCCGTATTTGCACGCCCTTAAACGGCGGCGTGTTCTTAGAACTGTCTCATAGATAAGGCTCAGCACATCACATCGTTGCTGTTCCTGTCTGGCGGGTGAATCAAAGAGGTGGCGGATGTTGTCAATGAACCACGAGAAGAAGTATGGAGGAACCCCATGACGCTGGTCGGTCTTGGTTCCGGGAGTTGGCTGCAACGAAAGATTCATACAGCCTAGACAAGACAATTGCCGTTAGGTTCGGAAGTAACCGAAAGCAGTCGATACCACACTTTACTAATTAAAGGAGGTGCACCGTGAATCATATCCGTGCTGTTTTTCTGATGCTTGCTTTCACGGCAAGCATGCTTTTCTAGGCAGGCGTTGCGGTCACTCCAGCCACGGCTGCGTCGGTGACCTTTTCCTTTACCGGAGTGGTCAACAAGGCTCAATCGGGGCTGTTCACGCGCGGGGACGGCAATAACTTTAACGTCGGCCAAAAGGTATCGGGCTTTTATACGTTCAATTCTCTGACTCCCGACAGCAACCCCACCGCGAATGGGCGGTACAACAACACGATCACAAACTTGGTCGTCAACCTGGGGCCGTTGTCAGGGCCGACGTCGTACACAGCGTCGCTGGGGGTTGCAAGTCCTAGCAACCCCAACTTTATCGCAATACAGAATCAACCTTTTGGTCCGACTTCGTCCGATGCGTATGTGGTGCGAGCGCCTGTGATCGGGACGTTCGGGACGGCTCCGAATACGTTTTCCGCTCTTAGTTTCCGGATCGAACTGCGCGATCCCGACGGCGGGACATTCGCCACCGACGCCTTGCCGACGACTCCACCGAGTCTCTCCTCCTTTTCGACGAGTAGGTGGCGCATGGTATTTCAGGATATCCACACCGGTCAGGCCAAACTTATAGGCTCTATCTCCAGGCTGGCGGTGTCGCCAGTTCCGTTGCCGGCGGCGGTGATTCTCTTCGGGGCAGGGCTTGTGGCGCTGGTCGGTCTTGGTGCCGGGAGTTGGCGGCAGAAGAAAAACAGTCTCGCGTAGGCAGCACGACATAGTCTGCATGGCACAGGCGGCGCTGAGGCGCCGCCTGTGCCATTTTATACGATAAGATGCCATGTTCTGACACCTTTCGTGCCATCTTGTGCCTGATTCAGAATTGAACTGGCTCGTAGGGTTGTACAGTCAGACCCCTCCGACAATTTTTCGCTCCTCGTGATTTTACAATGAGATAGTAGGTGGGCCCGACGGTCTGGGATTTGCTGCATCACCAGGCTGTGCGCATGTACCACCTTAACGAAGGAGTGTTTGTATGCAGCTCATGAAGCAGTTGTCGATCAAAGGGCTGTTCCTGCCGGCGATCGCGCTTTGTTCCCTTCTCCTTTCCGGGAACGCTGCTCATGCGGCGCTGGTGACGTATTCGTTCACGGGCGGTGTCAGCAACCTCAATGGACCTTTGTTGCCCACCGTGAATCTGTTGTCTCCGGTCTCGGGGACGTTTCAGTTCGACAACAGTCCCGCTGTTGGTGGAAACTACGCAGGCGTTGTCACCAACTTGACCCTGAACATCGGCGGCTATACGTCGTCCTTTGAGCCAGGCGCCAATGCCGTGACGATATTAAAAAATATCGACCTGGGTGACGGATTTAACGGGGATCGTTGGAGGCTCGTCACTGCTGCCACTGGCCTTCCGATAAACGGCTATTCACCGTTCCGCTTCGATTTAACCCTGGACCGAGAAGGGAGCCTGTTTGCTAACACGGATATGCAGAACCCGCCCAGCCTGTCATCCCTGACGGGCAGCAGATGGCGTCTCATTTTTGAGAATGCCGGTGGGAATCTCGTCAGGGTTCAGGGGGCTTTTAGTAGTTTGACAGCAGTGCCGTTGCCGGCAGCCGTCATCTTGTTCGGCGCTGGTCTCATCTCGCTGGTCGGTCTTGGCGCCGGAGGGTTGCGAAACCTTCGCTGGCCTCAGGTGTAGAAGAGAGGCCCGTTTGTTCTACCGCGGGCTTGGTACCCTCTTCATGGGGGTACCAAGCCTCTTCTTATTTATTATGGAGAACTCGTCAATGCTTCGGTCTTTTCTCCTCGTTGCCTCTGAACAGCTTCCCAGTTGAAGATAGAAATACATCAATTTATTCGACGCGCAGGGAACACGGTTCGATTCGAACAAAGATGTGGTCAGGATGGTCTTAATAAGTCGCTCAAAAATGCTGCTTGACTACGATCAATCTGTCATCCAGAATCCTTCGCCGCGCGGTTCTCCAGTTCTAGATTCAATTTACACCTGAGCGGCTCCTATGATCAGCAAGCTTTTTCTGGGCTTCAGCGCAATATTGGCCACAGTCTCACTGGGGTACCTGTACGCCGACAGCCTGGCCTTTCTGTTCGGCTACTGGATCAGCAGCGAAGATTATAGCCATGGGATGTTTGTCCCTCTGATCAGTCTGTTCTTGATCTGGCAGGCACGGCATCGTATCGCTGAAGCCGGTATTGAAAACTCATGGTGGGGCCTTGCTGTGATTTCGGCGGGACTCTTTCTCTATTGGATCGGTGAGTTCGCCACGTTGTATGTCCTGGAACATGTTTCGCTCTGGATGGTCATTGTGGGACTGGTCATTGCGTTGATGGGAGTCCGTGGGGCGCGGGCGATTCCCTTTCCTCTCGCTTATCTGTTGACCAGCATCCCATTGCCGGTTTTCTTGTATGCAAGTTTGTCGAGTCAACTTCAATTGTGGTCCTCGGCTCTCGGAGTGGGCTGGTTACAGCTTGTTGGCGTGACGGCCTTTCGTGAAGGCAATGTGATCGATCTGGGGCCGATTCAACTTCAAGTAAGCGAAGCCTGCAGCGGCATTCGGTATTTGCTTCCGCTCACCTCCCTTGCGCTGCTCTGCGCCTATCTCTTCAAGGATCGGATGTGGAAGCGAGTGGTGCTCGTGCTCTCGTCGATTCCGATCTCCGTGCTCGTGAATGGTTTTCGCATCGGGATGATCGGAGTGCTGGTCGAATGGTACGGGCAGGGAACCGCCGAAGGGTTCTACCATCTATTCGAGGGTTGGGTGTTGTTTATGGCGAGCTTGGGCCTGCTGATCCTGGAGATGTTGGTGTTGGCCAGCATAGGGTCGAAGGGGGATCGATCATCCTTTCTCAATCGATTCACCTGGGTAGACCGATCTCCTAATCCCACCCCTGGTGCCGGCCTTCAACCTCTCCGTTCTCCCTCACCCTCAGCCTCAGCCTCTCTTTCTCCCTCTTCCTCAACCTCAGCCTCTCTTCACGCCTCTCACCTCATGGTGGAGCGCGAAGAGGTTCCGCCGCCCCGAGCCATGTTTATCGATTTCCCCATGAAGCTCGATGGGTGGGTGGGTACCTCACTCACAATGGAAAAGCAGTACATCGACGTGCTTCGTTTTGACGACTATGTGTTGGCCGATTATCGATTCGACGTCGGGCAGTCAGTCAATCTGTATGTCGCTTACTATCGGTCACAAAGAAAGGGGCAGTCGGCGCACTCCCCTCAAAGCTGTCTTCCAGGCGGTGGTTGGGAAATCTCCTCATTTAATAGTATGGACTTGCCGGCGCGCTCTGGAATGGTTCGGTCGCTGCATGTGAATCGAGCGTTGATCCAGAAGGACAGCCAGAAACAAATCGTCTTGTACTGGTTTAAGCAGCGTGATCGGATTCTCAACAATGAATATCTCGTCAAATTCTATTTGTTCTGGGATGCCTTGTCGCGGGGACGAACCGACGGGGCGCTCGTGCGAATCACCTCGCTCGTTGGCCCCGGCGAAACCGAGGACATCGTCGATCAACGGCTGCTACGGTTCGTTTCGACCATCGAGCCTGAGTTGGCTCGGTACGTGCCGGATTGAAGCAGGAAGGAAAGGTTGAGGCTGAGGTCAAAGTCAAGGTCAAGCAGGTTTGCACGGGGATTTGGAAATGTCCCACTCTATCTTACTTAGCCTAAACCTTAACCTCAGCCTTCCCATCGGAGCACGCAGCGATGAATAGCGAGCTTTTTTTCAGTTTCATGACGTCGCTGCTCATTTGCATGGCCTGAATAGCGAGCTTTTTTTCAGTTTCATGACGTCGCTGCTCATTTGCATGGCCTTGATTCCGCCCTTGCGTCTGTTGGCTGGCCGGTTCCATATCATGGACCAACCAGGGGAACGCAAAGTCCACCAGGATCCTGTCCCAGCGGTCGGTGGCATTGCGTTTGCGCTTGGAGCTTTTGCCAGCATTCTATGGTGGGGACCCAAAGACAGCACCACGTTGTCGGTATTCCTTGGCGGATTGATTATCCTGGGTTTCGGCGTGTGGGACGATCGGGCGAATCTCGGCTACCGGATCAAGTTACTGGGGCAGGTGGTGGCGGCCCTTGCGGTCATTATTATTGGAGGGGTGCGATTCGAAAACATCCCGTTCCTGCTCGATGCTGAACTGCCGATGTGGATCGGAATTCCCGTCACGGCGTTCTTCCTTGTCGCCGTCTCGAATGCGGTAAATCTGACGGACGGCCTCGACGGACTGGCAGGCGGGCTTTCCTTCTTGACCCTTTGTGGGATTGCTTACCTGGCGTACCTCTCCAACGATTCGACTGTCCTTTTGCTGACGGTCCCGTTCCTAGGAGGCGTGTTGGGTTTCTTGCGTTACAACACCTATCCGGCTCGGATTTTCATGGGAGACGGGGGCAGTCAGTTGCTTGGCTTTATCATGGGCGTGCTGGCCATCCTTCTGACCGATTCGACCAGCGGGCCGTTCAGCCCAGCCTTGTCGCTCTTTCTCTTAGGGTTACCATTTCTGGATACGCTTGGAGTGGCCGGACAACGACTGGCCGAAGGACGTTCCCCCTTTATTGGCGATCGCAAACATCTTCACCACAAGCTGATGAGGGTCGGCTTGTCCCACTATGAAGCCGTCATGATGATTTACGCCATTCAGGCAGGGATGGTGGGGTTGGCCTACCTGCTTCGATGGCAGTCGGATACCCTGATTGTGCCGCTCTATCTCATCCTGGCCGGCGCCGTCCTGACCCTCTTTATCGCCGCAGGGCATGGACTAATTCCCATCCAGGCCCCGCAGAGTGCGCGCGTTCGTTCGAACAGGTGGCTTTCGGATGTTCTCAGTCTGTCTTGGTTATGTGATCTGCCGATTCGAGTCTTGGCCGCGGTGGTCCCTCTGTTTCTCATTGCCTCGGTCTTTCTTCCTGCATACGTACCAGATGATGTAGGCTACATGTCCATCGCCCTATTTGGCATTGTTTTACTCGGCCTCTCGCTCCTTCCCAGACTCGCTCCGTATTTTGTGCGGGGGGGGCTCTACATGGGTAGTACGTTCTTATTGTATGTCAGTGATGCATCATGGTTGAAGGCAGTGGCTCCGATCCCAATGACCTACCACATCTTGTTTGGCGCGATGGCTGCCATGGTCTTGCTTAGCATGCGATTCGACAGCCAGAGTCGGTTTCAGACGACGCCGCTGGATTATCTGATGGTGTGTCTGGCCGTGATCTTCCCGTTCCTTCCGGAAGTGCACACGGAGATCTCGGCATTCGGTCTCTTTGCGGTCAAGCTGATCGTATTGTTCTTCTCGTTCGAGCTGTTGTTGCACGCCTTCTCGAATCGTGTGAAGCAACTCGGACTGGTATCCCTCTGGGTCTTGCTCGGGTTGGCGATTCGGATGTGGCTGTGAGCGGAAAGTTGGAGGTGGGAGGGGGAAGAAGAAGGTTGAGGTCAAGGTTAAGGTTCAGGGAGGAAGGGGAAAGTTGGAGGTTGGAAGTTAGAGGTTGGAGGAAGTTTGGGCAGGAGGTAGGAGGGGAGAGGGGAGAAGAAGGTTGAGGGAGGAAGGGGAAGCCTAAATCTGACCCTTCCGGACGGGAGAGAAGAGGTAAAAAATGAACTACCGGAACATCATTGTAATAGTGGTTGTGGCGGTCGCGCTTGTCGCTTGTGGCGGGCCGGAGGAGCGGAAGACCAAGTATCGTGCGCGGGCGCAAGAATACCTTGAAGCCGGCAATTATCCAAAAGCTCGGGTGGCCCTTCGCAATGTCCTCAAAATCGATCCGAAGGATGCCGATGCCTATTTTCTATTTGCGCAAGTCGAGGAGAAGGAAAAGAACTGGCGAAACGCCGTCTCGCTGTATCAGGAGGTGGTACAGCTTGTTCCTGATCATACCGGCGCGCTGATCATGCTGGCAAAGTATTACCTCGAAGCCCGTCTGACCGAGCAAGTCGTCTCAACGGCCGACAAGGTGCTGGCGAAAGATCCGCAACATCCTCAAGCGAAGGCCCTCAAGATTGCGGTGTTGGCTGTTGAGGGAAAACTCCCTGACGCGATGACCAAAGCCGAGGCTCTGCGGTCGCAATTTCCGACCGAGCCTGACGTGGCGATCTTGCTGGCCACGCTCTATAGCCAACAGCAGCACTATCGCGATGCAGAGGCCACGTTGCAGCGGGCATTAGAAGCTCACCCAAAAGACATGGATCTCCTGAACAATCTGAATACGATCCTGGTTCAGGCGAAAGATATGGCTGGTGCGGAGACGGTGGCTCGCCGCATGATCGAGGCTGAACCCACGCTGTTCGATCACCGGCTCAGGCTGGCCCGGTTCTTCGATACGCAAGGCGCACATGAGAAGGCGGAGGCCGTCTTACGCGAGGCCATCACCCTCGATCTGAATAGCGAGGAACGCCGTCTCATGTTGGCAGATTTTCTCAGTACCAGAAAGGACCATCCTGCTGCGGAGCAGGCACTCCTAGAGGCTGCGACCCAGTTGCCGCATTCGACGAAGATTCGATTCGGACTTGCGGAGCTGTACCTCAAGAGCGGGCAGGATGCAAAGGCGCGTGAGCAGTATGCCGCACTGGTCAAGGACTACAAGGAGAAGCCGGCCGGCTTCGAAGCGAAGGTTA
>VBOL01000022.1 GCA_005887945.1 Nitrospirota bacterium
CATTTTAAACACATTTCTGAAAAAACGAGCACCACCACGCGCACCGGAATCATCATGAAGATTATCCACTCAGGATTACGCCAGGCACTCGCCACTCCCTCACCCCATGTAATGGTGCCTACTCTGAGTGGTATGCCCAGCGAGCTGGTGGCATCGGCGTAGTAGCCCTTGGTGCTGTCTCCCCTCTCTGAAAGCTGAGCCTGCGAGAATGAGAGAATTCTGAGCGCCTGCGGTCACGCAAGAAAAAGGACGACCACGGGCGACAACACGTCTCTTGCTTCGGTCGGTTTAGCTTTCAAGGGGGGCACGCGGTAGAACCCAATGCCCTGATTTTTCGGCATCGGGAACCGGACAGAATTTGAACTCGACCTCGACTGTAATCACTCTGTGTTGTGCCCCGCTAAAAATTTTGGCAGGGAGAATGAGCCATGGGGACTGAGGGAAACTCAGCGACATCTGTCCAAAACGATCGTGAGGAGAGACAGCAGGGGACCTCCGAGGAAAGGATCAGGCTGGTGATACCCAGACCTCCCCTTGGACACGAATCCTCGAAGACGCCTGAATTCGCTGCAGGAGGGATGGTCAACGAGAAGAACCGAGCGGTCCAGTAATTAAGCAAGGCAGTAAAGCTGAGGGTGAATCTCGTCAACCCGGAAGACACTGCGAATCTTTCTCATGCTTGAACCGTTCCATTCCGCATCTCAGTTGCCCCGACCTCTCTCTTCGCTGCGATCTTCATGCGCCCTTCCCATCCCAGCGCATGCCGCAATGTGCCAGTATCATTGATCTATCCAAGTCCGCATTATACTGCTTGACTGCCGTACTTATTGCGCTGCAGGACTCACCTATGTAGCACCGCGGGGCCTTGTTCGGCGGCGGCAGGGCCTGTTTAGGGGACCCAACGCTTAGCAATACGCAAACTGTTACCGATGTCCATGGTAGAGAAGAGTTTGGGGATAGTTAACAAAGGTTCAAATCCAGGGAGCGATTAGAGCGTTATGTAACCCCGAAAACATTGAGGATTTTACTGTGCTGAGAGCGCGGCAACGCCCTTTCCTCTTCCGCCACTCCCACGGCGGCACCGGCTGCGGATTAGCCCACAGGCCTTTCTTGCCCTCTCGCGCTTCCTTCTCTAACCCTTCTAGCACCGTATCCCCCGACGCATACTTCCGATACCACCAGTACCAGCCATCTTTGACCAACGTGTGATTGACGTGGGTCCCATCCAGCAGGAACACGTCTGCGAGGGAGCGCCCGGACTTGTCCTTGCCGTGAGTCAGGACCGTGACATCCTTACCAAAGACCAACTCAGAGGCGGCGTGCTTGGCATTGTTGCCGTAGGCCTCACGGGATGGCCATCGTAAACATCTCGCAGGTTATCTGAACCGTCCGTGATCGATGACAATTATGGGTTTCCAGGATGCTCAAAAGGTTTTTCAAGAGTCTGCTAACTTTTCCTTTGGAACTGTCTCAGATTTGAAGATTGTAAGTTATTCTTACACAAATCTCATACAGGTATTCCTTACAACTATCCCAACCTATTTAATGGGTTATGATTTGTTCCATAGCGTTTTCAGTGAGGAACCTTCAAAAACTATGGCATGGTTGTTTACACGTTCTCCAGGAAATTTTTCCCCACGAATTGGTTTCAGCCGCGTCACGAACATTTAACCGTTTGTAATTAAACGGACTGTATTTTTCTAGTCTCAGTCGGCACGGATGTTGCCGAGATCTACGTAACAACCCAAAAAGTCGCGGATGGCACGATTGTCGTTAGGGAAATGGAGCAATCGTGTCTGACTCCAAACGAAATAGGAGGGAAAAATGGAAGTTTCTGCTATGTGGCGATGTATTTTACTTGTAGGAATTCTGATTGCATCACCCGCAATGGGCTGGGGTAACACAGTGCAGTTTACAGTTCCGCAAGCGGATATTGAAATTCTACACACGACGGAATTTGAGCTCTCCTCCTCTGGGCTCAATAGGACTGTCCTTGCAGGTCAAAATCTATCGCTCGATTTGTTGCTCAGCGATTCTGTGCTCGCAAGGTTATTTGTGTCAGACCCAAAAGATTGGGTTATAGATCTCGAATTCTCCACAAATGCAGGAACATTTCCGGGAGATGCTGGGCCGACCACCGGGTTTCTTCTTGGCCCAAACGGTAACCAATTCGGTGATTCTCAGGATGCTGGGAGAGGCCAGGGTACTAATGGGACGTTTGGTATGGGATTGGTTTCATTTACGTCAGACAATTTAGCAGGGGCAAATGTGATAGACATTAGTGGCGTGCACTTCGACACCACATTTCCGGCCACTGGTTTTGTCGTCACGGATGCTCAGCTTCTTTTCTCCTTCTCTGGTGATACGGATGGTCTCAAATTTGGAACCGCTCAGCAGCTACCAGAGCCGGAGACATTGGGACTAACTTTTGTGGGTGTGCTGGTGATTGCTCTCGCAGCCTGCCGCAGAGATCTGAAGTCATTATCGGCCCTCGGCCAGAGGGCATTCCTTTGGAAGTAACGGATTGCCCTTCGCAATTGCGACGCGCCTTTCGCTCTCCGATAGATCGCAAATGTACCCGTTCGAGGTAGCCGCCTGATTAGTCCCGGGTTCGGTCCCGATTCTGAATCTAATTCGATCACACTCCCCTACCTTCTCAATCCTCAGAATCGCAGGTACTGTAGCAGGTTTATCTCACTTCATCACACCCGATTGCTCTCTGTCTCATTCTGCTCTGGACCGACTACGGACCTCATGCGTGATCCGAACGGACGATTGGAGGGGAACAGGAAACGGCATGGGGGGAGTACCCAGCGCGGGCCATCGCCCACATGTTGGAGACGGTCGCTTCTTCGAGGGACATGCTGGCGCGTTTAGCGCGTGAGGCGGTCATAGATCGGTAGGGGCGAATCGAGAGCGGCATGGGGGCCTCGCAGTGAGGTGTATTCTAGGAGGGTGGCGAAGGACGGCGCAAGGGGGCAGACACCCCGCGTTTACATTCTAGGAAGAACCCCTATAATAGCCGTCGGGGTCGCTAGGGATGCAACCCGAACGCCGTCACTCTCGCGGCTGCGGTCCCATCCTTCGAGAGGCGTCAAGAGAGGGGACGCACGTGGGCAAACGATCGCGCATCACCGGGACATATATTATTCCCGCTTACATCGTCGCCACAGGTCCAACCGCAATAGGTGCAGTGCCACGGTTCCCAGGGCGTCTCCTTGAGGAGCAGTCGTCGGCAGCGCGGGCAACGGCGCGCCCAGAGCATGGCTATTGACGCAAGGTTCTCGCCGATGCAGCCGAACGACTTGAAGCCCCTCGAGCGGCTGGCGCGGTCACGAGCACCGTGACCTCATTCGATTTCGCGCTCTCCAACAACGTCGCGCCAGATGACGTGACGGTAAAATAGTAGGTTCCAGCCGGTAATTTGCCAATACTATATTTATTCCCAGTAGTCTGAACGAAGGATGCTCCGTACAATCCGCTCGTCGTACTGTAATAAATATTATAGCCTTTCAGATCGGTATTGACGATGGGTTGCCAAATGAGCGTCAGATCATTGCTCGCAGACGATCCTTTCAACGTGAGGTTCGTGGGGGCGGTGAGGGATGATGGGGTAAGGCCTTGTAAGGGATGCGGGTAGGTATAGGCAGTATACCCTGGCCGTACATGCCCTGTCGGTCCATCGTTGTAATAATCTCGTCCCGATACCACATGGGAATAGCCTGTTGGTTTAATCCCTTGCACCGTGTTATTAGGCACAGTTGTGCCGAGCGTGTTACTATGCAGCGTATTACCCCAGACATAGAACGGATCGAGGATATTTCCAACCCATCCAGTAGGAGGGGTTGAAGTCCCTCCTAAATCATTACTCGTGCCTGCACCCGGTTGATCCACGCAACGATACCCTGCATGACTGATACCGTCCGTGTCTGAATCGTTCGTAGCATTTTGGTCATACTGCGAGTTCCCGTCACAATGATCCCATGGTGGAGGAAAAACGCGTGTCACGTCATCACGAAGATTAAGTGCCTTCACCATGGCAGTTATGCCGGTCCCGGCTACCGTGATGCGGTTGTTATACACGACACTTGTTCCACCGCGCGTCTGTTGCCCCCGATCCACGCCAGTAAACGTCCATGTCGCATCATTCTCATACGCTTCAATCTGCCGACAGCCTCGTATACGACCTGTCGTCTCAGTTCCGTGTGATCCCCCAACATCGTAATTTGTAAGCTGATTATGCCGCGACACATAGCGCCCGCCTGCGTAACAATCCACGAATCCATGTTGAAGCGTTGAGGTATCAGTGGCGGTATTATCCTCAATGAAGATGACATTCGCGCCGCCCCAGACCAACGGCGCCGCCCACGACCCATCCCCATAATTGCTCCCGCCCCAGTTAGTGTGCCGAACTGAAACCATAATCTGGTCATACCCAGTGGTATTCAAATGATCGATGAGGCCATAGAGTTGCCCCCCAGTCACGTGCACACCAGTGGACTGTAGCGGGTTGAAGGTTATATGGTGAACCCGAAATGAGGTCGCCGTCCCATTCAACGAGATATGTCCTGGAAGACATTTGTTTGGATCAGTCATCACCCCCACGATTGTCATGCCTGACATTTCAAACGTGTTCGGACTATTCACCGTCCAGGCTACTAAGGGATCATGCACCGTAGCGGTGCAGGGCCCTTTTGGCACATTATCTCCGATGATGGTGACGCCTTGGCCAGCTCCCAGAAGTTTAATGCCTTTGGTGATCGACAGCTTCGTTGTCCATGCGGTCGCACCACTACAGTCACCTGGCGGGATCGTCACCGTATCACCGTCAGTGGCAAGCACAACTTTGTTCCCAACCTCATTCCGTGAACAGTCGGCGGCCGCATAGGTGGCTGCCTGAGTAGGCGGAGCATAAATCAACAAGATACAAAGTGTTGCCAGAGCAAATAACGTTCTAATCATTGTCCCACTCCAATCTTTGCTGGATTCATCCCACCACCCGGATAGAGAAGCGGCGGTCGCCTCAATCCATTCGACATTTGCCCACAGCGCAATGATACGTTTCTCAACACTAACACTCTTAGCCTTATTGCCAATGCTGAAACTGTTGACAAGTGACGGTGTTTTTGTACTGATGTCAAATGGTTGATGTTCAGATCCCGTGAGAATCCTCCAGGTCGACGAGTTCAAAACAAAGGATGTACCTTCCGTTCCAGTTCCACCGTCATCCCAGATTTTGAGGGCCATGTTACCAGTGGATGCACTCGCGCTCACACGCGCATATACATCAAGCACCTTCATCGTTGCATCGCTTGTTACTTCTCCGGGAAGTGCGGTAATGGAAAACTTATCCTCCTTGGAAGTACGAGTATCAAAGTTATAAGCAGTATATTATTTAACCCCTAAAATCCGCGTCCCGCTGAGAGCGACGCAGGCTGAAGCCAAGCGCGTCAACGCCAAGAAATAAGCCTGCCTTACTCACGCTATTCCCTCTTCCGCCACTCCCACGGCGGCACCGGCTGCAGATCGGCCCACAAGCCTTTCTTGGCTTCTAGCGCTTCGTGCTCTAACCCCTTCAGCACCATCTCACCTGCGCATGAGTCCCCCTACCTAAGGGGGACTATTCTACTGACGTCTCCCCCGAAAATGAGGGTAGTTTGAAACTGGAGTAAGATGGCGGCTTCGGCGGTCTCGCACGAAAGGAGCGGACCTATGAAGCGGTCGAAGTTCTCCGAGGAACAGATTGTGTACGCGATCCGACAGGCAGACGCCGGTACCCCGGTCGGCGACCTCTGCCGGCAGCTCGGGGTGAGTGACGCCACGTTCTATGCCTGGAAGAAGAAGTACGCGCACCTGGGCGTGAGTGAACTGCGTCGGCTCCGACAGCTGGAGGAAGAAAATAACCGATTGAAGAGGCTCGTGGCCGATCTCTCGCTCGACAAGCACATGCTGTCGGATGCCCTGCGAAAAAAAGTCTAAGGCCCGCACGCCGCCGATAACCGGCCGCCTGGTTTCACGGCACCTTTCAGGTCAGTTGCGTGCGGACCTGTCGGTTGGCCCAGTTCAGTCGCGCCGCCTGGTATCGACGAAGCCGCACGAAGGATCAGTCCGCGCTGCGGATGCGCATTCGCGATCTGGCTGATGCCCGGCCCCGGTTTGGGTATCTGCGGATCTGGGTGTTGCTGCGTCGGGAAGGCTGGCTGGTGAATCGGAAACGCGTCCGACGACTGTACAGACTCGATGGCTTGCAACTGCGCATGCGGGTGCGGCGACGCAAGCACATCGCACTCCATCGCGGCCCGGCCCCGATCCCAAGCGGTCCCACCGAGCGCTGGAGCATGGATTTTGTGCATGATACTCTGGCCGATGGGCACCCGTTTCGAGTGCTCACGGTCGATGATAACTGGAGTCGCCAAAGTCCGTGCTGGAAGTGGGGTTTCGAATGTCTGGCGCGACAGTGGGGCAGGCGTTAGATCGGGTGCTGACCGGCGTCTCAGGCCCACGATCCATCACGGTGGATCATGGCACCGAATTCCAATCGCGGGCGCTCGAAGAGTGGGCGTATCGTCGGGGCGCGCAGCTCGACGTTATTCGACCCGGCAAACCGGTGGAAAACGCCTTCATTGAGTCATTTAACGGACGACTGCGAGACGAATGTTTGAACGTGCACCAGTTCAGCTCGCTCACCGAGGCCCAACACATCATTGAAGCCTGGCGGCTCGACTATAATCAGCGCCGCCCTTACAGCTCGCTCGGCCACCTGACACCGAACGAGTTTGCTGGACAACGTCAGGCCTTACAGACTGCTGAAGCGGTCCTCTGTTCTAGTTAAGAGCTGTCTCAGAACGGGGCCAACGTCACTGCCGGAAAGTTCTCCTTTGGGACCGTCTACTATTCAGGGGAGCTTACGGAGGCAATCGAAGTCCACCACGAGTCTTATAAGACCGCAGAGGGTGTACACATTGGAATGTCAAAACTGGCGGTCGTGGCAATGCTCGGAACACCGCAAGCTTCCTATAGTGAATCGAGGCCGCATCAGACCTTTGCGTCCGGCGAGGCATTTATGATTGGTGGTTATTGCTACAAGAGCGGCATTGCGACATTTTTCGAAAACATGCTTGACAACAATCCAGCTCCCTATCTGGTTAGGCACATCCGTGTGATCCCCACTAAGGAGTGGCGGACGGTGTCTCAATGCAATTGAATTGCTGTCATACAAATTGACTATCCTGCTGTATCGGATCACATCTCGGAAGTTGGACATGAGCCTGATTGATTTCCTAGGGTAAGAAGGACCAGTATTAAAGAGACCAAGCTCGCCATACCCACCAGCGCCGCCTTTGTGGCATTTAACTTGGACACAGCTGCTTATGCCGACACAGCCGCCTTCCAATTGCCGCAACAGATCTCCGACGAGGAGAACAAGATTCCTCAGGCCCAGCCACCAGCGAACTTCAAGCAGAAGCCAGCCGAGCCACCACCCCCGGGAAAGTAGTCAACGGCGCCTTCGGACTGAAGAGATGCGAACGGCTACCTGCCCGGTAATGAGGCGATCGGGGCCACCAGCGCAACTGCACCGAGCATCCGCAAGGCTTTGGGAGCAGACTTTGATTTTGTGATCGCTGTGCGGCACCCATTCGATCATAATATCGTTCTGATTTCCCACATGTTGGAGACGGTCGCCTCTTCGAGGGACATGCTGTCACATTTAGGGCGTTCGTCGCTCATTTCGTAACCTGGCCTTCCTACTGATTGGCAATGATCTTGCCCTTGATTTCATCGTACATGGCTCGCTGAATAATCTTCTTCTGCAGCAGCCGTCCTTATCGAGCGGGTGATTGACGTTAGTGCCCTCGGGAAGGATCACTTCTTGTCGCACGCAATTTTCCACAGAGCTTCAGCAACACTATCTGGTGCAACCGGTTTCCACTTGTCTTCGTCTGAGTCGGAATGAACCACCTGACCGCTTCCCATGTTGCCCGAAAACCACGTAAACGCAAGCATACGTGTGCGCTCTTCCGCACAGTCGTATTCGTTTTGTCGCTGGATGGATAAAAGCGAATCGCCCGCGATGATTTGTATCGTCTTGTAGTCAATCAAACTCAACACCTTCACCAGATTCCGCTTGCTGCGAATGGTGTCTGGATCGACATACACAGTCAGTCCTGCTTCGTCGTCGCCACTCACCAACACCCACTCCGCATACACTGGTCCACTACTCAGCACCAGAAGCGTTATCAGTAACCGGAGACCCGATATGTAGGCCACAGAGCAGCGCATGTGGAAGCGGCGGTAGGGACGAATCGAGAAGGGCATAGGAGGCCTCGCAAGGGGACCAATTCTAGGAGGGTGCGAAGGAAGGCGCAAGGGTCTATGCGCGGCTGTCCTTCGAGATCATGCCGAGGGTTCTTCGGTCCTGTTTAGCCAGTGTGGCATTCACTTGTTGTACCCGCTTCTCGATTTTTAGGGCGAGCGTGTCACCCCACCGACAGAGCGATAAAACCACGACACGATCATCCTTAACCGAGCGACGCTTGGTGACCCAACGCTTGCGCACAAGGGCCTTGACCACCACACTCACTGTCGGTAGCCTCACGCCCACGTAGCGGCGGCGTCCGTCACGTTGGCCTCCGCATGACGACGCAGAAAGAGAAGCACGCCTGCTTGGAGTAGCGTCACGCGGATCGGCTCCAAGCGTCGTCGGATGTCGCCTTCCAATCGCAACAGCAGTTTGAGCAGCGTGGGGCCTGTCGCCTTCTGGCCATGGGACTTGGTATCGCGCATGGTGCATGGTGATGGTTCCGTTTCCGGCGCGCATTGCAGGAGGGTTACTAACTAGGCGCAAGAGTCGAGCGGGGAGATGGTGGTATTTATGGGCGGGAGTATGTCGGAGCCGCGTGACTCAACCTGAGGCTTATGGCGTCTTTGGCCTACCTCTCCTGCTCCCGCTTCGCTGGTCCTTCATAAGCAGGTTTTCGAGTGTTTCCCTGCGATATGGGAAACGTCCGCTACACTGAATGATGGGTGGAGACGCCTGCCGTTGGACATGCCCCAAACAGCAGGGAATCTCTCTATTCATCTTCCTGGGAAGAGAGCCTCCACCCGTGGCGTCCTTCTTTCGATGGATCGAGTACCCATGTCTCTACCGGGGTACACCCACTAACAGCTCTGCGATTACTTGGCGGAGTCGTGCTTCCTCGTGGGATTGCAGGCGGAGAAATCTCACCCCGAACTCCTGGCCTTTGGCCCACCGTACCGTAGCGAGCTCGACCCTGATCGGCACGGCCTCCCGTGACCCATAGAAGAAGCATAGCTCTAACTCCGTGCCGGGTTGCAAAGATGTGTCGCTTTCCATCCGACACCCGTAGTGGGAGAGGTCCTGCAGGAACCCTTCTCCACCCACCATCGAGATACCGGTGGAAAACACGCCACGGAATTGCACGCGGAGCCGCGTTTGCCCCCGCATAGCGATCCCGGTGGCACCTGGATGGATCGCGACCAGGAGCTCGATGATCCTCTGGTCTCCGGTGAGCATGCCGGGCTTGAGATAGCCTTCGATCCGTGCCCAGGTGCCAGGGTCTGTACGGGCTTGCAGTTCATGCAGCGTGTTTTCGGCCTTCAACCCAGCTTCGTTCATCACTTGGAGGATATAACGGCGCGTGGTTGGATAATCTTCTAAGTCGCTCACACCTCACGACCCTTTCCCCTTCCGCACATCCCCTTTTCGCTCCAGCTAGTGCCCGCGTAAGCCCTATGATGACGAGCAAGGCTAGGCCGTCCGTGGGGAGGTGTCAAGGCTGAAAGAATGAGACGGGAAGGCGTAGGATGGTCTCAGATCGCAAGAGGGGAACTTTGCTATCTCTAAGTAAGACAGGCCTTCCGGCAACCACGCTACTCCTCATCGTCGGCACAATCAGTTTCGTCATCGCTCCGACTCGATCCAAGCCACGCGGAACCACCCGCAGAGGTTTCTGAACGTGAATCGCTGAGACGGCTTCTCGGCATGGAAGTCCTCGTTGAGCCCTTAAATATCGAGATCGAACAGCTTGGGCTGCAAACGGTGAAGCTCCAAAGCGATATCAGGCAGCGCCTACAGAAGGCCGGTATAACAATGTTGACTGAACGTGAGGGACTCGCAACGCCGACCGCGGCCATGCTGGGGGTCCGATTGGATGCTGTCCATGATCGGATCGGCCGATATTTTTACTCCATTGATCTCCTTCTAACACAACGTGTCCGACTGGAAGACAACGTCGCGTCTGACCTGTCCGCGGTGACCTGGCTGAAGCTGGGGGCAATTGGAGTCGTCGCAGACGACAATGTCAAACACCTCGAAGATCAGGTACTCCGCAAGGTTGACTAATTTATAAAAGACTATCTGGCGGTAAATCCCGATAGGAGAAGGAGCATCAACTAAAGAGCCCTTAAGCGTTCAACGAGTTCATGAACGTGATACCCTTTGCCTGGCCCGTCAATGGCGAAGAGGTACTATCATTTCCGTCACTCCCATGGCAGCACCGGCTGCGGATCAACCCACAAGCCTTTCTTGGCGTCCCGTGCTTCCTTCTCTAACCCTTCCAGCACCGTATCCCCCGGCGCATACTTTCAATACCACCAGCACCAGGAGATAGGCTGTGTAGGGGCCTGAGCAGAATGAGGAAGGGGGGTCGCTGTGGCCAGGCGCTGCGTCGCTAAGGTCCTCAGAAACAATCTTGCACCTGTTTGTATATCGCGCTTGAATTGTGAAAGCTTGTGCGTCGTCCACCCACTCTAAATCAATCGATTGTCATTTATGCACGAGCTTAAGAAATGAACCGCTACTGTGGAGCTCGCTAGATATAGGCAAGTTTCCTTCTAGACTAGTTGGCCCGGAAGGTTCCACGAGGGATTGGGGAAGGGGAATTCACGAGAGGGCAGCCTCTTGCATGGCGCAGATGGCGGGATCGACGGTGTGAAACGCGGGAGGATTGAAGCCCTCTCACATTTTTGCCCGCGTTACAGTCTTTTGTTAGTAAATGGTCTTCCTCACCTCATTGGAGTGCAGACTTTGCTTGCCCGCAGTATCGAACGCCGTGATGACGAAGAAGTGGGTGGTCCCAGTTTGTAGCCCGGTCACGGTATAGCTTGTCGTGGTTTTTGGTAACGTCGCGATCGGTGCGGCATAGGCGCCCGACGATGTCCCAACATACACCTTATAGCCTTCCAAATCTGTCTCGCTGTTGGCATTCCAGGTCAGAGTGGCCGTGTTGGCCGCTGAGGTAAGGGCCGTGAGGGTGACGGGCACATGCTTGATGATCCCGCCGCCGGAAATCGTCGTGGTCCCACTGTAAGAGCCGGCTGCGAGGTTCGCAAAGGAAGCGGTCACTGTATACGTGCCAGACTGCCCGGGTTGAATGTATTGGGTGAGGCCTGGTGTGATCGCCACCAACCAATTTATGGAATCGGCCCAGGTCACCGTGATGGCTGTACTCCCTGTATTGGTCACCTTCACGCTGTCTGTCTTATTTGGCGAGCCGACCGTGGCGGTATAGTCCAGCGTGAGTGGCGAGAGGCTGAAACTGGTCGCACTACTTGTTGATGCCGCCGTGAGGGTCAGAGTGACGGGGATGGTCTTGGTCGTGGATCCTACCGCTGTCACGGTCACCGTGGCAGTATAGCTTCCCGCCAGCACCATTCCAGCTGGATTCATCGTGGCAGTGATTTTCCCGGCGTTCGAGCCGGAGTGCGGACTCAGGGTCAGCCAGGTCACGTTGCTACTGGCGCTCCAGGTCAGCGTGCCACCTCCGACATTCGAAATGCCGATGGTGTGAGCAGAAGTCGTTCCTCCAACCGTTCCTGCATAGGCGAGGCTCGTCGGGTTGAGTCCAGTTGCCGGGACAGTCGTGATACTCACGGGGATCGTCACCGTCGGCACCCCCGTCCCGCTCAGAGTCGCGGAACCCGTCGCAGGACACACACCCTCGATCGTGAAGACAGTCGACGCCCCCGCCGCAAGCGTGTGCGGCCCCGGGGAGACATTATAGAGACAGGGCATCGCATCGGCCCAGGTAATCGTCACGGAAGCCACGCCGGTGTTCGTCGCAGTGATCGAGCCCAAGGCCTTCGTCTGCCCCGTGGGAATCCCAATGGTCAGCGCCGTCGGCGCCACCACCACATTCGCCCTAACCGGCTCGACGAAACCGAAGAGGAGGCTCACAAAAATTGCCGCGCCCACGAGCCCGCTTTTGCGCCGCCAACACGCACGTCTCACATTGTCCATTCCGATGACCATCGATGTGCAGGGAGCGTTGGGGTGGAATACAAATTCATGTTGTGGCTCCACTGCTCACGTGCATAGTGGGAAGCTGGTTTCGGTGGCTACTATCGTCGAATGCGTCTAAGGCATTACTTTTCTTGCGTGAAGCAAGGTTCGCGCCACCTAGTTTCTACTATGGCGTTGTACGTAAACTTCTGCGTGGCGCGGTCACTTAGAGGTGTGTGCGAGAAATGCAAAGGGCATCAGAGACGGAGGCAGTTTGTAGACAGTGTAGGCGGAGGACTACAGTTTTACGAGTAGAGTTAGAGGTATCCCCTGGAACATACTTCCGATACCACCAGCACCAGCCATCTTCGACGAGTGTTTGGTCGACATTTGTGCCATCAAGTAGGAGCACATTAGCAATGGATTCCTCAGTCAAGATCATCATTCATTACGGTTAAGCTGCACATTCACTCCACTAGCAGCTGGACGGCGCTGCCCTGGTTTTGCCATTGCTTCTGGTCTTGCTTCTGCGGTGGAGAAATCCCCTGTGGAGCATAGCGGATGGGGCGCTGGTCGCTCATTTGCCTTTCGGCCTCCACTCCCGCGCCAGCTTTTGTGCCTCGGCAATCTGATCCAGGGTCATTTTCTTGGCCAACTCATCACGAAGGGTGCCAGCGTCCGTTACGCCCTGCGCAGTGGACAGATTTAGCCACTTGTGGGCTTGCACATAGTCCTGAGGAATGCCTGTTCCAACCATATACATAATCCCCAGCATTCTCTTCGCCAAGGCGAAATTCTGTTCGGCAGCTAATGTTTCTAGTCTAAAGGCCTCCCGTATATCCTGACGCACACCTCTACCCTTCTTGTAATACATGGCGGCAAGATTGCTCTGAGCAACCATGTAG
>VBOL01000023.1 GCA_005887945.1 Nitrospirota bacterium
TGATACATCACGCCCAAGTCATTCTGTGCGAGCCAATTGCCTTGATCGGAGGATAGGCGATACCACTGCAACGCCAGTTCAAGATTCTTGGGCACCCCATATCCATTCGCGTAGCATACTCCCAGGAAAAACTGAGCTGAATGGTTTCCCTGCTCAGCCAGCGGTCGCAATTCACGCAAGGCGGTTGCGTAGTCACCACGTTGATAGGCACCCTTGCCAGCCTCATAATCAGGCCAGGCGGGAGTCGCGATACATACGAACGACAACACGAAGGCGATGGTGAGTCGGAGACCCATGCGCATAGGGGCCTCGCTGGGCGTCGTATTGTAGGAGGGGACTGAACAAACCGCAAGGTGGTTGAGCTGGAAAATACTGGTATTTATCCACCCAAAGGCTCCAAGCGATCGAGAATAAGATTATGTCTAACGTGACACCCAATGTCTGGATTGGTATCACCTGTCAAAAAACTTCACGCTATCTCGATATGGGACTTTGGTCTGATGTTGCTTATACTTAGAGAATGGAACCATTTTTCTTCCGATAAGAACTGTCAACTTTTTCCCCAGTTATAGCTTCTTTGACCGCCTCCACCGTCATTTAAATCAGCTAGTTACATCTTGGTGTTTAAGTTGCAGCTTTTTTTAATGGCAGCAGTAGCCATGCTCCTCACCTAAAGGGAGGATGGAATGTCATGAAACGATATCTCGGAGCAGTGGTACTAGTCAGTGTGGCGATGTGCTGGCCAAGTTTTGCGAAGGCGGCCTCACTCTCGATTCTCCCCGACCCTCTTGTAGGGTCCCCCGGCGACACCGTGCTGACCAGCGTGGAGTACACGGCGCAGGGAGCACAGGTCGTAGCTCTTCAGTTCGACGTGTTATACGATCCGAGCGCTCTTAGTCTTTCGGATGCGCAAGCCGGAAGTGCGGCCACCCTTGCGGGCAAGGACTTCTTCCTCTTCAATACTTTTTCCCCTGGGGATACCAGATTCCTAATTTTTGGGCTCAACCAAAACGTATTCGGAGACGGCAGTGTGGCTGATCTCACGTTTCAGGTGAGTCTCAATGCACCCGCAGGTCCTTACAATTTATCTCTCTCCGGCCTTGTTGCCGCTGATCCCAATGCTAATGCTGTGCTCATTACTAACCTTAATCCGCCTCCGAGTGGAGCCGTTCCTGAATCTTCAAGCTGGCTTCTGCTAGGCACCGGCCTCGCTGGGCTGGCCGCGTGGCGCTCTCGGCAGGGGAAGACAGGGACGGCATAGCCTTCACGCCAACATCTGGCACCATTCGCGAGCCGCTTGGGACACCTGGGCGGCTCGTGCTGTATCTATCGTTCAGGGAACAACTTCTCAAGGATGTGAACGACGGCGCAAGAGTCTAGGCGCGACTGCCCTTCGGGTTCATGCCGAGGGTTCTATGGTGTGTTGGGCCAGTGGGGCATTCACTTGGTGCACCCGCTGATTGATTTGGAGGGCGAGCGCGTTCCCCCGCCGACTGAGCGACAAGGCTACGACACGATCATCCGTAGCTGAACGGCGCTTGGCGACCCACTGCTTCCGTACGAGGGTTGTGACCGTCCGACTCAATGTCGCCTGGCTCACGCCTAATGCAGTGGCGGCATCCGTGACGTTGGCATCAGCGCGACGACGCAGAAAGAGGATCACGCCTGCCTGGGAAGGTGTCACGCGTATTGGTCCCAAGCGTTTTCGGAAGTCGCCTTCCAACTTCAATAGCAGTTCAAGCCTTGTGGGACCGGTCTTCCTCCGGATCTTGTGTCTATCAGCTCCCATAAGGTTGACCTCTTTTTCTTCGACGCATTTTAGAGGGTGAGTGAAGGAAGTCGCAAGGGCCTCAGGCAAGGCCCAGCCGCCGCCGATACTCCCCGTCTGTGCTATATGCTTGTGTGTGTCGAAATCGCTATCCTTCTCAAGCTGATCGGCAAGGTGCGCACGTGTCAAGGGCGAACACACTGCTTGGTATTTTCCTCTGTCTAATTCTCAGTGCCTGCAGCACCCCACCCACGGCACCCACCACTGATGAGCGCGGGTGGAGTGCTGGGGAATTGGAATGGGTCAATAAGGTATTCATGGATAGCTGGACTACATCAAAAAGTGGAGAGACCGCTGAGATACATAAACAGATTGCGTCGTCCTTCACGGGGGGTGCGAGTTTTGCGTACATTGTTCCAACGTTCTTCGATCCGACCCACAATTCGCCGATGCTCATCCTCGTCCATCGAGGAGAGTATCCGCTGTATGACCTCACCGTCAGAATTCTTGATATGGCGACATTTGATAAAATGGCGCGGCCAAACAATGCGTACTCCGACAAGCTGAGGGAAGAAGTGCAGGTGAGTATTAGTAATATTGCGCCGAATCAGGCAAGAATGCTCAAAACCGTTCAGCTCGGCAGTGACCCTCTGAGGTGGAATCTTTTCTTTAGTGCCCGAAACGGGTTCTTCACCGAGTTACTTCGAGTACGAGGAGTTGGCAATGAATGGAAAACCGCTCTGAAAGTCATAAGCACCCCCTCGTCCAGCCATGAGCAGCTGCTGTTTGAGCAGATTGATTCGGGTTATCCTCGCAGTGAAGACGGTCAAGTTGAGTGGTGATGATCGCCGCAGATCTCTCAGGCCGTTACGATCGGAAGCGCATCCCAATCAGTGGTGTCGGCCGGTGGGCGGCGGTGGAACTGCGTTTTCCAGGCTTTGGTGATACCGCTTGACGCATACTGTAGGGTGCCTGCCCCAGGCTTGGCGAAGATCAAAGCGGATCAGCCGAAATCCACCGAGCCGTCGCAAGCGTCAGCGCGATAGACACCGTTAAGAAGAACCCGTCTTGTACCATCGGGAGTCTCCTCGGTTAGAGGCAGAGACTGTCCGAGATGCTACACGGATAGAGGCTGAGGCTCTCGGGGCCACAGATTCACCGCAGAGAATGCAGGCATAGTGGCCCATCGAATATCCTCGTTCATTCCATTCCAGCTCCAGATTCGAATGGTCACATGGTGTTCGATCCGGTTGCTGTTTCCATTTCCCTCGTAACGCAGCCGCTTGATTCATCGTCATCACGCGTCCCCCCTTATCCGACCCTGAATTATCAGGTCTATATAGGTCTGAGCATTCAATTCTATGCGGTTCTCGTCGGCAAATTCTTGTGCATCAGTAAAACTGGAGAACCGAGCCGCGTTCGAGCGCATCATGGTTGGGGACGCATCCTGGGCAATATAGCAAGTCCCAGGGGCTACTCGTTCCTGAGAGTTAGCCACTATCACAAACCACGTCTGTTTCATCTTTGCTCCCGTTGAATGGAGGTATTGGTTAGCCCGCATCATGCCCAGGAATGCGCAGCGTGGGACCTAGGAAACGTCCCAGTATGGTCAGAAATTATTACCGGAAGGTGTCCTGAGAAGCTGCGAAGAGGCGGTTCGATCAGTACACCAAGATCGTCGAGGAGTTACCGCAGATGCGACGAGAGGCGGTGCAATTGGTGCGACAGGCTGTTAGTGAAGGCCGACGCGCCTATGTGCTGGTCAATAACCGTGTTGCGGGCAAGGCGCCGTTGACGGTGCAGGCACTCTCAGACATGCTACTTGACTACGTCAGCGTTTCGATCGCTCAGTGAACCCCGATGGGAGGATCCTGAAGACGTGGACGGCGCGACTCAGGGAACTCGCTCGAGCTGTTGTCGTGCAATACTGCGTCGACAATTCTTGACGAAGGTTCGATCGTGTTTCTTGGCTCAGTTTTGAGTGGTATCCGCACCAGGGTGAGGGTTGTGGCGCGGACACCCTGGGCCTGATTTCCTTCTTCCCCTCTCCGAGGGCCTTGAAGCCCGGTCGCCGGCGCTTACCCCTGGCCATTCCGCCAGTCGCAGCCCGTTCCTCGGTATGCGACAAGAGCACATACTGCGTGTGTCTTGGTCTGCGACGAGACCGGGGAAGGGGTCGAAGACCGATGGCGACCATCTTGCTCATTGATGACGAAGAATCAGTGCGGAGCCTCTTCCAGGTCGCGCTCGAAAGGGCAGGGTACCGTGTCCTGACCGCGGAAAATGGAAAACACGGCCTGCGTCTCTTGGAGCATCAGGAGGTGGATCTGATTTTCGTGGATATCTTCATGCCAGAGATGGACGGCTTGGAACTGATCCCACTGCTTCGCAAGATGCGACCTGCCAGTAAGATTATGGCAATCACTGGAGGATCAGGTCGGAGTAACTATCTCGACATGGCGAAGCACTTGGGAGCCGACGACACACTGATGAAGCCGTTCAGTCTACAAGAGTTGCTGGATGCGGTGTCATCTCAGCTGAAATGAGCACACCCCATGTCCCCCCGTTGTCCGATCCCTACGGCTGATGAAGGTCAAGGCGAGGAATTGCTATACTACGCACCCACCCACAATAGTAGTCTCGATGGACAAGGACATGAATCCGGCATGTCCAGCAGGTCATGGGGAAATGATGCCCGCAATGGGAGAGGTGAAGAAGAGCGAGATACGGAGGATCGAGCAGAACTGGAAGTGCGACACCTGCGGGAAAATTGTTACGTTACCATTCCCCTAAACAAACGCTGTGCCTCAGCGACACAACGAGCGGTTCGGCACCACGTTTTTCGGCCCCTGATTTCAATTCGTTAGAAACCACGCAAACCGTCCGCTAGCCGATGTGGGTCTGCGATTGATTAACATGGTGACCATGTATTACAACGCCTCACCCTTATGAAAGGATCGCAGGAGTTCGTGAATGACGGAATCTGAACAACATCGTGCTCATCGTGTCACCACTATTCGCTTGGTTTCTCCATCCCTTACAGTCACGTGCCCCAACGCCGCAGCACCGGTTTCTTCATCGTACTCATCATCTTGGTTGAATTGATCCACGCGTGACACGTCCCAGTAGATCGAGCAAACGAGGTAATACGAACCAGCCGGGACACGTTCGAATATGAATTCGAATTCCCCTCGGCTATCGGCGGTGATGAAGCGGGCATAGCGGTCAAGACGCTTGTCAATTGGCGGGGTCAGTCGTTCGTGATTGAGGAATTCCCGCTCGAAAACCTCAGTGGTATATGGCGTCACCGGAAGGAGTTGCACCAAGCGTCCGGCTCCTGGGCGAATCCCTCCACCGCGGGTAGTAAG
>VBOL01000021.1 GCA_005887945.1 Nitrospirota bacterium
AGAGCTGACCCGATGTGCTGTGTGGACTCATGATCTGCGACCTCCCTGATGGTCACATTTAAGAACCAATCACCGAGTCATGCCTGTCCCCACTCCGTACGGCTGTCCGGTGTATTGAGGCCCTGCCGGTGGTCTTGCGCGCGGCCGAGCCGACCCAGAGCCCTTCCCTCGGTTAGCCAGGATGTCGCTATCCACGCAGTCGCCGCAGTTGACACAACGCCACAGCGTCACCGGTTTGCCTGTGACGTCCCGTTCCAGGGACTCCGTGTAGTTGGGGACCAGCAATCCGCTGCAGCGCAGACAGAATCCACCAGGCGGAGCCGATGCCTTGATGCGCGGCTCCCTGTCCCGATCTGCTGCCCGATGGGATGCGTCGGGCAGGACGGAGGGAGAGGAGTCGATGTCCGGAGAACCGGCGACCAGAGTCATGGCGACGTTCCGATCTCCCGGAAGTACTGCCTCACCGTATCCTGGGCCTTCGTGAAACATTTCGGACAGTAGGTGTGCGTGAGAGCGAGCTCGGTCGGGTTCACACCATGGTTCTTGCGATAGGTCTGCTGCGTGACCCAGAGCTCACGACCAGGAGAAAATCGAGTATCGTCTCGAATGAGTCTGCAGATACAACAGACGGGGAGCAGTGTTGGTGCGATGAACGTCTCTCTTATTCTTCTCGGAGCGGAATACGCCCCACGAGTGGTATGAGCGGACGGTTCTTCAATAGGCATATACCACCTCTTTCATTCGTCAGCCAGACAGGGAACAGTTACGCAACGATGCGCTGAGCCTTAGAGGCATGGTTATAAGAACACGCAGCCGTTTATGGAACTGGGGAACCCCCCAGTTCCGCTCGAACAACTTACTAGCGTCTAAAAATTTCTGAGGGAAGTTGCGGAGGAGCCTGCCGGAGAGCCCAAACGCTTTCTTGCTTCATGCCATAGGAATTCGCAGGTCTTCAATGAGAGGCTGCGGCGCAATCGTGTCATGAATGGTGCATCCCCGCAGGATTGCCAACCGAGACTGGCGGTACGGATGAGGGTTCGATGTTCAAAGTTTTAGAAACTTCGGACCCGGAACTTCGAGCTACCAACTTCACGTCGCGCCCTTTCTGCATGTCACGCTTCACGCGCATGGGTGAGCGGAGAGAGCAGCATCACGATCCGAGAATGGGGCAGGCCCCTGCGGTCAGGGAGGCCGAATCCGTTCAGTAAGATCGAGTGGGTTGAATTACCGATCATGCGGCATTGCTGGAATTGTTGCCAGTTGTTCGATCCCAGGCGTGCCTGCAATGTCTCAATGATGTCCCGACAGTGCTGGTGCAGCGGAGAGGCGATGGCCCGCTCCGCTCCGATGCTCTGTGCGGTATATTCCAACTGGTTGAGCAAGGCCATCGCTCGCCGGTTCATGTGCAATATTTGCAAAGAGGGGGACAGCACGACGATGCCAGGACCGGTCGCCTCTTGTTCCTGATTCACAGCAATGACTCCTTCGTTAAGACAACATGATCCACAAAAAAAATGACTCGATAGTGTGGGATGGGATGACGATGACGTAACAAACAACATGGATGTCTCACTGACAACCGGACAATTGCGGGTAACGTGCTCGATCCGGATTCAGCTCTGCATCACGTGGCGCGTCTCGGCCGATCGATGGGGAGCGAGCGAAAGTATGTAGCGGAATGGAGCTGGATGTTTGAGGGCGATGGTGCCTTCCCGCGTCAGCCGGTCCACGGCGGCAAAGACTTGGGCCCAGGAATAACTGGGCAATTGGGCAGCGAGTTCATCCAGCGAGCAGGTGCCGGCCCGAGCGAGTTGCTGGTGGATTGCCGATTCGATCAAAAGTTCCTGTGCCATATCGTCCCCCCCCTCACGCCAAGAAACGACTGATGAAATCATAGCGCCTGTGACGCGCAACGGCGTAGCTCAATCGACAGTGAATGATGGTATAAGGCAAGGACCTCTTTAGGGAAACTAGGAGGACCCCTAGTCTTGGAGGGAGACATTACTAGCGGCGATTGCCCTCTTGTCTGATATTGAGAAAAGGCTTAGACTCTGGCACCTGATCAGCCCTTCAGCCGCGGGCGATGACTGCCCGTGCCGCGGTCTCCGTCACCCCAAGGAGAAGATTCTATGGCTGCGGCACGAAAGACTCCGAGAAGCACGACTCCTGCCAAGATCGGCGCCAAGCATGCTGGTGCCAAGCGAAAACGCATAGCCGTGCTGCTCTCTCGGGTGAAGCCCCCTCCATCGACAGACCTGCCCGCAGCACCGCCCGGTTTCCTGATCGTCGGCATCGGCGCCTCCGCCGGCGGGTTGGAAGCCATGGAAGAGTTCTTCCGCCACACGTCTCCCAGCAGCGGGATGGCCTTCGTGGTGGTGTCGCACCAGCATGCGGGCCATGTCAGTCTCCTGCCGAGCCTGCTCAGTAAATGCACGACGATGCCGGTGGTGGAGGCCACGGACGGGATGGAGGTAGAAGCCCATCGCGTCTATATGGCGCCGGGCGGGACCCATCTGGCCATTCTGCACGGCATCCTGCATTTCATGGAATCCCCTTCGCAGGATCGCGTGCCGTTGCCCATCGATTATTTCTTCCGTTCGTTGGCGGAAGACCAGAAGCAGAGAGCCGTCGGGATCATCCTCTCCGGGACCGGCACCGACGGCACCCTGGGGTTGCGCGCGATCAAGGACGAGTCCGGCCTGACGATCGCGCAGGAGCCGTCGTCGGCCAAGTATCAGGGCATGCCGCGCAGCGCCATCGCCGCCGAGGTGGTTGATGTGGTCAAACCGGCGGAGCAGATGTCAGAGCCGTTGCTGGCGTACACGCGGAGCCTCACGAGGCCGGCTCTGCCTCTCCCTGAACACGAGGGGTCTCAGACGTTGCGTAAAATCTTCATCCTCTTGCGCGACCGAACCGGGAACGATTTTACACTTTATAAAGAGAACACGATTCACCGGCGTATCGAACGCCGGATGCACGTGCACCAGATCGAGAACGTGAGACAATATCTCCGGTTCGTGCTGGCGAATCCGCATGAACTCGATACGTTGTTCCAGGAGCTGCTCATCGGGGTCACCAGTTTCTTTCGGGACCCGCAGGCCTTCGAAGCCTTCGTTCATAAGGGATTGCCGTCTCTCGTCGAGGGCAAGTCCGAGGGCGCGACCTTGCGCCTGTGGGTGGCCGGCTGTTCCACCGGAGAGGAAGCCTATTCGCTCGCCATCCTCATCCGTGAATACCTCGCGCAGCAGAAGCGTCGCCTCATCGTGCAGATTTTTGCGTCGGACCTGGACAGCCGGGCCATTGAGACGGCGCGCCTCGGCCTCTACCCTGTCGGCATAGCCGGCGACGTCACCCCGGACCGCTTGTACCGGTTCTTTACCAAGGAAGACCACAGTTATCGGGTCAAGAAGGAGATTCGGGATCTGGTGGTGTTCGCGACGCATAACGTCCTGACCGATGCGCCCTTTACGAAGCTGGACCTCCTCTCCTGCCGCAATCTCCTGATCTATCTGGAAGCCAAGGCCCAACAAAAACTCCTGCCGCTGTTCCACTACACCTTGAACCCGCAAGGCATCCTGTTTCTCGGTTCCTCCGAAACGATCGGCAGGTTCGAGAGTCTCTTCACCGTCATCGACCGGAAAGGGAAGCTCTTCAGACGGACGGCAGAGCCCGGTGCGATTCCTCGCCTGGAACGGTTTCCGGGCGGAATGATGAAAGGGACCGCCAAGACCCGCGCGGAGGCCGAGCTTCGCTTCCCTCCCATGCGCGCCGTCTCGATTCCCGATCTGATCCAGCAGTTGTTGGTATCGCGGTACGCGCCGGCGGCGGTCATCGTCAACGAGCGGGGCGAGGTCGTTTACATTCACGGGCACACCGGCACTTATCTCGAGCTGGCGCCCGGCCCGCCGACACACCATTTGCTCGAGATGGCGCGAGAAGGATTGCAGCATGATCTGGCCCTGGCCCTCCATCAGGCGGCCAGCAAGGAGGACGACGTCGTGCACCACAACGTGCGAGTGAAGGCCGACGGCGACGTCATCCTGGCCAACCTGACCGTCAAGAAAATTGCCGAGCCTGAGGCCCTCCAGGGGTTGTTCCTGGTGACGTTTGACCGGGCGCGGGCGGACAAGGCTGCCGCACAGAAGGGTGCACCGGCGTCGCTGAAGAAAGATAAGTCCGGACTCAAGCGGGAACTGGAGCTGACCAAGCAGCGGTTGCAACGGACGATCGAAGAGCTGCAAACCTCCAATGAGGAGCTGAAGTCCACCAACGAGGAACTGCAATCCACCAACGAAGAGCTGCAAAGCACGAATGAGGAACTGGAGACGACGAAAGAAGAACTGCAATCCCTCAATGAAGAACTGGTGACCGTCAACACCGAACTCCAGGGCAAGCTCGATGCGTTAGCGGAGGCGCACGACGATCTGCAAAATCTCTTGAACAGTACGGAGGTGGCCACCATCTTTTTGGACAACGAGCTGCGCATCAAGAGGTTCACCTCGGAGGCGAAGCGGGTGAGCAACCTGATCGTCAGCGATGTCGGACGCCCGCTGTCGGACATCGTCTCGAAACTGACCGATGACCGGTTGGTGGAGGAGGCGCAGGCCGTGCTCCAGACGCTCGTCGTCAAAGAGCGGGACGTCCAGACCGCCGACGGGAGCTGGTTCTACATGCGGATCCTGCCGTATCGCACCTCCAAGAACACCATCGACGGGCTCGTGCTGACGTTTCTGGACGTCACCAAAATGAAGGAGGCGGAGCGGGTCGTCGAAGCCTCGCGCGGCATGGCCGCCAGCATCGTGGAGACGGTCCGTGAACCCTTGCTCGTGCTGGACGACCAGCTCCGTGTGGTCTCGACCAACCAGGCCTTCTACCGGACGTTTCATGTGACGCCGCGCGAGGTCGAGCAGCAGCTCCTCTACCACCTCTGCAACGGGGCCTGGAACCTGCCCCCCTTGCGCCGGTTGCTGGAAGAGGTTTTGCCGAAGCAGACCACATTCCAGGACTTTATCGTGGACAAGACGTTTCCCCACATCGGTCGCAAGGTGCTGGCGCTCAATGGCCGGCGCCTTGAGCAGGCCGTGTCACAACCAGGCCGAATTCTGTTAGCCATGGAAGAGGTGCAGGGGCGGGAGGGGCAAGGGGCAGGTAACGGTACGACCCAGGTTGAGGGAAACCCTTAACCTGGACCTCAACCTCGGCCTCTCTTGAGAGGGGTGTCGATGGCAAAGAAGCCAGACGGATCAACGAAGGGCGCTGCACTCCGCCTGCAGGCTGAAGAGCTGCTCCGGGCGACCAGGCGCGACGTCGCGGCCATGCC
Source organism: Nitrospirota bacterium (assembly GCA_005887945.1). Classification (GTDB taxonomy): domain Bacteria; phylum Nitrospirota; class Nitrospiria; order Nitrospirales; family Nitrospiraceae; genus Palsa-1315. The sequence continues at coordinate 5,321 of VBOL01000021.1, forward strand.
GGTCAAGGACGTGCAACAACTGGTGCACGAGTTGCAGGTGCATCAGATCGAGCTGGAAATGCAGAACGAGGAGCTCCGTCGGGCTCAAATGGAGCTCGAAGCGGCGCGCGACCGCTATGTGGATCTCTATGATTTTTCCCCGGTCGGCCATCTCACGTTGGATACGCACGGCACAATTGTGGAGGCCAATCTGAGGTCCGGGACGCTGCTCGGCATCAACCGGAAGGAGCTGATCGGACAACCACTCGCACGTTTGTTTGTATCGGCTGATCAAGACATCTTCCACCGGCATTGTCAGGAGGTTTTGAAGACAGGCACGCGACAAACCTGTGAGTTGCATCTCCGGAAAAATGTCGGCACTTCCTGTTGGATCTATCTCGAGAGCCTCGCGGTGCACGAGGAGCCGGGGCGCATTACCCACTGGCGGACGGCGCTTCTGGACGTGAGCGATCGCAAGTTTGCTGAACTCGCCTTGAGCGAAAGCGAAGCCCGGCTTCAAGCCATGCTGGATCACAGCCCGAGCCTGATCTTCCTCAAGGATCTGAAGGGCCGCTATCTGGAAGTCAATCAACAATTCGAGCGGACCTTCCATCTCATCCGCCAGGGCATCATCGGCAAGACGGATCATGATATCTTCCCGCCGGAGCAGGCCACGGCATTTCAAGCCAACGACCTCAAGGTAATGGAAGCCGGGCGGTCGCTCCAGTTCGAAGAGGTTGCACTCCACAATGACGGCCCCCACACGAGTATTGTGTCCAAGTTTCCGCTGCGGCGACTCGACGGCACGCCGTACGCGATTTGCGGCATTACAACGGACATCACCGAGCGGAAAATTGCGGAGGAAGCACTGCAGGCCAGCGACGCCTTCGCCCGCTCTGTCCTGGACTCGCTCTCCGCGCATGTCTGCGTGCTGGACAAGGACGGGGTTATCTTGAAGACGAACGATGTCTGGACGGAATTCGTCCGACAGCACGCGGATGGTGTGTTCATCATTGGGGAGGTCGGGGACAATTATCTTGATCACTGCCGCCACATCGCCACCGCCGATACGTCGGGAGGCCAGACCATTCTCAAGGGTATTGAAGCCGTGCTGACGGAGGGCAAGCCTAGTTTTAGCGGCGAGTATCACGCGCCGTTGATGGAAGAAGACCGCTGGTTTCTGATGCGGGTGACTCAATTGAAAGGGGCGGAGGGCGTCGTTATTTCGCATACGGATATCTCAGAGCGGGTCGGGATGGGGAAGGTATTAGAGCAAAGTGTCCTGCTGCTCGGGAAAAAGCGGGAGGAGCTGGAATCCCTGACGGGGAAACTGATCGAGGCCCAGGAAGAGGAGTGCAAGCCCTCGATCGCTCCACCAGGGCCGGTAGCTCGACAACTCGCTGCGATCCGCGCTCAGGTCGGGCACCTCTCCGACGACCTGCACGATCTCGCGTACAGGCTGCACCCGTCTTTGCTCGAGCACGTTGGCTTGGAGGTGGCCCTGCGAGACCACGTCGCCGAGTTCACGAAGCGGACCGGGTTACCCGTGACGTTTGACGCTCGTGAGGTACCCGCAATGCTCTCGCAGGAGGTTGCCATCAATCTGTTTCGCGTGATGCAAGAGAGTCTGCAGAATGTGTCCAAGCATGCCCAGGCGACCAGGGTCATCGTCAGGTTGAGCGGCTCGTCCAATGGGATCGGCTTGTCGGTGCGCGATAACGGCAAGGGGTTCGACCTTGAGAGTAAGGACGCTCGCATGAAAGGATTCGGCTTGGTGAGCATGCAGGAACGTGCGCGTGGGCTGGGCGGGTTTCTCCGTATCCATTCCTTGCCAAGTAACGGCACGAAGGTTTGTGCCTGGATTCCTCGTCATCGGGATGGGACATGAAGAAACCGCGCGTCCTCATGGCCGATGACCACTCACTGATCCTCGCCGGCTTGAGAAAGCTGGTGGAGGGTGAGTGCGACGTGGTGGGCACGGTGGAAGACGGGCGGGCGCTGGTTGAGGCGGCGCAGAAGCTGCGGCCGGATCTGATTCTCCTGGACATCTCCATGCCCCTCTTGAACGGGCTTGAAGCGGCCAGGCAACTTCGCACCCTGGTACCGGAAAGCAAACTGATCTTCCTCACCATGCATGCCAGCCCGACCTATGCGACCGAAGCCTTCCAGGTCGGGGCCTCCGGCTATCTCCTCAAGCGCTCCGCGGCTTCAGAACTCAGCCTGGCGATCAAGTCCGTCCTCCAAGACCAACACTATCTCACACCGGCGCTCACGAAAGATGTGCTGGATTTGGTCCTCAAACCATCCACCGGCGAGCGACGCGATGCTGCGTCCGGAACGCTCACCGCGCGCCAGCGGGAAGTCTTGCAGCTTGTCGCCGAGGGCCGCGGCACGAAGGCGATCGCCACGATCCTCAACGTGTCGGTGAAAACAGTGGAGTTCCATAAGTCCCGCATCATGCAGCAGCTGGACATTCATACCACTGCCAACTTGACCAAGTATGCGATCACCCACGGCATCACCGGCCTCTAATAGGCAGGATGCTGAAAATGGCTGCCAGCCGTCTTGTTCATTTGGTCTGTTCGGTCTGTCTGGTTTGTTTGGGTGCATGAGACAGACCAGATAACCAGACAGACCGAGCTTGTCCCAGACGCGCGGACCATCGAAGTCCTCGCGTGCCAACATAGTTTTTCCGCATCGTGCTTACCCTGTTCCCTCCGGGCTATCCCAGTTTTGCCCCTGCCGGTCTCTAGTAGGATTGCCCCTCAACGCCAGGGTTCCTCCTAGTTCCACCATCTCTCCAATAGACCTATGATTCCGATACCCCTGGCATTCCCGAGAGGAAGACGACGACACATGAAGAAACCACGGATCCTTCTTGCCGACGACCACCCAGAAATGCTGAACGCTTTATGTGGCTTATTCGAAGACGGACTGGGTGAGGTGGTGGGGACGGTGACAGATGGGCAGGCGCTCGTGGAAGCGGCACAACGGCTGGAGCCGGACATTATTATTACAGATATATCGATACCAAGGCTGAATGGCCTTGAGGCCACTCGTGCCCTACAAACCTGTGCGCCCCAGAGCAAGGTGATCATTCTGACGGTCCATCGGGAACCGGTCTACGTGACCTTGGCGTTTAATGCGGGAGCCTGCGGCTACCTCCTCAAAAGAACTGCCCTCCGTTCAGAACTGTCTCATGCCCTTCTGCGGGTGCTCGCGGGCGATCACTATATCGGGCTGGGGGTGAGAGACGAGTGGGCACCTGTCGATGGAGCCGAGGTTTCGACGTGGAGGTCGGTGTCATAGGAGCTGGCGTCATGCTTCCACATCGTGGGATGGGAGGGCACAGGATTCGCTGAAGCATGAGGTGAGGGGTTGAACGATGGGGAAGAAAGGGAGATCGTGATGGAAGAACGAGATGGCCGACAGGAGAACGGGATGCTGCTCACGCGGGAAGAGGAAGTCTCGCTCCGTCTGCTGGAACCGCTCTTCGCCCGCCACCTCGACCTCATTCTTGAAACCTTGGCCCTTCACCTCGGGAGCGACCCTGACCTGGCCTCGTTGCTGTCGGATGACCTTGCGGTTGCCCGGTTGAAGCGGTCGCAGCAAGAGTATCTGCTCTCCCTCCTGAACTGGAAGAACGCGGAAGCTGTCGGGAGAGCCGGTGTACAGGCAGCAGAATATCGTGACCCCTTCGGTCTCGGCGCAGGCTGGCACCTCCGCACCTTCGTCCATTTTCTGACCTCCATTCAACCGCTGGTGTTCGAAGCCATTTGTTGGACGAGGCCTCATTTGTACCACAGGGTCTGGAACGCCTTACTGAAAGTGATCTTTCGTGACCTTGAACTGGCGATGAGCGCCTCCCTCAAACAGCGCGATGACTGGGTAGAGGCAGCCAGGCAGGACGCGAACGAGGCGAGGAGGACCCTGGACCTTGCACAGGACAAGCAGGCAGCCGAGGAGAGGCAACGCCAGGCCGAGCACTTGAGAGTCATGACTCAACTCGCAACGTGGCACGCGAAGATGTCCGGATTGGCCCAAGAGATGGGGACCCCGCTCAATGTGATCCTCGGGCATGCCGAGTCCCTCCTGGAGCAGACAGAGGACGGCACAGCACAAGCCGCCCTCCGGAGCATCGTCAGACAAGTCGAGCGACTGATTCCGCTGAGAGAGCAACTGTGCACTCGCGATCATGGGCCAGGAAGTGAACCCCATACGCCCGATCTCAAGATAGTGACGGAAGGAATCCTGGGGCCTCGTTTCCAAACTGCCGTAAGAACATTGCAGTGATCCACAAAAAGGCGGTGTGACCGGTTGTCAGGTTCGCGCGATCGTGGCTGAATCTGGCGAAGACCAAGCGCGCGCACTCGCCATTTCACCGACCGACACCGTGGTATTTCCCGTCATCGTCGGGTATCCAAAGGGCGACCGGCCCCTGTTTGACAGTATCCGGATGCTGAAAAAGCCGCCAGCGACACAGAGCATGGCGCGTGAACCGCGAGGACCGCTGGTCTCTCTTGTTTATTTCGTCTGTTTGGTTTGGTTGGTTGAACGAGACTAACCAAATGAACCAGATCAACCCTCATCCGTTTCGCTTTTTTCCCTTTCCCGCCCGTCTCCTCAGTGAAACGCCAGTACAGGGCACGGCGTCTTGTGTAACACGGCATGAGACACGCTGCCGAGCACGAAGCGGGTGATTTCCTGCCGGCCCCTTGTGCCCATCAGAATCAGATCCGATCGCAGTGTGGTAGCTTCTTGCAGGATCATGGTAGACGGTGTCCCGACCACGGCGACTCCGTGCGCCTGATAACCTATGGCGTGTAGACGTTCTGCCACACCTTCGATGTAGTCGGCTTGCTTCTCCAGTATCTCGGTGGCAGCGGCGGCAGCAGCGGCATCGCCCGGCCATGGCGGCTCTGTCGAAGGCAATACGGTCAGCAGCGTCATCTCAATCGAATCGTGAAACGGCTTGAGTTGTAGAAAACGAATCGCAGCTTCCGCATCGAATGGACCTTGGAGCGGCAGCAAGATCTGTTTCATGCCCTTGACCGAGCCGTTCACGATCAATGTGGCGCAGCGGGCCAGGGTGAGGATGCGGTGCGACACACTGCCGAGCAGCCGCTCCTTGACGGGACCAAGACCCCGTGCTCCCATCACGATGAGGTCGGCTTTCTGCTCCTCGGCCGTCGACACGATCACTTCTGCCGGAGAGCCGATTCGAAGGTGTTTCGTCGAGGGGCCTGCGTGCATCGGGAGGAGGGACTGAACCCGATCGAGCAGACGCTCGCCGTCTTCCCGCATGGTCTGTTCAAGAGTCTTATAGTGCTCCTCCGCCACTTGCGGCAGCATCATTGGATAGGCCGGCCTGGGGACGTCCAACGCGTGAAGCAGAGTGAGCTGGTCTACCCGGACAAAGTATTTCAGGGCATGAACGGCCTCATAGGAATTATCCGATCCGTCAACCGCGAGTACTGTTTTCATGGAAGACGCTCCTTTGTATGCGCCCCTGTATCCTCGTACTGAGCAGGATGAAAATGTTGCTGAAACCAGATGAGAGCATGCTCCGCAACCTCTTCGAGCGCGCCGGACTCTTCGAAGAGATGCGAGGCGCCCGGCACGATCACAAGACGTTTAGGGCAGGCGAGAAGCCGGTAGGCTGCCCGATTCATCTCGATGACCGGTTCGTCGTTTCCACCGACAATCAGCAGAGTCGGCGTGGTAACTAGAGGGAGATAGGGTTCGGCCAGATCTGGTCTGCCGCCCCGTGACACGATGGCACGAATCGATGAGGGATCGCGGGCTGCCGCCTGCAGGGTCGCGCCGGCGCCGGTACTGGCGCCGAAATAGCCGATGCCCAGGCTCTTCGTCCGGGCGTCCTCTTCGAGCCAGGCTTTGGCCAATAGAACTCGCTCTGCCAGCAGGTCGATGTCGAAGACCTTGCGGCGGTCCTCGGCTTCATCGGGGGTCAGTAGATCGATCAGGAGTGTGGCCACCTTTCCTTGCTGGAGAATGCGGGCGACGAAATTGTTGCGCGGACTGAATCGCCCGCTACCGCTTCCGTGGGCGAAGACCACCATTCCGAGCGCCTGCACCGGAAGGCCGAAGACTCCTTCAAGGGAGAGGGCTCCCCGCGTGAGTCTTACGGCCGTTTCATTCATTGCCGTCCATCCGGTTGCATCCTTCATTTTTTTCATCTTCCGATCACGGACGAAGGGCCGAGCAGGTGTCGCCACGGTCTGGCCGGTCGGAACTCGAGCCACCTCGCCTCACATCAAAGTTGTCGCGGCGGTCATGCAACCTCGTCAGCTCCCTCGCTACCTGGTCACTCGAAGCTCAATGGCATTCCGTGGGGCAGAAAACCAAGATGTACAATCCCACCGCGAGTCCGAGCAGAACAACGCCTACGAGCAGTCACTGTGTCCTTGTCATAGATGCGCCTCAAGCTTCGCACTTCACAGAGACTCAGCAAGTCTGATGCCGTTGGGTTAACAGCCGTGTGAGGGGTGAGGGATGAGTCATAAGGGCTAAAGAGTGAATGGCATTCGGCATCGTCATTTTCCTCACGCCTCACGGTTCACGTCTTCTGTTGCCTTCTGCTACAGAGTGAAATAGCTAACTGTAGCAGGACACCCCCGCTCAAAAGGCAAAGAGCTGACGACCGATGGGTATGGTCTGCCAAGACATCCTCCTCGCCCGGGGCCGGGCCTCGTCCAAAAACAAGGCACAGCGAGTGAGGGAGGCTGAGGTCGAGGTCAAGGTTGAGCGAAGACCTTCCGCGAAGGACTGCAACCGAACAGGTCCTTCTCACGCGGCTGATTTGCGAGCCCGGCGATGTAGAGGGGGACCAGGCAGTGATCGCCGGTACCGAAATCGTGTTATCCAATGAACCAGAAAAAGGTGTGCCGAACGCGCCCCTCGACTATCGACGAGAGGTGGAAATTTCCGCGGAGTCCTCTGCAACGTGCTAGTCTGTCTGGCGGTGCATGGGCGCGCGGAGTGTGACCGATAAGATTCTTACCACCGTCTTCCCGATCACCGCGTTTGTCGCGTGCGGGTTTGAACATTCCGTCGCCAACATGTACTGTCTCCCGATCGGCGTGGCGCTTGCTGCGGGGACCTCGGCACCACTCTCAGTCATTGATGCGGTCAGCAATCTCGCGCTGGTCACGCTCGGCAACGTCCTCGGCGGGACCGTCATTGTCGCGTTGGTCTATTGGTCGGTGTATTTGAGATATTCGGATTAGCGTCACAGGAGTCCTCACATCATGAATTGTCCTCGCACGATCGTCGGTATCTTAGTCGGGGGCGGACCAGCCCCTGGCATCAATAGTGTAATTAGTGCGGTCACGATCCGAAGTATGCTCGGCGGTTGCGACGTGGTTGGTATCCTCGACGGATTCAAATGGCTCATGGAAGGCAGTGTAAGCCAGGTCAGGCTCCTCTCGATCGAAGAGGTGAGTCGCATTCACTTCCGAGGCGGGTCGTATCTGGGCACCTCGCGAGCGAATCCAACGAAGAAGGCCGAGTCTCTTGCCAACGTCCTGTCCTCCTTGATGAGGCTGGGCATCACGCGCCTGGTGACCATCGGCGGAGACGATACCGCTTTCTCGGCGCTCAAGCTGGAAGAACAGGCGGCCGGGAGCATTCAAATCGTGCATGTGCCGAAGACCATCGACAATGACCTTGATCTTCCTTATGGCATTCCGACGTTCGGCTTTCAAACGGCCCGGCATTTCGCCGTGGAAATCGTCAAGAATCTCATGGTGGACGCTCGCACCACATCGCGCTGGTACTTGGCCGTCACCATGGGCCGCAAAGCCGGCCATTTGGCGCTCGGAATCGGCAAGGCCGCCAGCGCCACGCTCACCGTCATTCCCGAGGAATTTGGGGAGCGGCCTGTGCGCTCCGACGGGGTGGTCGTGTTGGCGGAGGGACTGATTGAGATTCTTGACCCGCAAGAGCTGGGTGGATTGGACCATGTCGAGCGGGATGAACATGGCCACCTGCGATTAGCAGACGTGGATATCGGCGATGTGCTCCGGCGTGAAGTGACGAAGGGCATGAAAGCCTTGGGACTTGCCACGTCGATCGTCGCCAAGAATGTGGGTTATGAATTACGCTGTGCGGACCCGATTCCGTTCGATATGGAATACACCCGCGATCTCGGCTATTGTGCGGCGCAGTTTCTTCTCGATGGAGGCACTGCGGCCATGGTGTCGATTCAAAATGGACGGTTTACGCCGATTCCCTTCAAGCAGATGATAGATCCCGTCAGCGGCCGGGCGAAAGTGCGGATGGTGGATATCACGGCGCAGTCGTACCAGATTGCACGCCAGTACATGATTCGGCTGTCCGACGAGGACCTCAAGGATCCGGTGGCACTGGCCCGCTGCCGGTTCGAACGTGATGGGCACTCAATCAAAAGGAGGCGCACCATGAATGTACTCGTGGCGACAGATGGATCAGAGTATGGGCGATGAGAGCTGAACTGGGTGGCCAAGCTGCCTCTCGTCGAGCCGCCGCGGGTGACGGTGCTGCATGTGTTGGATATCAGCGCGCTCCGCGCGCCGTTTCTATCGCAGCCGGTGGTGGCCGGCAACGAGCGGTACATCCAGAAAGAAATTCAGCGCATGGAAGCGCGCTCGGGAAAGACCCTCAAAGAGGCTAAGCAGCAGTTGGCGTTGCTGAAGCTCAAGGGGACGGCCCGCAAAGAACAAGGGGCGGTTGCACCGGTGATCTTGAAGCGCGCGCCCAAACGGGACAGACTTTTGGTGGTGGGCAGTCAGGGTCTCGACGCCTCGACCGTTTCATGCTCGGCAGCGTGTCGACGAATCTCATCCATCATGCAACCTGTCCGGTGCTCGTTGTCAAAGACGAGGCGGCACCGTTGCGGCGGATCACCTTGGCAACGGATGGATCGGACGCATCGGCCAAAGCACTGGCGTTTGTGCTGACCAAGTTTCAGCCGGATCGTTCGACCGGCAAGGGCAGGCGGGTACCGATTCATGTGAGCGTGATCCATGTGGAGCCGCTCAGCTGGAACCCGGAGCTGATAGGAATAGGCCGCAGGTCGGTCGAACGGAGCGTGCGGAAGCTGATAGCTTGGGAGGCCTGCTAAAGCGATCATGCAAGTAGTCTCCAAACACCAAGCCGATCTGATTGTGATGGGGACCAAAGGGCTGAGCGCCATTGCCCGGGTTTTCCTCGGGAGCGTTTCGACGCGGGTGGTGCAGCACGCGAACTATTCCGTGCTCGTCGTTCGATGACAGAGCGAGAGCCACCGGGAGTTCCCTAGCCCGCATTATTCATGAACACTTCTGCTGCAATCACCGGTCCGCTGCTACGACGGGCCTTCGGCCGGTCAGCTCGCCCCTCGGACCTTCACTGTATGGTTGGGGACTGGCGCCCTTCATGTTGGCGCCTGTCCCCGTCTGAACACAGCGGGACAGGCACCTCCGCAGATGTCGGAGCCAGTCCCTTGCGTTCCGCGCGCCGGTCTCGCGACGCGGCTCAGCGATTTCACGACGAACCGTCATGAATAATGCGGACTAACGGTTTTTCTTGTAACCGAGGCTGAGAGAGGCGTACTATGGCGTTGAGTGTTTCGACTGCGCCACAACCGCCATAGGAGCCGCTCAAAACATTTCAACGAACTTATTGACAGCCTCGTGCTGATAGAAGGTGTTGTGGCAACGATCCGTTCATTTTCTTCCGTCCTCGTCTTTGCGCTGCTTCTATGCACTGTATTCCCGGTCGCGCAGATCAGCTGGTCTTTCGATCTCATCTGTGGTTCGACCGGCAATATTGGGAGTAAGCAAGCCTGCGAGGTCAGTGACACCGGGGCGGTGAGCGATTCCGAGGACGATTCGCCGCAAGAGATGCCGGGGGACTGCCTTGTTTCTCGAGTGAGTGTGTCAGGTTGCGAATCAAGCCGCTCGCATGCCTCGATGAACGAAATGCCTCCGTCCGCCCTCCTGGTCTCCCGACTGTTACATCCCCCGACCGCACACATTTAGCGCAGCGTCGACGGTCTGTTTCGTCATTGATTTCGATCGAACAGCCTAATCGTGACTCCAAAGGAGGCAGCACATGCCGGCTCGGCTTTGGAATTGTGTCGTATTGATGACCGTGATGGTGGCGGGGACGAGTGGGATGCCGATGCCGTCCTTCGCCCAGGCGAAAGAGCAGATGCCCACGTTCGACCTCGACCGCATCATTGACTTGGCGCTGGAACGGAACCCTGCGATCCTGGGCGCCCAGAGCGCGATCGAACAGAATGAGGGCAGGCAGGTCCAAGCTGGCGCTTATCCCAACCCCACGGTCGGTCTCCAGACGGCGGATGCCACGATCAGAGACCCCAGCAACGGGATACGTATAATCGAGCGTGGCGTGACGGTGCATCAGACAGTGGAATGGCCGGGCATGAGGGCGGCCCGTCAGGACGCGGCAGCCGCTGGCCTGGCCGGCGCGACGATCGGCCTCGATGAAGCCAAGCTCAATCTCATTGCGGAGGTGAAGCAGGCATTCTACGAACTGCTGCTGGCGGAACGGACGGTAGACCTTCTTCAGCAGAACTTGGAGATTGTTCAGGAAGTGGCGCGAATTGTGAGAGCCCGCGTCCGATCCGGCGAAGGCCCTCAATTCGAAGCGGTGAAGGCGGATGTGGAGGTGCTCAAGGCCAAGCAGGAGATGACGAAAGCCAAGAATTCCGTGCGCGTGAAACTCGTCGGATTGGACACCTTGACGGCAGGAGCCTTGGGGCCTCGGTACAAGGTGGAAGGAGATTTCAGGTCACTCCGGGATCGTCTGGACCCGGAGCAGATGGCGGCGAGGGACCTTTCGCAACATCCCATCCTCAAACGCCAGGGAAAACTGGTGGAGCAGGCTGAACTTACCGTCGACAAGGAGCGGCAGAGCCGTGTGCCGAACGTGACCCTGTTTGGCGGGTATGCCAGAGAGGT
>VBOL01000211.1 GCA_005887945.1 Nitrospirota bacterium
AGAACGACGCTACCAGCGATAGTGCGCGAATGCCTTATTGGCTTCCGCCATCCGATGCACGTCTTCCCGCTTCTTAACCGCCGCCCCCGTATTGTTCGATGCGTCCAGCAACTCAGCCGCGAGCTTCTCTCGCATGCTCTTGCCGCCGCGAGAACGCGAATATTCCGCCAACCATCGGAGAGCCAGCGACATCCGGCGAGCCGGACGAATTTCTACCGGTACCTGATATGAGGCACCACCCACCCGACGGGACTTCACCTCAACGACCGGCTTCACATTATCAATCGCCGTCCGGAACACCTTGAGTGGATCGTTGCCGGTCTTGTCCTGAATGACATCGAAGGCTCCATAGCAAATGCGCTCGGCCGTACTCTTCTTTCCACCCGACATCAGGATATTCAGAAACTTCCCGACGAGCTTATCCCGATATCGCACATCAGGGAGAGGGTCGCGGTGGTCTAAAAATCTAGTCCTTGGCATGCGTCATTCACTCTCTCGTTACCAACTGTAATAATCGTCCTACTTGGGACGCTTCGCTCCATACTTAGAACGACTCTGCTTTCGATCCACCACACCGACGGCATCAAGGGCACCTCTGACGATGTGATAGCGCACACCAGGCAAGTCCTTCACACGGCCACCACGCACGAGCACAATGGAGTGCTCCTGGAGATTGTGGCCGACACCAGGGATGTATGTCGTGACTTCCATCCCATTCGTCAACCGGACACGCGCAACTTTACGCAGCGCCGAGTTCGGCTTCTTGGGCGTTGAGGTATAGACACGAAGACATACGCCACGCTTCTGCGGACAGGACTTGAGTGCGGGACTCTTGGTCTTCGCGTGCGCCAGCTGGCGACCTTTTCTGACTAACTGATTAATGGTTGGCATTAGTACTTCACTCTCATCTTCGGCACAGTTTGACCGCTTTCATCAACCCTTCAAGGGCAAAGCCGATCGATTGTAGTGAGCATTGATTACGGTGTCAAGCCTTCTCCAGCACGGCATGCATTACGAGCGAGCAGGCTCTCCCAATCCCGTTGCTACGCCCTCGTGCGTAAGCGCCGCAGCATCTCCCTGACCAACAATCACAGGCTCAGGCTTGGGGCTAATGACAAAGGTATCCCGATACTCTTCGAAACCGGTTCCAGCTGGAATCAAGCGACCGACGATGACATTTTCTTTCAGGCCCAACAGATTATCAACGCGCCCGTTGATCGCAGCTTCCGTCAAGACACGTGTGGTCTCCTGGAATGAGGCTGCCGAGATAAAGCTATCAGTAGTCAATGCTGCCTTGGTAATACCCAGCAATACTGGCTTCCCAAGACCCGGCTGTCCACCCTTAGCCAACACTCGCTCATTCTCCTCGTCAAATAACATCTTGCTGACTTGACTGCCGGGCAAGAATTCCGTATCGCCAGGATCTTCGATTCTGACCTTGCGCAGCATCTGTCGCACAATGATCTCGATGTGCTTGTCATTGATTGTCACACCTTGCAGCCGATAGACATCCTGCACTTCATCGACGAGATACTTTTGCAACTCGTTCGGGCCCAGCACATCGAGGATGTCGTGCGGATTGGCCGATCCATCCATCAAGGGCTCACCGGCCCTGACCCAATCACCCTCATGCACGTTGACGTGCTTGCCCTTGGGTATGAAGTATTCTTTCACATCACCCATCTTATTATTGACCAGCACTTTGCGCATGCCCTTCACGAAACCATCGTACGACACTTCGCCATCGATCTCGCTGATGACGGCCGTCTCCTTCGGCTTTCTGGCCTCGAACAACTCAGCCACGCGAGGCAGACCACCAGTAATGTCTTTCGTCTTGGTTGTCTCCCGCGGAATCTTGGCCAACACATCACCGGGAGTGACCACTGCGCCTTTTTCGACGAAGATATGCGCCCCGACCGGGAGTAGATAGCGAGCCACGTTTGCCGCCGCTGCAACCTTGGCAGTCTTTCCACCCTCATCCTTGATCGACACGCGTGGACGCAACGTCGCGCCACTATGCTCAACGATGACCTTGCGGGAGAGGCCGGTGACTTCATCGAATTCTTCCTTCATGGAGACACCTTCGACGATGTCCCCATACGCCACCTTACCGCCGACCTCGGTGAGGATGGTCAGTGAGTACGGATCCCATTCGACCAATTTCTGGCCCACCTCAACGCGACCACCATTTTTCACCTTGATCTTGGCACCGTAGACGACCCCGTATTTCTCGCGCTCACGTCCAGTCTCATCGACAATGGCAATCTTGGCGTTCCGATTCATGACGACCCATTCACCCTCTTTATTCTGGACCGCAATCCCGGCGTTATGGAAGTCGGCATTCTTCTTGGCATCGAAGCTCATGAACTTGATGGTGCCGGCGTGCTTGGCTTCGGTCACCGTCTGCTCAACCACTTTACTCGCCGTTCCTCCGATGTGGAACGTCCGCATGGTCAGCTGCGTTCCCGGCTCACCGATCGACTGTGCCGCAATGACACCAACGGGCTCGCCTTTTTCGACCAACCGCCCGCGGGCCAAATCGCGCCCATAACACGAGCGACACACTCCACGGCGTGACTGACAGGTCAGCACCGAACGAATCTTGACGTGGTCGACCGCAGCTTCCACGATTGCCTTTGTCCGGTCCTCGTCAATCTCCTCATTGAATGACACAATGATCTCACCTGTCACTGGATCACGAATATCTTCTGCCGCCAACCGTCCCAACACCCGCTCTTCGATCGGCTGAATGATTTCGCCCCCCTCGACCAGTGCGCTCACAATGATGCCATCGGTGGTGCCGCAATCGATTTCATTGATAATCACATCCTGTGCGATATCCACCAAGCGACGCGTGAGATAACCGGAGTTTGCAGTCTTCAACGCAGTGTCGGCCAACCCCTTACGGGCACCGTGCGTCGAAATGAAGTACTGCAACACCGTTAATCCTTCGCGGAAGTTGGCGGTAATCGGAGTCTCGATAATTTCACCGGACGGCTTCGCCATCAATCCGCGCATACCACCCAACTGGCGGATCTGCTGCGAGCTTCCTCGAGCACCGGAATCCGCCATCATGAAGATTGGATTGAAGGACTCGACCTTGCTCGGATCGCCACCCCCGCCCAATTCCTTCATCATCTCATTGGCAGTCTGTTCAGTCACATGGGCCCAGATGTCGATCACCTTGTTATAGCGTTCGCCGTTGGTGATCAACCCCTCGGCATACTGCCGTTCGATCTCCGTGACCTCATGCTGAGCCTTCCCCAGCAATTCGTGCTTCTTGGTCGGAATATGCATGTTGTCGATGCAGATCGAGATACCGGCACGCGTGGCATACTCGAACCCCGTGTCCTTAACCTTATCGAGGAACGTGACGGTCTCACGGTGACCACACTGGCGATAGACGGTATCGATGAGCTTGGTCATTTCCTTCTTGGTCATGAGCTTATTCGCGTTGGCGAAAGGCAATCCTGGAGGGAGCACGTCCGACAAGATGACTCGCCCGACGGTGGTCTGAACAAGATTCCCCTCGATCCGCACCTTGATCCGCGCATGCTCTTCCAATTCTCGCGAATCAAACGCAATGCGCACTTCCTCCGGTGAGCCGAACACTTTCCCCTCCCCCTTGCATCCTGCCCGTTCTTTGGTCAGCCAATAACAGCCGAGCACCATGTCCTGCGACGGCACCGCAATCGGCTTGCCGTTGGCGGGCGAGAGAATATTATTGATCGACATCAGCAGCACGCGTGCCTCGACCTGCGCTTCGACCGACAGCGGAACGTGGACCGCCATCTGGTCACCGTCGAAGTCAGCGTTGAATGCGGCGCAGACCAGCGGATGCAGCCGGATGGCCTTGCCTTCAACCAACACGGGATCAAACGCCTGGATACCGAGACGGTGCAACGTCGGTGCACGGTTCAGCAACACAGGATGTTCGCGAATCACCTCGTCAAGCACGTCCCACACTTCCGGCCGTTCTTTTTCGACTAAGCGTTTGGCACTCTTGATCGTCGTCGCCGCGCCTCGCTCCTCCAGCTTGTGGAAGATAAAGGGCTTGAAGAGTTCGAGCGCCATCTTCTTGGGCAACCCGCATTGATGCAGCCGAAGCTCTGGTCCCACGACGATGACGGTTCGGCCCGAATAATCGACCCGTTTACCGAGCAGGTTTTGGCGGAAGCGCCCCTGCTTCCCCTTCAGCATATCGCTCAACGATTTGAGCGGCCGCTTGTTGGGTCCACGAATCGCGCGCCCGCGACGACCGTTATCGAAGAGAGCATCAACTGCTTCCTGCAACATCCGCATTTCGTTTCGGATGATCACGCCCGGCGCCTTCAGCTCGATCAGCCGCTTCAGGCGATTATTCCGATTGATGACTCGACGGTACAGATCGTTCAGATCCGATGTCGCAAAACGTCCGCCGTCCAGCGGCACGAGTGGGCTCAATTCCGGTGGTAGCACAGGAATCACATCCATGATCATCCACTCAGGCATGTTTCCAGACTTGCGGATGGCCTCGATGACTTTGAGTTGCTTCGCGTATTTCTCCTTCAGCGCTGCGGAGGCCGTTGTCTTCGCCTCAGCCTTGATCCCATCCCATTTAGCGTTGATGTCGATCTTGCGGAGCAACTCCCGAATGGCATCGGCACCGATTCCGACTTTGTAGGAACCGGGGCTGTATCCAGATTGGAGCGAGCGAAGCTTTTCCTCCGAGACCAGCTCCTTCTCCGTCAAATCTGTCGATCCTGGATCGACACAGACATAGCTCTCGAAATAGAGAATCCGCTCCAGTCCTTTGAGGCTCATGTCGAGCAAGGTTCCGATCCGGCTCGGCACACCCTTGAGGAACCAAATGTGCGCCACCGGCGCCGCGAGCTCGATATGGCCCATGCGCTCTCGGCGGACTTTGGACTGGATGACCTCGACACCGCACTTGTCACAGACAATGCCGCGGTGCTTCATGCGCTTGTACTTGCCGCAGTTGCACTCCCAATCCTTAATCGGGCCAAAAATCTTCGCGCAAAACAGTCCGTCTTTTTCCGGCTTAAACGACCGGTAATTGATGGTCTCCGGCTTCTTCACTTCGCCATAAGACCACGACCGAATTTTTTCGGGTGACGCGATCCGGATCCGCATCGAATCGAATGACACCGCGTCCCGCGGCTTTTCAAATAATGTATAGACGCCTTCCAAGGTAGTGACCTCCTCTGATGCCGACCGCTAGGGCCGGACACAAATAGGTTAGTCTTGTGACTTGACCAGTTCGACGTCGAGTCCCAAACTCTGCAGCTCTTTGACCAAAACGTTAAACGACTCGGGCAATCCAGGCTCTAGGAACGGCTCACCCTTGACGATCGCTTCGTACATCCTCGATCGGCCTGGTACGTCGTCTGATTTCACCGTCAAGAACTCTTGCAGCGTGGAAGCAGCGCCATAGGCCTGCAACGCCCACACTTCCATTTCTCCCAACCGCTGGCCGCCGAATTGGGCCTTGCCACCGAGCGGCTGCTGGGTGACGAGCGAATAGGGGCCGATCGACCGTGCGTGAATCTTGTCGTCGACC
>VBOL01000019.1:0-3419 GCA_005887945.1 Nitrospirota bacterium
AACACCCCCGCAGGATGCTCAAAAAGGTCGTCCAGCAAGGCCGCAGCAAGCGAAGAGGCGATGCGTACTCTGTTCGGTACGGGGAGCCTCTGAGCGAAGCGAGAACGCCGCTGGCGGACTTTTTCAGCATCCTGCTATTGCAGAGGAGAGTAAGGAGGGGCATGCCTCTCTTCGGCACAGAGGGGATGGAGGCTCGTTGTCATAGCTTTGCAAGCTCCCGCTGTTCTATGGCTCGCGCGACGGCTGATCTCAGTTTTTCTCCTTCAACCGGCTTGACGAGATAATCTACCACTCCTTGCCGGAGAAAGGATGTCGCCATATCGGCATCCGGGAATCCGGTCAGCACGATGAGCGGGACACGAGGGTAGTTGCTCCGGAAGTAGGCGATGGCTTCGGCTCCATTGATTTTTGGCATACGAATGTCGCAGATGACGACGTCGAGGAGGAGCCGGTTTTCGCCATAATTGATGACTTCGATCGCCTTCTCACCGTTTTCCGCTTCAAGCACTTCATAGCCGGCTTTCTGCAGAGTCATCTTCACGACTTTGCGAATATCGGGCTCATCGTCTACCACGAGCACCCGTCCCTCGCAGGCCTCTCCCCCGACAAAAAACCCAGACTTGAACTCACTCATAGCACCCTCCTTGGTTGGTAGATAGATGTGGTTGCATCCATGGTCGGCTCACGTGTTCTTGTCCCACCTGAAGCGCAATGCGCGTGCCAGCATGTATATACGGAAACGGTTCTGATTTCCTTGCAGAGAAGAGTCTTATGGCAAGTGGCGTATGTAGGCGTGGTTGATAGCCACCATCATGTGCTGAAATCCACCACCAGCGTCAGAGGTCGTGGTGCGTAACGCGCAAAAACAGGCTGGTTGCTCTGGTTTGTTTGGTTTGTCTTGTTTGTTTGGTTGAACAAGACTAACCAGATGAACAAAACAAACCAGATGAACCAGATCAACTCGTCCCGCTCGTCCCGCCAGTCTCGCTCGGCTATCCTGGTAGTTCGAGCTGGTCCGAATTGCCTTTGGGTCTGGCGCTGAGGTATTCTTATTGCTACGCGATTGGAGAGTCATGATTACGCCGGATGTTCTGACGGAATACCTGCTCCAGATGATGCCGGATGCCGCGGTCACGGTCTCGGATCGGACCGGTACGATGGATCATCTCAAAGTGGTGGTGATCTCGGCAGCCTTCGCAGGGAAGAATCTGCTGGATCGGCATCGTCTGATCTATCAGGCGTTGGATGTCCCATTGAAAGATGGGCGGATTCATGCGCTCGAACTCACAGCCCGCACGTCAGACGAACTATGAGCGCTGAGCACTGAGCGATGAACTGAGAAAGTACTCATTCGGCGTTCGTTCATCGTTCCTCGTTCTACATTCATCGCTGAGAAAGAAGGAGGCCGACCCATGGCAGATCCCATTCAAGAAGAAATTAACAAGGAAGTCGCCACGCACAAGATTTTGATCTATGGCAAGGGCACCAAACAGATGCCGATGTGTGGGTTCACGAAAGAGACGATGCAGTTTTTCGACAAGTACGGGTATCCGTATGAACTCATCGACGTCCTGTCTCAACCCACCAAGCGAGAGGCGCTCGCAAAAATGACCAACTGGCCGACCCTTCCCAAGGTGTTCATCGACGGGCAGTTTTACGGCGACACCGACATCCTCGATCCGATGGCAGCCAAAGGCGAGATAGAGCCGCTGCTGAAAAAAGCATTCGGGAGATAAAGTAGTCAAGAAAATCGGGAAGGTCAGGAAGGGCGTCTGGGGAACTCTCCTGCTCGCGGAACGCGCACGATCAGAATGTGCTCGTCCGACGCGCGCAATTGAGAGTTCCCCAGACGCCCTTCCTACTTTTTGTCACTCAGCGGCTTGGGAGGGGGAAGGAAGAGAAGAGTGGCCTGGCTCGGTCCTCACCTGCTCACGGAACCCCCACGATAAAACGGTGGTCGTTCGACGTGCGCAGGGAGGACCAAACCAGGCCTCCTCGGGCGTAGCTTGTAGGAGCGCATGATGAGCAAACCCATGACGACTCGTTACGATGTTGCCGAGCTTCTCCGAATTCCGGAAGAAATGGCGGCTATCAGGCTTTGTGGGTCAATCTCTCGGCCAAACAGGCATGCAACAAAGCGATGCGTTGCGTAGAGTGCCTCAGATTCGTTGAGAGCGAAGTTCTGATTTTCCTGAACTTGCACCCAACGCATGCTTCAAAGCAGCGGGGAGTCTCAGGTGCCAAGTCCACAACGACCCCGACGGACGGCGCACGTGATGCGGTCGAGCGCCTCTGACGCATAGAGGGTCTTCTGGCCGAGAGAGGTCGGGATGTTCCACAGGTGAGGGAGCGGTATCACTGATGTTGAGGAGACGATACGATTAGCCAATCAATATCGTCATACCAGGAAAAGATACCTACACTTGCACCAAATGTACGCAGAAGTGAGAGAGCCTCTTCAGGTTCAATTGGGAGAAACTCGGGAGCCTTTAGTACCTCTCGAGGAGGATTTGGCAAGAAGAACATGGCCCAACCACCTTTGTACAGCCCATCAAGGAGTTGGGCTAAAGAGACTGCGTCAGGCAATGTCAATATTCCAGCCTCGCCGGATGTACTTAGAGGAGTACCAAGGGCTTTTCTCAAGTCTTTGTTCAAGCCTTTCAACCATATCAATCTGACAGGAAATCGTCCGAACAGTTGCTGAATGAAATCTACCCTTAGTGGTCTCCTCCCCTCCTTGGAACCCCCCTTAATCTCATAGACCCCTGGCTGAGGGCCTTTATGAACCATACTTGAGGGGAAACCAGCAACTAGGGCTTCGATATCGAAATCCTATGTCATCTTTCTTGGCACCCGCAACTCTTAGTTGCATTCACGCCTACTGATGTTGCTCCAATAATAGGCTCAACAAGCGGAAGATGATGCATGCCGACAAGGTCTTCTATAAAGCCATTATGCCAATGTGGATAGCTAAACCAATTGGGGCTACCACCGGAAATTGGACGCGATTCCACCAGAATATTTCCTTTTCTACTATTGAATAATTGATGCGTAGGGCGACTGAGCCAGCGAATGCTGTATTGACTATACCAAGGTTTTGAGCAGTCCCCACTCGCGTTCCTGGGGCAGCAGCTGAAATGAGCATTTTCCACCAATCAATACAAATATGGGCTCATTGCTTGACCTCACACTCGATCATCGCTCTGTCCAAAGCTGCAGGAAATATTGCAGTGGCCAGTCAAGCAATGACCGCGTAGCTGACGGCGCAAGCTCGTTAGTCTATCTTTTCACAGGGTAACTTGGTTAATCCTCGTTGCGCGTGGCGAAGGTCGTAGGTATGTCATTCGAATGCTCCCTGCAAGCTTGCGCGTGTACGCCTCATCCAGGGGTGGCTTCCTGTGATCCACAACTGCGCGCTT
>VBOL01000019.1:3505-24547 GCA_005887945.1 Nitrospirota bacterium
AGATTACAGATGATCCCTCAAAGCTCGCTCGTTATCTCTTCAGGGATGGGGGCTGATTGATCTCCCACTGCGCGCAGCTTTTTCACCCGCCCACCCACTGGCACACCGAGACGTGCCAGTAGCCCGGGCGAGGGCCTTCCGTCCTCTTCACCTCTCGTTAAGGGAGTGGCCAGGCTCCCCTTTACTGCGTGCATCGAACGAGCACAGTTTCACCGTGCGCGTTCTGCGAGCAAGAAGGGCACCTGGCCGCTCCCTCCCCATCCTTCTGAGGCCGCGCGCTGCGCGAGCAACTGAGGTCGGCGTCCTTATCCCGCCTTCCCTCACCTTCTTGCTTCAGGCGGCGGCCAATTCAGTTCAGCGTGGCGGCCGCAGTAGTAGCAGGAGAGGCGGTAACGGGCTTTGCGTCGCGGATTGGGCATGGAGGTGAATGTGATGGGGGTGTCGTCAATGGGGCAAGTGGGTTGATCGTGGAGGAGATGCACTTCAGCCATCATGGTGATCGAGGCGACGTCCCATGGTGGGGTCGTCTGTTCTTTGCCGGTAATCTGCTCCTTCGTATGACACTGTTTGCATTCGGCTTCGTAAGTCTTGATACGGGCGAGATGGGGGGTGTGGTCGGTAATGTTCATCGCTCCACCGCAGCCGGGCTTGGCACAGGTAAGGTGTTCATGCTGCAAGGCTTGCACAAATCGACCGTGCGCTATGCGTTCTTGCTCTGACTTCATGATGCCTCCTTCAAATCTTTCTCTTCGTCACTTCTGCGTACTCCTCTCTGAGTGTGGCCTGAAGTGCCCTTTGACTGCGCGCATCGAACGACCCTCATCCTTCCAAATGATCCTTCCAAGCTTGCTCGTTTCACTTTCCCAGGAATGGCACCCGTGTTGGTCCCACTGCGGCCGTCGAGCGAGCACATTCTGATCGTGCGCGCTCCGGGAGCAAGGGATCAGCACGGGTGTCATTCCACCCTTCATATCCCCCAACCGCCGCTGACTTGGATGTTTGCGCCGTTCACATACCGCGCATCATCGGACAGCAGATACCGTACGGCAGCCACGATGTCGCCTACCGTCCCAATGTATCCGGCGGGGATGCGTTTTGTCATGCCGGTGAGTTCTTCCGGCGGCGCACTGCCTGAATCGATGAAGCCGGGCGAAATCGCATTGACGGTAATGTCGTGGGGCGCCAGCAACCTGGCCAGCGTGCGAGTCAGAATCAAGACGCCGGCCTTGGCGATGTAATGGGCCGTGATGTCCGGTTGAGAAATCATCTGATCGGCGTTGGCCATGCTGAAATTGATGATGTGTCCGGATTTGCGGGCCTTCATGCCTGGCGCGACAGCCTGGGCGAGATAGAAAATGGGATGCAGGTTGCCGTCGAACATCTCATTCCAGCCTGCCGCCGTTTCGTCGAACAGGTTCAGGCGATGGTACGGTCCTGCGCCGTTGATCAGCGCATCGATCCGTCCCCACTGTTGTTCGACTTGGGCCACGAGGCCTTTGGCCGCCTGGGGGTCCGACACGTTACAGCGAATCGAGAGCGCACGGCCTCCACGACTTGTGATCGCGTCGGCTGTGGCCGCGGCCTCCGCTTCGCTCGTGCGGTAGCAGATGGCGACCGACCACTGTTGTGCCGCCAAGTCGAGCGCGATTCCACGTCCAATGCCTTTGGCCCCGCCTGTGATGAGTGCCACTCGCTCTGCCATAGTTGATTCCTTCCGTGGTCGGTGTGGCCGATCGTGTAGCTTATCGAGTCTTGAGTCTGGTTGCGAGCAGCTGCAATGTGCCGGCTGTTCGCATGGAGAAGGTCCGATCTTGTTTGGGCTTCTTATTGTCCTCTCGGCACTCTGTGATGAGCGCCTGCAAGTCTTCGATCGTATCCAGGTCGCGCCATGCGGTGGTGAGCCCGACAGATAAACCCAGTATCTTGGCCTGCTGTTGTGTGACGGCGAGGACTTGATCGGTGGACCAGGGCACCCCAGTAAAGAGTTTTTCTGTCGGCTGCTTGAGGCCTATGAGGTAGTACCCGCCATCAAGGGCTGGCCCCAAGACCACATCCGAGCGGCCCAGCATCGCGAATGCCTCCTGATACACCGACAGAGGCAAGGTCGGGACATCGGCCCCCACAATGATTACCTGCTTGTAGCCTTTGGCGAATAAGTCGACACAGCTGCGGTGTATCCGCTGGCCCAGATCCTCTCCTACTTGATCCAACAGGTGGACGCCCTGTCGTTCTTCCATGATTTTGAAGAACACCAGCTCAGAGGAAGGCGCACAGGCCAGGTACCGATGGAGCGGGAGCCGAAGTGTTGCAACAGCGAGTCTGGTCCGTTCCAGCATGTCGAGAATGAAACTGCCGTGCAGGGTGGCCGCCTCGTCAGGCGTCAGCGGCGGGCAGAGCCGCGTATTGACCTCGCCCGGAATCGGAGCCTTGGCGAAGATTACTAGAGCAGCGTGAGGCCTCAGGTGTGAGGCGTCAGGCGATGGAGAGGATGCCGGTCTTACGAAATGTGATGGTCTACTTTTTAAGCTCGCCACCCCTCACCTCTCACGTCTTACCCCGTACGATCTATCGGACAGCTTTGTACCATTCAAGCAAATGCGATGGACTGATACCGATCCAGTACAGGAATCGCAGTGCCCACATCAAGAGGATCGTCCGCAACGGTCCATGCCGCTCCCAGCGACGGAAGGAAGTGGTCACAGTCGCGGTGAGGGCCGCGGTCGCTCCCTTTCGTTTGAGTCTGCGAGAGAAATCGATATCCTCCATCAACGGCATGTCGGCGAAGCCTCCCATCTGTTCGAAGACAGGACGACGCACGAACAGGGCCTGGTCGCCGGTGGCGATGCCGCTCAGTCTCGATCGCCAGTTCATCATCCTGCTGATGATGGTTCCCCACATCGATGGGCGATCGAATCGGACATCGAACCGTCCACCCACCATCCGTTGATCGGCGAGTGTCGTGTCGATTATCGTTTTGGCATCGCCCGGAAGCTGCGTGTCGGCATGGAGAAAGAGAAGGATCTCTCCGCCGCTGGCCTTTGCGCCTTCATTCATCTGCCGGGCGCGCCCGCCGGGAGCGGTCACCAGTCGTACGGGGCTCTGTGTCGGCGACTGAGTCCTTCGTCTGTATGACTCGACCAGCACAGGGGTCTGATCGAGGCTCCCTCCATCCACCACGATGAGTTCATCGAAGCCGAGCGCGGCGGTGTGCGCTAGTGTGGTCATGATTGTCCGTTCTTCGTTCAGTGTGGGGATGATGACGGAAATCGGCATCGCCATGACACGTTAGGTGGGTCTCTTCGGTTCGTTGAACATGAAATACATGACGACAACCACTGTAGACCAAAACAGAACTTGCTTGTGCCAGAAGAGGACTTCCCCATAGTGGAAGAAGACGGCTGCGAGCAGGAGGGCGCCGCCGATGAGGCTGGCTGAAGCGGAGGGTCATGTTTTCGACGACCGCATTCGCCCACACGGCGACCCCACCAAAATAAATCAAGAAGGGGATGACGTCGATTTCGAATCCCCCGCTGATCGAGAGAAACACGTCGAGGAAGCCGATGAAAATGAGGGCGGTGCCCACGATCATCCCGGCGACACGCATGTGGTTGTCGCGCCCGGAATCGTCATCTGGCTGGCGGCGCACCGGTTCGTGTGGCGGTTCTGGCGGCATGGTCAGCTGGTTCCTAAAAGGGGGTTACGCGTTGGCGCACGATTTGTACGGATGCACGTTACTCTGGATGCTCACACAGGCCGCCAACGAGGCCACAGCGAGCGAGGTAGGCTGAGGTCGAGGTCAAGGCTGAGCGAAGACCTGCCGTTTTTCATCTGAGTTTCAACCTTAGCCTGAACCTCAGCCTTCTCCGTGCTGACGGACTCGTTCAGTATCCTGCAGCCCGCATGATTCATGACGGTTCGTCGTCCCCCACCCCTCCCTCGCCCATAATATGGGGGCGGTTAAGGGAGGGGGCGCGAGACCGGCGTGCGGAGCCCAGGGAACAGCCGCCAGGAAGGAGGGCGCCAGTTGACAACAGTACGGTGAGGGTCCGAGGGGCGAGCCCGCTGGCCGAAGGCTCGTCGTAGCAGCGGATCGGCGATTGCAACAGAAGTGTTCATGAATAATGCGGGCTACACCTTAAAATGTTTGCTCAGGGTCAGACCTTGGCGCTGATACGAGGATCCGAGTGCCGTGCCATAGAGCTGACTGGGGCGTGCGAGCATCCTGTCGTATACAACCTTAAAAAAGGTTTGTCCATCATGGATCAGGAAGGGCACGTCGTGGGGGCGGACCTCCAGGACCACTTGGGTGCCGTGCAGCTCGCCGCGCCCGTACCCAAATCCCGGATCAAAAAACCCAGCGTAGTGGGTCCGTAACTCGCCACAGGCTGCTTCGAAGGCGACCATCTCGGCCGCGTAGCCGGCGGGAACACGAATCCGTTCTTTCGACGCGAGAATGTAAAACTCCTCCGGTTCCAAGAGGAGACTGTCTTGATGGTGGCGGTACAGGGGTTCCCAAAAATCGAGTGCCGCATAGTGGCCGACCTTCGACAGATCGATGACGTGACTATTCTTCTTCGCCCGATAGCCTATAATCGGTGAGCCACTTCTGTCGTCTCCCTTTAGATCGATGCGGAGAAACAGGCCACGATCCGTACGGAGATCATGGGTGTCCAGCGCGTTCTTCGTGGGGAGATTATGGTAGAGTAAGGGCTCTCGCTTGTGGAGCATCTGAAGCGACCGGTCTGACACGGCAGCGTCGCCGCGTACGAACCGAATTTGATTGAGGGAGTATCCGGTCTTTACCTTGATCGCGAACGAGCGTGGGACGATTTCCAGATAAAGGGGCCCGGAATAGCCGGCTCGGATTTCATCGAATCCGGTGTTGAGATCCGTCACGACGCGGGTAAAGACGTCCAGCCGTCCGGTTGTGCTTTTGGGATTGGTTCGCGCCCGGAGGGTCTTGGGTAACGTCAGACGTTCCAGCAGCGGCACCAAATAGACGTGGCCTTTTTCGAGGATGGCCCCCTCGGTCAGGTCCATCTCGTACATCACGAGGTCGGACTGGTAGAAGTCCAGGACGTTGAGTCGGCTCGTGATCTCGGACAACTCCGGTAGGAAGCTGCTGATCAACCGATAGGCCTTGCGCCCGAGCCGCAGATCGAGACTGGCCGGTTGGATCTGCCGGTCTTCAATCGGCACGTCGGCGTGGATGGCACGGCTCGCGATCAGCCGCGTAATCTGTTGGTAGGGCAAAATGCCCTGCGTGGCGCGGGTGCTCACAGGTCGTCGAGCCCTCCATTACTGCACGATCCCAGTGAAGGCGCTGCGCTGACCATCGGCAGTTCTCGCGCAGATCCTTGTTGTGGTTGCGGATAGTGGAACGCCTTGTTCTCATAGTTCTTCAAGAGGATCCCCGCGGCATCCACGTGCACCATGTAGTCGCCGGGGAGCAAGGGAATCTTGCCGCCCCCGCCTGGTGCATCGATTACGAAGTGCGGGACCGCCATCCCGCTCGTGTGGCCCTGCAACGACTTAATGATATTCAGCCCCGTTTCGACCGTGGTGCGGAAGTGATTCGTGCCTTTGGTCAGGTCCGCTTGGTAGAGATAGTAGGGTTTGATGCGAGCGAGCAGGAGCTGATGCATCAATCGTTTCATGATGTCCGGATCGTCGTTGACGCCTTTGAGCAGCACGGTTTGCGCGCCGAGCGGCACGCCAGCATCGGCCAACATCCCGCAGGCCGCTTTGACTTCAGGCGTCAGCTCGTCCGGGTGATTGAAATGCAGGTTCATATACACAGGGTGGTACTTTTTCACGATCGCGCAGAGTTCCGGTGTGATCCGTTCCGGCAACGTGCCGGGCACTCGGGAGCCAAGGCGAATCAGTTCCAGATGCGGGATGGTGCGCAGGGCCTTGAGGATCCGTTCTAACAAATGATCCGGCAGGAGCAAAGGGTCGCCGCCGGAGAGAATGACGTCGCGCACTTCGGTATGCTCGCGCAAGTAGGCGATGGCCTGGTCGAGTTCGCCTTTCTTGAGGAATCCCGGTTTCCCGACCAGCCGTTTTCTCGTGCAGAACCGGCAATAAATTGGGCACTGGTTCGTCACCATCAGCAGGACGCGGTCCGGATAGCGATGGACAAGATGCGGGACCGGACTCATGAGATCTTCCTCGAGCGGATCGTCTTCCGCTTCGAAATCGTCCATCTCGGCGATGTCCGGGACCACCTGTTTCCAAATGGCGTCGCCCTTTTCTTTCATCGTCGCCATCACCGTGGGGGTAATGCGCATCGGATAGTCGCCCACGATGGCTTCGATTTCTTTCGCATCGACACCGAGCCGATCCGCCAAGTCTTTTGGTTTCACGATGCTGTCGGCGAGTATGCGTCTCCATGCTTCCATGCCGGTCTCCTTTGCTGTCGAGTGGATCAGCAGGCCTGCCGCGCGATTAGCAGAGGATGCTGAAAAAGTCCGCCAGCGGCGTTCTCGCTTCGCTCAGAGGCTCCCCGTACCGAACAGAGTACGACTCGCCTCTTCGCTCGCTGCGGCCTTGCTGGACGGCCTTTTTGAGCATCCTGCGAGAGTGTTCTTCTGTTGTCCCATACGTGTAGGCCATCGAAGTTCTGCTGTGACAAAATGGTTTTTCTGCAGCTTGTTAGCTGCCGGCCATCCGTTCCTGACCGTACGTCTTGTCCAGATGGTTGAGGATGTCGTCCGTTTCGGTTAACACCATGTTCCCATCCTTGAGGACAGGAACATAGTATTGGCCTGAGACTTCTCGGACCACTTTGCGCAGCGGGCGAATGTCGGGCACGACGACGTGCTCGTATTCGACGTGGAGGTCCGCCAGTTTCTGGCGCACCACCTCACAGTCGGGACACCAGGTCACGTGATAGAGGGTGATCGCCATAAATACGAATGGTGAATGTTCAATGTTGAATGGTTAATTGTCGGACGATACTGTGTCGATTCATTCAACATTCATCATTCAACATTGATCATTGTCCAGCGACTACGCACGGCACCATGACGGCGTCTTTCATCCCGTGGATCACTTTCTTATCGGCCGGGCAGATGGTAGCCAGGATACCAGCCAATTCGGTCTTTTCGCCACTCACGAAATAATAGGGCGAGAGCCTGGCGCGACCGGACATCCGGTTCATCTCACCGGTCACCGGATCGAAGTAGTCGAGTTCATACAGGCGGCCCTTGTGAAACTCCTGCAGGATATAAGGTGTTCGGGGAAAGGCGTCCAGGGCCCTGTCGATGGCACCGGCCCATTCTCCCTGCGGCATATCGTGTCCAACCGATACGCCTCGGCTGCCCCAGGCGAGTTCAGAAAACCCCGATGGCTTGATCACGAAGTGCCGTTCTTTCTGGGTTGCCGTGGCCAGATCGCGCCAGTTCATCACGGGCCGTCCTCCGATCGCCAAACCCGGAATCGTAGCGGACGGAGGGACCGGCGCAGGATCGAGAATCCACGTACGTGGCATGATGGTGGTCAGGTGTAGGAAGACCTCCCGGCTCAACGCCTGCTCCCAGAACGGTTGCAAGGCTGGGTGATGGAGGAGGCCAAATACAAGCTTTTCTTCCAGCGCCGGCTTGTACGGGGGCGTGACGGCGACCCAGTTCTTCTTGATCGCATATTGGACAAGTTCGGATTTGGGAATGTTCGGGAGATCGAATAACTCATAGAAGCGATAAATCAAGGCGATCGGCTGGTCCATTCCCTCGCTGGTAATCCGAAGGCCTTCTTCGGTAAATCGAATATGACGAGGTTCCACGCAGTAGGCGTCGAGACCGATTGCTCGAAGCCGGGCCGCGAGCCACGTCATTTCAGGCCGATAGTCTTTGGCCTCCTCAGAAATCAGAATCGCGACGCATCCTGCATGCTGGAGGAGCTGGCCTTTCAACATGGCCGCAAATCCCCGAACCATCCCCTCGAGGCCTCCAACGAGGGAGAGACCGCCAGCCTCGCTATCGGCATAGAGCGCCGAGAGGCATGCGATCATACCGATTCCTCCGGGGACCGAGTCGAGCTCGGTGATCACCATGCCGTCCTGGGTGGGAATGATGTCCGGTCGGATGACCGCGGGAAGCTGGTCACGAAACCGTTTCATCCGGCTGTACGTGAGCAGACCTTCAGGTTTTCCTTGGTCAAGGTATCCCGCTACCCAGGCTGGTTGGAGGCCGCGTATACTGTCGGCATAGAGGCGGTTCAGGGCCCGATAAAAGGATAAGAGTTGCGGTCCGAGTTGGTGGAAAAAATATAACTGGTCTTTCGTAAGAGGGAATGGTGTGGTGGCAATTCGCCAGGTCGTCGTAGCGGAAACTATTCCGGGAGGTGAAGCCTGCCCAGGCAGAGATGGAAAGAGCCCAGCTTGGCTCAGCTGGTCACGAATGATTGCGCAGCGGTGAAGGAGGTTGGAGGTAGCCAAGTCAGACAGAGGCAGTATCCGTGTCAAAGAGAGCCCCTCATACGAGGCCAAAGAACTGTAACACGGGCATTAGGACCGTACAAGGGGCGAGGGGAGTGGTGAGGGAAGGGGCGGCAGGGCTCGCCATGCGCACCAGTTTTTCCCCGCCCTCTTCGCGACGTAAACTGCCGCATCGGCAGCAACGACCAGGCCCGACGGAACGGAGGCATGAATGGGAAAGGAGGCGACTCCGATGCTGCATGTAAGGGAGAACGGACGGATTCCGAAGCGCCGTCAATTCCGGCACCATGGTCTAGGTTGTTACTCGGCTGCGGAGCCGTTCGGCTGCACTTTCGACCTTCGCCCAGTGGACCAACAGATATTCGTCGTTCGACAGCGGGACCTTGCTGGTTGTGGGTGTGCCCGTCTCAGCGGTTTCTGGCATCTTGCAAAACGAACAGGGGATGGCGCAGTCGGCGGTGATCTCGTAGCAGGTCAGATTCGACATGTCGCCGAA
The DNA here is from genome assembly GCA_005887945.1 of Nitrospirota bacterium. GTDB lineage: Bacteria > Nitrospirota > Nitrospiria > Nitrospirales > Nitrospiraceae > Palsa-1315. Next base: position 12,439 of record VBOL01000019.1, read on the forward strand.
TGTGCTGATAGAGGCATGATTTTGGAACAGCACTTTGTATGATTCGTGGTTCGATCACGGTGATCATGACCGGTTGCGAGTTCAGCAACACCTGGGGGTCGTATTGGGGCGTGTTTGGCGGTTGGGCTGAAGGCGGCCTCATGACCCTTCATTCACAGGAGGAACTGAGCGCTTATGCGTCAGTATTCCGGCGAGGACGAGTTGGGTCAAGACATTGTGCGTTTGCTGAGAGGGGAACCGGTGGGAAAAGTGACATCCCTTGGGCACTCCTGCAGAATGGTGCTAGTATGAGCCGCACATCGATTGAAATCCTTCTATGCCCTTATACACCGATGAACTGGTGGGTGCTTTCGTGACACCACCGATCGCGCTGCCACAACTCGTGCCGAGCCGCACCTGTCTCCAGTGCGATGTCTGTTGTCGGTTTCCAGACCCCGATAGCGCCCTCCGTCCGTATTTTACCGAGAACGAAATCACCCGGGCCCTGACTGGGGGCGTTAAGAAAACGGCCTTTCCCAATCAGCGCGGGTCACAGGTGATCCTGGCTCCCGAGCCCCATGGAGACGGGTATCTCTGCCCGGCATTCGACGCAGCGAACTCAACCTGCCGCATCTACGAGCAGCGTCCGCTCGATTGTCAGCTCTATCCACTGGCGTTGATGTGGGATGAGCCGCACGACCAGGTATTGTTGGGGTGGGATACGAAATGCCCGTTCATGCGAGAGGAGATTCCGAGGGAGATCCAGTGTCATGCCGACCGGGTGATGGCCTTGCTCGATCAACCAGGCATCCGTGACCAAGTAGTCGCAAATCCTCGCCTTATCGGGCGGTTTCAAGAGGAGGTGGTCGTGCTCGCCCACCTTCCGTGCCTCACCGAAGCCGTGGCTGGTCAGTGGGGGCCTGCGCCGCTGCATCGGCTCACGCTGGACGACATTCCGCGCGTGACGACGGCGTTGGATCAGTCGGGGTGGTGCCGCACTCAGTCGCTCGCGGCCTATTCGCCGGTCTATCACTACATGTGGAATGGATTACTGGCCTATTGGTGCATGGAGCTTCAGGGGGCCTTTTGCCTTTTCGCGCAATCACCGGACGGCTGGTTCATGCCCCTGCCTCCGATCGGGGCCGGCTCGATCGACGCTCCCCTGTGTGACGCCATGGAGCTACTGCGGCGCTGGAACGGTGACTCGCCAGTCAGCCGAGTCGAGAATGTGCCCTCCCAGTTGGTACCAGAGTTGGAGCGGCTGGGATATCGTCTGACGCCCAAGGAACCGGACTATCTGTATCGCGCGACGGACCTCGCGGCCTTGGCGGGCGACCGGTATAAATCTCAACGCGCATTGTGCAATCGATTCGAACGAGAGCAGTCTTTTGAGATGGACTCCTATCGGGTTAGCGACCGTCAGGACTGTCGTGCCCTCCTAGCGGATTGGTCACGGCAGAAGCGAGCGGAAGGGCTCGAGGCGTTCGGTGCGATACTGTTGACTGATGCGGCGCCGGCTCATGAAGTTATCTGGTCGCAGGCGTCGGCCCTTCGAGTCACGGGGAGGATCGTCACGACTCACGGTCGGCTGTGCGCGTATACCTTCGGCTATTGGTTGACGAGCGCGACATTCTGTGTCCTCTTAGAGGTGACGGATCGGACGCTTCCAGGTCTGGCACAATATTTATTTCGGGAGACCTGTCGGACAGCCATGGCGGAAGGGGCCGAATACATGAATGCGATGGATGATGCAGGTCTTCCTGGATTGCGTGCATCGAAACAGGCCTATCATCCCCTCATGCTGATTCCCAACTTCGTTGCCTCCCCGGCGCGTGAATCATGAAGACCTCAATGGGCGCATCATTCCTCGATCTTCGCCGCTATCGGTGGTTGCCCCATCTCCTTATCACCATGACCGTGTTCGCAGTCCTAGCCGGTATCGGTCTGATTCAGTTCGTCGAATATCGCTTCGTGGAGGCGACGGGAGGAGAACTCACACTGGCTGCGGCTGAAGTTGCCGAGAAACTCGATCGGATGCTGTTCGAACGCCAAGGCGACGCCCTCATGCTGGCCCGAGCCTTGGAGTTGAGAACGTCCGATCCGAGATATCTTTCCGAGTATCTGAAGTGGATGAAGAAGGAGTACTCCCCAGTCTACCTGTCGTTAGCGGTCATGGACGTTCGGGGTACGGTCGTGGCGGCGACGGAGCCCTCGCTGGTAGGACGTGACTATAGCCGTGCCGCATCGTTTATCGCTGCGCGTACAACGCGGCGACTCGACATTGCCGACGTCGCGGGGCAGGAAGCGGAGAGTGGCGTCGACATGATAGCGTTTACGGCCCCGATTCTCGACACGCAAGGTACATTCCTGGGCGTCGTGACTTCGCGGGTGGGGGTCCCATTTTTGGAGGAAGTCACAACCAGGACCATTCGTTCACTTGAAGCTCGACCAGGAGCGGGCGGGCGAGTCGAGTACCAAATGTTGACGCGGCAGGGCAAGGTGTTTGTCGACTCGGATCTGTCCCACAAGGGGGCCATCAATCTCAAAGAGCTTGGGCTCCCTTCGGCGCTGCTGAGCGAGTCCGGTGTACCGGGGTTTATCGAGGAAGAGCATCTGCGCCGGCATGTCCAGGTGGTGACTGGCTACGCGCAGACCAGAGGTTTTGGAGAATTTGCTGGGCTGGGCTGGTCGGTCCTGGTGCGAATGGAGCGACAGGAGATCCTGGCGCCCATTCATGCCTTCTTGTGGAAAGTTGGGATTGTAGGCGGGGTGGTCTGGATTCCCATGCTGGGGTTGTTGTTCTGGGCCACGGCACGATTGCGCGCGGAACATCGACAGGCACAACAGGAAAGTGCCTGGGCGAAAGCCGCGGAAGCCGCGTTGCTCCAGAGTCAGGAACGAAATCGGGCCATCGTCGATACCGCGCTCCGGGATTGTGACCGATTGGAATGCGCAGGCCACGGCGATTTTCGGATGGTCCCGCGAGGATGCGCTAGGACGGGCCCTTTCCGAGACCATCATTCCTGAGCGGGATCGTCAGGCGCACGAACATGGCATCCGTGAATTTCTTCGAACAGGGGCTGGAGCGGTCTTGAACCGCCGGATTGAAATTGTTGCTCAGCGTAGGGACGGGCGGGAGCTTCCCGTTGAGCTTGCGGTGTCACCGGCAAAAATTGGGGATGCATACATCTTCAGTGCCTTTATCAGGGACATCACCGACCGCCGCCGGGCTGAACGGCGTCTCACCTCTCAGTATGCGGTAACCCGAGTCCTTGCTGAGGCGACGACTCTAGAAGAGGCTGTTCCACAAATCATCCAGGCAATCGCGGAGAGCCTGGAATGGGACCTGGGCGTATTCTGGCGGGTGGATAAGGTGACCGGGGTGCTGCGCTGTTTTGATCAGTGGAAGGCGCCATCCGTGCAGGTCGATCCGTTTACCCTGGACACCTGGCGGCGTGTGTTTACACGCGGCGAAGGTTTGCCTGGACGTATTTGGGCCGGTGGCAAGTCGGCCTGGGTGACGGACGTCACGGTGGATGTTAATTTCCCTCGTGTAGCGCAGGCTCGACAAGTTGGATTTCATGGGGCGTTTGGATTGCCTATTCTAGTAGGGAATGAGATCGAGGGCGTCATCGAATTCTTCAGCCGCCAGGTGCGGCAGTCCGATGACGAGTTGTTGAGGATGGTGGAAGACATCGGTCTCAAGATCGGCCAATTTGGCGAGCGGGCTCGAACGGAAGGGGTGTTACGGGAAACCGAGGCGCAATTGCGACAGGCGCAGAAGATGGAGGCGGTCGGGCGATTGGCCGGCGGCATGGCGCACGATTTCAATAATCTCCTCACGGTGATTCGAGGGTACAGTGAGTTGCTCCTGGGTCGCCTGGGGTCTACCGATGACATGCGGAAGGACATGGAGGAGGTGAAGAAGGCGGCGGATCGGGCCTCCGGGCTGACCCGTCAATTGCTGGCGTTCAGCCGCCGTCAGTTCATCGCAGCGAAAGTCCTCGATCTCAATGCCCTCGTTGCCAATATGGACGGTATGTTGCGGCGTCTCATCGGTGAAGATATCATTGAATTCAGTGCCGAACTCGATGCTTCGACCGGCGCCATCAAGGCGGACCCCGGACAGGTCGAGCAGATCATCATGAACCTAGTGGTCAATGCACGTGATGCGATGCCCAAGGGCGGGCGCTTGACGATCGAAACCCGGAATGTGACGATTGGGGAAGAGGTGCGCCTGGATGCTGTGGGAGTGGCACCGGGATCGTATGTGTTGCTGGCGGTTCGTGATAACGGCCATGGGATGGATGCTGAGACCCGGTCACATCTGTTCGAGCCGTTTTTCACGACAAAGGAGAAAGGGAAAGGGACGGGATTGGGACTCTCGACTGTCTATGGCATTGTCAAGCAGAGCGGGGGAAGTATCATCGTGGAGAGTGCTCCTGGTCGGGGCACGACATTCCGGATGTACTTCCCACGGGTCGAACAAGAGGTACCGGGGCCGACGGGAGCAGTCGAAGCGATTGATCCGGTGCGTGGCCGCGAAACGATCCTCTTGGTTGAGGACGAGCCGAGTGTCCGCGGTCTCGTGCACCAGACGTTGCGGCTCCATGGCTATACGGTGCTGGAGGCGCGCCATGGCATCGAAGCCCTCCTCACCAGCGCAAAATACGTGGGGCCCATCCATCTGTTGTTGACGGATGTCGTCATGCCACAGATGAGCGGGCCTGAAGTCGCGGAGAAGATCTTGACCGTTCGACCAGGGATCAAAGTGCTCTACATGTCGGGGTATCCGGACCATCCGGTGTTTGACCAAGGCGGCGTGAGCCGTCAGACCGGGTTCTTGCCGAAGCCCTTCTCACCCCACGTGCTGGCACAAAAGGTGCGCGAAGTTCTGAACGGTGTGAAAGCCGCCTAGCAGGCTCCGGAAAAACCAATTCCGTATAGCAGAACTTCGGTGGCCTGTACATCTGGGACAAGCCCGGCCTGTCTGGTCCATCTGGTTAGTCTCATGCAACCAAACAAACCAGACAGACCGAACAGACCAAAATGAGCAAGACAGGCTGGCGGACGCTTCCAGTATCCTGCTAGCCTGCAATCGGTCATTCCAGCCAGATCGCTTGATCTTCGGCCTCCGTTCCGTTTATCGTGACTGCACCGAATCAGATAAACCACATAGACGAGACAGACCAGAGAGACACAGCGATGCAGCAAGGACGCGAAGTCGACGTCGGACAGTATCGGATCGCGCGCGAGCCATTCTACAAGGAGGTCCGTGGCGAGATCGGTTTGTTCACGGTCGCGGCGAACAGCAAGATGCCAGTTATGCTCAAGGGGCCAACCGGGTGCGGCAAGACCCGATTCGTCCAGCATATGGCCTACCGGCTGGGTCGTCCCTTGATCACGGTGGCCTGCCACGAAGATCTCACCTCCTCTGATTTAGTGGGGCGGTATCTGCTCAGGGGCCAAGAGACGGTCTGGGTCGATGGGCCGCTGACGCTCGGCGTGAAGCATGGCGCGATCGTCTATTTGGACGAAATCGTCGAGGCCCGGAAGGACACGACGGTCATCATCCATCCCCTGAGCGACGATCGCCGATTCCTGCCTATTGAAAAGAAAGGCCAGATTCTCGAAGCGGCCGACGACTTCCTCCTGGTGATTTCCTATAACCCTGGGTACCAGAGTGTGCTCAAGGATTTGAAGCAAAGCACGAAGCAGCGCTTCATGGCGATTGAGTTCGACTATCCGGCGCCTGACGTGGAAACCACCGTGGTCGAACGGGAAGCGGGTGTCAGCCGTGACCTTGCAGCCAGCTTGGTTAAACTCGGCGGAAAGGTGCGGAACCTCAAGAATCATGGTTTGGAAGAAGGGGTCAGCACCAGATTGCTGATCTATGCCGGTACACTCATTCGGCAAGGCGTGGCGACCGATCGAGCCTGCGATGTCGCAATTGCCCGCCCGATCACCGATGATCCCGATATGCAGCGCAGCATTCTGGAATTGGTGAAGGCCATTTTTTGATCCCATGGCTATGCGTCCCCGTCGCGGATGAACTCGCTGATTGTGCAGGACACCAAAGACGGAGTGATCCTCACCGTTCACGTCCAACCTCAGGCCTCCACCACAGAGTGTGTGGGCATTCACGGTCATGCGCTGAAGATTCGAGTGACCGCTCCACCGGTCGATGGCGCAGCCAATGATGAATTAATCCGTTTTTTAGCCCGCCAATTATCGATTCCTTCTACGTCGGTGCGGATTCATTCTGGTGGAGGCGGACGGCACAAACGTGTCCTCATCAAAGGGGCCACTGCGCAACTGGTGATGGCCCGCTTGAACCTTAGCCTGCATTATTTATGACGGTTCGTCGCGAAATCGCTGAGCCGCGTCGCGAGACCGGCGCGTGGAGCCGTGAGGACTCGATGCGTACTCGTGCAGTACGGTGAGGGCCCGAGGGGCGAGCGCGCTGGCCGAAGGCTCGTCGTAGCAGCGGACCGGCGATTGCAACAGAAGCGCTCATGAATAATGCGGGTTAGACATCAGAAAGGATTGGCGAAGCCATGAGGCACAAAGTGGTGTCGATCATCGGGGGACCGCTGTTGCTCGTCGCCTGTTCGACGGCGCGTCCTGTTCTGTATCCCAATGCGCATATGCAGTCGGTGGGGAAAGAGATCGCAGCGCAGGATATTGAGGCTTGTCGGCAATTGGCAGAAACGGCAGGAGCTGAGGAAAGCAGTGGGAAGGCCGGTCGTGTAGCGACCGGCACCGCATTGGGGGCTGGAGCCGGCGCGGCGAGCGGCGCCGTTGGAGGTGCCATTTTCGGCGCCGTCGGCAGGGGCTCAATGATCGGCGCGGTGAGTGGAGCGGTGTGGGGATTCCTCATGGGGTTGTTTCGTGCGTCAGGATCGTCGCAACCCAATCAGGCCTATTCGAATTTCGTGAATCGATGCCTGCAAGAGAAGGGGTATGAGGTCACAGGATGGCAGTAAAGAGTTCGTGGGACAGCTCAGTCGGTCTTCGTGCTCGCAGACCGCGCACGATGAAGCAGTGCTCGGTCAATGCGCGCAGTGAAGCCCAACCGAGCCATCCCACGAGGAGGAGGAGACACCTCTCCCGTGACTGCGGGGCAACGTGGAGGAAGGTTTGCATATCCGTCTATCAAGTTGTTTTGGCTGTGACGGTCTTGAGTTTATTGGCTTGTGCGGGGCCGGAGCCGCTGTTGCGTTCGAATGCACATCTCCAGTTACAGGGACGTGAGGCATCGAAGTTGGAGGTGGCAGCCTGCCAAGGTAAGGCGGAAGCGGCGGGGCTGAAGCCGGGTACCGGCAATCGAAGTGGGAATGTGGCCGCTGGAGCCGGACTGGGTCTGATTAGTGGCGCGGCGGTTGGGGCATCGAGTGGACTCATCGGTGGAGTGCCGGGTGTGGTGATTGGCACAGCGGTCGGCGGCGCGCTCGGAGTCATCATCGGTTCAGTGGGCGGCGCCTACAGGCCGCTCGAGCCGAATCCTCCCTATGCTGATGCTGTGGTGCGGTGTTTGATTGAGAAGGGATATGACGTGAGCGGATGGGAATAAGGCTTGAAATGGGATAGTTATTGCTCAGGCGCTGATCAGCAATTTCTCTTCACTCTTGCAGACAAGAATGCAACAAAACGAGAATGATCATTTTTTACACATGAACCCACTACGATCTCCTCTTGATGATCTGTTTGCTCGCTTAGCTCTCATTAACGGTCTTCTCCACACATTCGAATCGCAACAGACGAATTTTCGGAGCCTGGTAACCGCTAGTCTGGAGAGGAACAGGTTTGATCTCACTAATCTGGCAACGGGGGCCAATCTGATTATCCGCGATTTGACAGAGTGGCCAGCTCATGGATGGGCTGGGTACTATCCCGCTGGAGGATTTATTGCCGAGGGTGAAGAATATCTAAACCTCATTGAGGTTTTTGTCCAAAGACAATCAGCTTGGTCTATTGCGCAAAGCTACGAAGCCTTTGAGACGTTTCTGTTTGATTCTACGGCAAACGTTATGGCGAATGACAAGAGAGGTGAATCTCCCAGGCGGCTTCATATGGAAAATTCTGAAGATGGCAACTTAGTCCCAATGGATCTGGAAGGGTGGAAAGTGAAAATCCGTCAGACCTATCGATCAAAGAATAATTGTAAATTGCTGAAGGCAATAAGAACCATGGCTCCCAATCTAGAGCAAGCCGAAGTTGCAAATAACAGACGGCTGAACCTAAGGGATTGGTATAAGGTCATTACTGAGGTGAGACACGCTGTCACGCACAGTGATCTGTTGGATAAGAACGCTCGGAAGAATGGATGGTCTGTTAAGGAAAAGTCCTTGTTGCAGTCTATTGTTGCAGGAAAGTTAAACGTAGATGGGTATGCACTCGCTCCAAGTCAAAAAAATGCTGAAAAGACGATTCAGTCGTTTGCAGAATACAGCCTCGCCATTTTCAAGTCCTTTTCGATAGAGTGTGGATACGACTGGTCAAAAGCCGTGAAGGGATACGGCTAACCGTGTGGGGACATATTCTAGTCAGCTACTTGGCCAGCGGATTACCTTCTTGAGCTAGGGCTTTGTGCTTCAACGCTCGACCCTTCTCTGGAGTCGGGTCTGTGACAACGCCGTAGACTTCCCGGCCTTCGTGGCCTTCTGGGAGATATTCCGTGATCGGCAGGCCGTCTTCCCGCACAAATAATAGGCAGTGGCAGTATTTGTAGATCTGCATTTCATCGCAGGCGCACATCCAGCGGCGGAGTTTGGCTTCTGCTTGTTTATCCTTGTAGAAGTTACAGGGGCAGAGGGGTTTGCCCAGTTCGTCCATGTGCATCGCGAGGCCTTTGACCACGGCTTCGGTGACTGCGGGAGTGGGATGCATGGTCGTCCCGCTCTTCTCCGCGAATCCCTTCACATACTTCCACATTTTGTCGAGACTCTCTTGCTTGGGCTCGGCCATCGCAAATCCTTTGGCAAAAGGCACTGGGCGAGGGGGTAGAGGGGAGACCTGCGCCGTAGGGGCGTAGTTTACAAGCGCTAGGGTGTCCTTTACAATCGAACCTGCATCATTCATGACCGTATCTGCTGCAATCGCCGATCCGCTGCTACGACAGGCCTTCGGCCGGCCGGCTCGTCCCTCGGACCCTCACCGTACTGCATGAGTACGCATCGGGGCATCAGGGCTCCGCGCGCCGGTCTCGCGACGCGGTTCAGCGATTTCGCAACGAACCTTCATGAATAATGCGGGCTAACACTTCCTGCAAAATCCGTTGGATTGGATCGAGGATGGAGATGTCGGACACCCATAAGCGATTGATTGCCAAACTGGCGGAGGAACTGGGGCCGGCTACGGCCCAGCATCTGGTGTCCCGCCTCGTCGAGGCTGCCGAGAAACAGAATCAGGTGGAAGGTGTCTTGCTGCTGCTCGATGAATTGCTTGAGGTATCGCCGAAGGTCGCTCGCGCAGCGATCGAATCGTTCCCCGATTTGCTGCAGCGGGGTCTGCTCAGCGATGCGGTGGCCTGGCTGGATCTGGGGATTGCGTTAGCCGAATCGTCCGGTGCGATCGGATTGAAGTTTTTCAAGGAGAGCCCGCTGGTTCTGGGGCTGATAGAGCAACCCTCGGTTCGCTCGTTGGTGCTGGAAACCGCCCTGGAACTGGCCGAGCAGGATGCGAATGTTGCGCTGGAGTTTCTCCGCGTGGCACCGGAAGTGGTGACGGTCATCTTCCCGGAGCAGCTGGGGGCCTGGTTAGAGATCGGGCTCGAACTGACTCAGGTCGATTTTGTCGTTGCGCTGGAGTACATCCGCCAAATTCCCGCGGTCGCCCGAGTGTTGCCGATCCATGACGCCAGGGCCTGGACGACGTTCGGACTGAAACTCATTTCCCGGGATAGTTTCGGCAAGACGGACTATTTCGGGACCATCGAATTCCTCCGCACCAGTCCGCTCATCCTCGGCGATCTCGAAAACCCGTCGGTGAGGGCCAAGGTCGTCACGGTCGGGTCGTTGCTGGCTGAACGTGATTCTGGGTCGGGCATTGCCTGGTTATCGGAATCGCCACGTCTGTTGCGTGCCATGCCGAATGAGGGATGGCGACTTAAGATATTGCAGTACGGGGCCTTGGTGGCAGAGCGTGACGCGGAAACGGCGTTGGCCTTTTTGCGGCGCGCGCCGGAACTGGTGAGCGTGATCGGCGAGTCTACCGAGGCCACGGCTCGCTTCGAGGCCTGGTGCACAGCTGGAATGGAAGTCCTGGCGTACAGTGTCGAAGGGGCCAGAGCCTATTTTGCCCTGGAGTCGCAGAAGGCGCTGACATCGGTGGAAGCGGCCTTAAATGGTGTGTCGCTTCGGCAAGTGGCCCGTACCGTGAAGCTTTTCGCGCAAGGGCTCTGTGGAACGGATCTGACGATCGAGACGCTCCCCGATTCGATGAGCCGGGAGACATCTGTGCGGGCCACGGTGAGCCAGGACGGGCGCATCATCTCGCTGCCGGCGCTCCTCCGTCGCTATCCCACTGCTGAAGAGAATACGCGTTTGTATTTGGTAATGGCGGCTCACGAAGCGGGGCACGTGGAGTTTGGGACGTATCGGTTGACCCTTGAGCCGTTCGCTGACTTGGTCCTGGCCCTGCGCCAGAAGTATGGCCATGTGAAACAGGTTGCGCCGGACACCTTGGCGGCGCTGTTTCGTCTGTATCCTCATCCGGGGCTGATCCAGGACTTGTGGATGCTTGTGGAGGATGCACGGGTGGAATTTCTGCTTCAGCAGGAGTACCCGGGACTTCAGCGGGACCTGCGGCAATTCGCGCGTGAGGCAGTCACGACGCGGTCGCTGACGCACGGGCTGACCGTCAAAGAACTCGTCGTCGATCAACTGCTCCAGCTGTCGACCGCCGCATCGCAGTCTGTCGCGATTCACGAAGCCATCAAAGAGGAGATCGCCATACTCTGGCCGATGTGCCAGGCTATTCTGGCTCCAACAGCGACGGCGGAAGAAGCCGTGCGCGTAGCCCATGCGCTCTACTTACGGCTCGAAGAGCTGTTGGCGACGAAAGGGACGATGATCCAGGCCGATCCCGCCGATGACACGTCAAAGGATTTGGGTGTGGGCCCGTCTGCCTCCGAACAGACGGGTGAAGACTATCGCCCCGTCACCAACTGGGTATATCGTGGGGCGATGAATCCCGAATTCATTCAACAGCATGACCACGATGAACGCGCATCGGACGATCGGAAACAATCAGAGAACATTGAACGAATAGCGAGCGTTGCCGGCGGAGCACAGGAGTCGTCAGCGCAGGGTCAACGGAATCGAGAGGGAATGCGCAAGGCGACTGAGAGTGACAGGCTTGGCGGTGGGCGTCAGTTGCCCTCCCAGGTGGAAGAACTCCTGGCCTTGAAGGTCGAGCAGCTGGCACCGCTTGATCATGCCGGGTCGGGCGTTCGTGCAGTGCGCTATCCGGAATGGGATCAGGAGATCGATGACTATCGCCTCAACTGGTGTCGTGTCGTCGAGCGTGCCGCGGAAGAGGGAAGCGGAGATATCGTGGCTGCCACGTTGAGCGCGCACGGGACCGAGGTCTCGGCACTTCGACGATTCTTCGAAAGTCTGCGGCCCCCGGGGTTGCGGCGCGTGCCGGGCCAAGCCGACGGCGACGAGTTCGATGTGGATGCGGTGGTCCGTATGTGCGCTGAGCGGGCCGCGGGAGCGGACCTGTCGGACCGGATCTACGTCAGGCGGGAGAGAAAAGAACGGGATGTCGCGGCCGCGTTTCTGGTCGACGTGAGTGGGTCAACCAGCCGCCAGTTGGACAGCGGCCGCCGCGTGATCGATCTGGAGAAAGAGGGGTTGGTGCTCTTGTGTGAAGCACTTGAAGCGGTCGGAGACCAATATGCGCTCTACGGCTATTCGGGCCAGGGCCGCGGGCAAGTGGATTTTCTTGTGGTCAAAGATTTTGACGATCAGTTGGGCGGGAAGGCGGCGCAGCGTTTGGGCGGACTGGCTCCCATGCGGCAAAACCGCGATGGGGCGGCCATTCGCCATGCCACCGCCAAATTGCTGGCGCGAGAGGCGCGGACGCGACTGCTCGTCCTCATCAACGATGGACGTCCGCTCGATGA
>VBOL01000212.1 GCA_005887945.1 Nitrospirota bacterium
CGAACTGCTTCGGTGCCACAGCGTGGAGTGGGATCGCCTCGATAGTGCCTGCCCCGCGATAGGCCAACATGCACCCGACCACCCGCTCCGGCTCCTTGACGAGACGGCGAATCGCTTCATAGGCCAGATCTTGTGCGATGGTCTTGTCCTCGGGGGTCGGGGGTGCCCCCCGTAATGTGTGCCCGAGGATCGTGGCTTTGGTTGCAGGGGCGAGGCGATATTCACCGGGGCGTGCCTGAAACTGTGGCCACGTGCTAAGTGTGCTGGCGACATACTCGACAAGACCGCGCACGCCGCCATCCGGGTGATGGCGATGGGGCGTCTGTTCCGCCACCACAAACAGATGGCTTTTGTTCGGGACGCCCAAGGTGCGGTTGAGCGTGCCCAGGATGAAGTCGTCGATATACGCGTCGGGATCGGGATGCTCGTTGACCAAGAGGCCTTCAGCTCTGGCCTGATACGCACAGGCGAGGGCGAGATGGCCGGACCCCGCCCCCATAATCTCGACGAAAAAGACGCTGCCCATGGCGGAACTGGTGGCTTTCAGCGACTCGATGGATTGATTCGCCAGAGACACGGCCGAATGAAAACCCAGGGAGGTCGTCCCCGCGAGGTTATTGTCGATCGAGCCTGGAATCCCTACTGGTTGGACCCCAAATCCTTCGTACAGCGCCCGCGCGCCTCGAAGACTCCCGTCCCCACCAATGACCACCAAGGCTCCATCTTCCATATAGGGCCGAAGATGCCGCATGGTGGCCTGTTGCACCTGCTCGTCCTTGAAATCTTCGAAGCGGCTGCTCCCAATCGGACTGCTCGCATGACTTCCCATACCGCGGGCATCGTCCTCGGTCACCGCTTCGATCCAGTTGTTGGCCAGACCTAAGAACCCGTGACGAACGAAGTAGACTTCCAGGCCAAACCGGTGTCCGGTCACGCGCAGTTCTTTCAACGCGGCGCCGGCACCGGCGAAATCGCCACCCGAGACCAATGCCACGATCCGCTTGATCTGTCGGGGCTTGAGCGTGATCCGGTCTCTACGTTCGCGCTCGACCTTCACCCAGGTCTCCCGCGCCGCCCGTTCCCGCGCTGACAGACCCACAGCGGTTGAGTAGCCGGATAAGAGTCCCTGTTCGTAGGTCAGCAGAACGACGTTATCCTGTCCCTCCTTATATTCGCCAAACTCGGTGAAGGCTTCGCGAAAGGGACGAGGATCGAGATAAATCATGAGCGCCCTCAGCGTGGAACTGTGGCTATACACACACACGGCCTTCCCCTGGTGGGACTGACCCAACCGGCGGAAGCCATCGACAATATCCACATAGACATCGAAGAAGGAATGCCCACCCGGGTAGCTGTAGAGGGGATGTTTGATCAGGCGCTTGGCTGTCTGCACGTCCACGCCGAATGCCTTTGCGGCCTCCTCGGCTTCCACCTTCTTCTCCAGACCTGTGACCCATCCGAAATCTTGGGAGTCTAAGGCGGGATCGCAGGCTGGTGGAAACGCCTCAGCATGGTTGGCCTGCATCAGCGCCACGATCACCCGCTCATACAGTTGCCGCGTATTGGGGCTCTGGCTCACCAGATGGACGAAGGTGCGGGGATCGAGGTAGTTGTGAATGTGCAGGAAGTCCAATTGTTGCCCAACCACGCCCAGCATCCGGGCCAGCGCTGCGCCGACTGCGTCGGCTTTGGGAACGCCTCGCTCAGGATCCAGCACGTTCGCGAGGCGGCGCCCAACTCGATAGGTGCCGCTCTCTACGCGTGAGACACCATGACGCATCGTGAACAGAAGCGTGCGACCGGTTAAATCGCGCGGCAAGAGCCAAAACCGATCCTCGCCCAAGTCCAGCACGATACGATCCTCGGCCAACTGCGGCGTCAGTTGTGCGCGCGGCACGATCGCCACCGGCCGGCGATGCGTCGGCTTCTGCACTGACCCAATTGGCACGCGGAAGAACGGGGCCAACTCGCCTGCTGCGAGGAGAGCATTCCAGGCGGCAAAGAACACCAGTTCATCGCCCCGGCAACCCTCTTCGATCACCGCCCGACGGGTAGCCCGATACTCCTCCGCCCCAGGAAAGCCCCCTTGCGCACACTGCACAAACGCCCTGATCTTCTCCATGGCGTCACGGGTTCGCTGTGGTCGATCGACTGAGGAAGTCGGGGTGGGTGGGAGCGTAATTCCCTCACCGGCGGTACGACGCACCAGCATCTCTCCATAGGCCAGGAGCCCTTCGACTGTCACAAACTCAAGCCGGTCCACTGCAGATTCCAATCTGTACCTCGCTGGCTCGTCCTAGCGTAAGCGACCATCGTGCCTGCCCGATCTTCCCGTATGGTGGCCGGGAGATGCGGACTGGAGAACATCCTCAACAGGATGAATACGTTGGATGCTACGCTGGCGAAGGAGCGATAGCAACAATTCCCGGCCTCGAGCACCCACTCCTCTCACGCCCGTTGATCCTCCGAGATCGTGCGTGCTAGGGTTCATACCGTGCTGCTTCGCCTCGTGATACGAACGCGAAACTATGGATCGAACTTGGAAAATTTATGGAATATTCATCGTCCTTGGTGGGCTACTGTTCGGCGGCCCTACAGATTCCCTCAACGCCAGCTCGTCGTCTGAACCGACTGTACCATCTGCCTCTGTCCCATCCGTTCAGTCCGCAGGGCCAGCTCTTCACGATGCCACGCTGCCCCTCGATCGACAATTGCATCCCGTCGCGAAGGATCCCCTGCAAAAAGCCAAAGACCTGCTGGAGGCCATTCAGCAACATGAGGGCAAAGCCCTCCCTGGATATATCGGCGGCGGGGCGTTTCAGAATCGGGAAAGACGACTGCCTCGCGGTCACTATCGCGAGTACGATGTGAATCCCAAAATAAGCGGCCGCTCGCGGGATGCGGAACGGATCGTCATCGAGCAAGACACTGGCAGGGCCTACTATACCGGTAACCATTACCGAACGTTCATGCCATTGAATGAGACACCATGACTCCGAAACACACACTGACATTGCCCGCCTATCTGCAATCGACGAAGGCCCCCTGGACCTCGTTGCTTATGGTCACAGCTGGACAGAGCGCCGAATCACTGGTGCGCCCACCGACCGGGTTGGCGCTGAAGGTCATCAAGGGCCTTCACTGCAAGACGCCAGCAAATCTGTTTGCGGAATTTGCACGGGCATTGGAGTTCCCCGACTACTTCGGCCACAACTGGGACGCCTTGGAGGAATGTCTGGCCGATCTGGAATGGCTGCCGGCCAAGGGCTATATTCTGCTCATCACCGATGCGGGGTGTGTATTGCCCGGCGACGAAGAAGAGTATGAAACCTTTCTTGAGATCTTGCGTGATGCGGGAGA
>VBOL01000213.1:0-2244 GCA_005887945.1 Nitrospirota bacterium
ATTTGCGTTGTGAAAACGGCACGTGAACCAAGCTCTCTCCCAGGGCACGCATTGTAGCACAGCCTGGTCGCGTGCCAGAAGGGCAGTGGAAACGGCTGGATTCATGTGGGTCGAATGGTCAGCGTGACGCGAAGTCGTCGTTGAGTTTGGTGCGGCGTCGGGCCACGCATGATTCACGTGCGGCTGTTGCCACAGCTTTTGCCACGCGTGGTACGACTTCCTTGTCGAACACGCTCGGAATAATGTAGTCCTCGCTGAGAGCCGCAGGGGGAATGGTCTCAGCCAGAGCCTTGGCCGCAGCCAGTTTCATCGCTTCGTTGATGTCGCGCGCCTGCACGTCCAGTGCACCCCGAAAGATGCCGGGAAAGGCGAGCGCGTTGTTAATTTGATTCGGATAGTCTGAACGCCCGGTTGCAAAGATCCGGCAGTGGGAGGCAGCCAATTCAGGGGGAGCTTCAGGGTCGGGATTGGCCATGGCAAAGACGATGCGATCAGCCGCCATCAGATCCAAGTCTTCCGCCGTGACGATATTGCCGACGGATAATCCGATGAAGACATCAGCTCCCTTAAGCGCGTCTTGGAGTGTTCCTTGAGGACGATCTTGGGTCATGCAGGAGGTGAGATCCGTTCGGCAGGCCCGCAGCCGCTGGCCGTCCCCTCGTAAGACGATACCGTGCGGCTCGCATCCGACCAGGTGAGAGAGGCCGGCGGCAAGCAGCATCCTGCAGCAGGCGGTTCCAGCGGCACCGAGACCATTGACGACCACGCGGATCTCCTCCATCCGTTTCCCGGTTATTGTGAGCGCATTAGTCAAGGCAGCGAGGATGACCACAGCCGTGCCATGCTGATCGTCATGCATGACCGGAATATCCAGAGCGGCTTTTAAGCGGCGTTCGATTTCAAAACAGCGAGGCGAACTGATGTCCTCCAAATTGATGGCACCGAATCCCGGAGCAATGGCCTGAACCGTGCGAACAATTTCGTCAGGATCTTGCGTGTTGAGGCAGATCGGCCATGCGTCGATTCCCGCGAATTCTTTGAACAACATGGCTTTGCCTTCCATCACGGGTAACGCGGCTTCCGGGCCAAGATTGCCAAGGCCCAGCACAGCGGATCCGTCGGTGACCACGGCGACCGTGTTGCCCTTGCTGGTAAAGGCATAGGCTTTGGTTTTGTCTTTCGCGATCGCATGCGAAACCCGGCCGACTCCCGGCGTATAGACCATCGACAGCAGGTTTCTTGTCGTGATGGGGAACTTGCTTTGGACATGAATCTTTCCGCCGAGATGCAGAACGAAAATCCGGTCGGAAGCCGAGAGTACTTTCACGTCCGGCAGCGCCCTGATCCGAGCGAGCACCTGCTCTCCATGCGCTTCGTTCTGGACGTCGAAGGTCACGTCTGGCACCATACGGTCGGCCGTTGCAGAGACGATATCCACCGCGCCCAGGTTGGCGCCTTCCTCGGCTAGGACGGCTGCCACTTTTGCGAACATGCCTTGTGTGTTTGCGAGTTCAAGGCGAACGGTCAGGCGGTAATTGGAATAGGGTCCGATGTCGGTCATGGCTCGTCCTTTATTTCATTTAAGACTACCACAACACAGGTCATGCGCTAGAGCGGCTTGTGTGTGGTGCTTTCCAGGGAGGTGGCATAGGAGAGAAAATGAGCGGTTGACAGCAGAGTCTATTATTGGCTACCGTACTGTCCGGTTGCCCTACTGAATGGGTAACGGCATACTAACACTAACATTTAAAGGGGGTGACATATTATGAAGCGCATCTTGATGGCAATTATGGCAGTGGCAGTGGCAGTGGCGTTCAGCGCTCCGGCCTTCGCTGAAGAGAAGAAGGAGGAGAAGGAGAAGAAGGACGGCAAAGTCGTCGTGCAAGAGGAGAAGAAAGACGAGAAGAAGAAGGACGATAAGGGCAAGTAAGCGCGACGGATGTCGTTTGTCTGATCAGACAAGCCTAACTTGACCTATTTTGAAGAGGCCTGCGATCTCACGGTCGCAGGTCTCTTTCCTTATCCGCTCATTGACCCCTCTCCGGCCCCGATGCTACCGTGGGACCATGCACACTTCACCAGGATTAGTAAGGCCTAATCGCCTCATCCACGAAACCAGTCCTTATCTCCTCCAGCATGCCTCAAATCCGGTCGAGTGGTACCCCTGGGGACCGGAAGCCTTGCAGGCATCGAAAGCGTAGAACCGTCCCATCCTGCTTTCGATCGGGTATTCTGCCTGTCACT
>VBOL01000213.1:2327-9925 GCA_005887945.1 Nitrospirota bacterium
CCTCAATCATGGTCAGGGTGGATGGCCGATGACGGTCTTCCTGACGCCGGATCAGGAGCCGTTCTTTGCCGGTACGTATTTTCCTCCTGACGATCGCTGGGGCCGTCCCGGGTTCCCCAGCCTGCTCCAGAAGATCGCAGACGCGTGGGAGAAGGATTCCGCCGGTCTCATGAGCCAAGCGCGTCAATTGACTGAACGGTTGAAGAACGAACTCAAGGCGGTGTCCCCCGTTTCAGTCAGTGTCACCATACTTGATGAGGCCGTAACGCAATTCCGGGCGGATTTCGATGAGCGCCATGGCGGATTCGGCAGTGCGCCGAAATTTCCGCCTTCCGCAGGGCTCTCGTTGCTCCTTCGGTGTTACCGTCGAACAGGAGAAAGCCGAACCTTGCAGATGGTCACACGCACGCTCGATGCGATGGCAGCCGGGGGGATCTACGATCATATCGGTGGCGGGTTCGCACGGTACTCCACCGACGAGCGCTGGCTGGTTCCCCATTTCGAGAAGATGCTCTACGACAATGCCCTCCTAGCCCGCACCTACCTGGAAGCCTATCAGCTGACCAAGCAGGCCTCCTATCGCCAGGTCACAACGGAAGTGATCGAGTATATTCTCCGGGAGATGACCGACCCCGCCGGAGGATTTCATTCCGCGACGGATGCAGACTCGGAAGGTGTCGAAGGAAAGTTTTTCGTCTGGACGCCGACGGAGATCCAGGCCGTGCTGCAGCATGCTGAAGATACCCGCCGATTCTGTGCCTATTATGATATTACCGATCAAGGGAATTGGGAACATGGGAGTATACCAAATCGACTGCGTCCCATCGAGGCCGTGGCCAAGGAGTTGAACCTCACCAGCGATGAACTGTACGAGACGATCTATCGTGTGCGTCCCCTCCTCTATCACGCCCGCCAAGCGCGAGTACCGCCCGGACTCGACGACAAGATCATCACGGCATGGAACGGCATGATGATCTCGGCGATGGCCGAGGCAGGCCGTGTGTTAGGGATTAGCCGCTACATCGACGGGGCCATGCGGGCGGCAGACTTTCTCTTACGGGTACATCGGACGTCCGCGGGGGCGCTGCTCCGCACGTCGCGGCAGGGCCGAGCCCATCTCAATGGGGTACTGGAGGACTACGCCTATCTGGCAGAAGGATTGATCGACCTCTATGAGGCCAGTGGGCGGGAACGATATCTTACTGCCGCGCTTCAATTGGGAGAACGGATGGTGGACTCGTTTCGGGATGAAGACCAGGGGGGGTTCTACACCACCGCGAAGACGCATGAAACGCTGATCATCCGAGCGCGCGAGGGGGCGGATGGTGCGACGCCCAGTGGGAACGCCGTGGCGGTCTCAGCCCTCGCCAGACTCTCGTTTCACTACGATCGCCAGGACCTGCGCGAGGCAGCGATTGGCGGGATTCGCGCCTATGGCCGCCAGATGGCCCGGTATCCGAGAGCCTTTGCCAAGAGTCTTGCCGCGGTGGATCTGTTGGCGGAAGGGCCGATTGAATTGGCTTTTGTCGGAGCGCCCAACGATCCCGGGTTGGAGGCGCTGCAGCTCGCCGTGCGCGAGGTGTTTCTGCCGCATCGCGTAATCGCCTCCAGCGATGGAACGGGCACGCCGTCTGGTCATCCCCTGCTCGCCGGCAAGGGGTTGGTGGAGGGGATGGCCGCACTCTATATCTGTCGGAACTTTTCCTGTCAGCGTCCCCTCACCGATCCAAAGGAGGTCACCGAGGCACTGCTATCGGCGTCGCGACGAACGGATCAGACGACCCAGCAGACACTCTTGCAAGGAGCGACGCTCCCTGGCTCGGCCAGTCCCGAGGGGACAGCCAGGTATGCCGCGCGTATCGTGAGTCAGTCACGCCATGACGGCCGCATGGAACATGGGTATGGCCGGTTCGGCAACAGCGGGTTGACGACGTCCCGACTGGGGTTCGGTACCTATCAGGTCGATACGAGGGAGCCAGAGCATCGAGATGCGCTCAAGAAGGCCCTGCGAGAAGGTGTGAACCTGATCGACACGTCGACGAATTATATGGACGGCGACAGTGAGCGCCTGGTCGGCTCTGTCTTACGGGAGTTGATCAAGAACGGTGAGCTGACTCGTGAAGAGGTGATCGTCGTCTCGAAGCTCGGATATGTGCAAGGGCACAACTTGAAACAGGCGGAGGCACGGTAACAGGCCGGGCGTCCCTACCCTGACATGGTCAAATATGGTGAGGGCATCTGGCATTGTATCCACCCGGAGTATCTGGCCGATCAGCTCACACTGTCACTGGATCGGCTTGAACTAGACACGCTCGATGTCTGCTTGCTGCACAATCCGGAATACTTTCTTTCCGAAGCAGCGCGTCATGAAGGTGGAGATCTCGCGGTGGCGCGGGATGTCTTTTATCGCCGGATTGAACAGGCATTCACATTTTTTGAGTCGCAAGTGGCTGCGGAACGAATTCAGGATTATGGCGTGTCGTCGAATACGGTCACGGCACACCCATCGGATGCAGCGGCGACGTCGCTCTCTCGCCTGTGCGACGCTGCGAGAGCTGCTGCAACGGCACAGGGTATGGACCGCCACCATTTCGCGGTGCTGCAATGCCCCATGAATCTCTATGAGGCAGGCGCGCTGGTGACGCCCAATACCGGGGTGGATCAGCATGAGACGGTGTTGGAGGTCGCGCAACGAGAAGGGATCGCGGTGCTTGTCAATCGTCCGCTCAATGCCATGCCGACAAAAACAAGCGGCGTGCTTCGATTGGCGGATTTTCCGCTCGAAGGCAATCCGGTAGACTTCGATCAACAATGCCGGATGGTCGCGGCGCTTGAAGAAGAGTATCGCAAGGCCATTGCCCCGGCCCTTCAACTGAGTGGTCAAGGCATGGCCCCAGCCGACTTCTTCACCTGGGCCGTTGAGTTGACGCGCGTGCGGCCTCAAATCCAGGGACTGGAACATTGGGAGCAGATCGAGCAACAAATGATCGCGCCTCACGTCAATCAAGTGATGCAGGCGCTTTCACGGCATCTGACCGGAACGGCTGCTGAACAGTGGGAGGCTTGGCGCGATCGCTATGTGCCGCAGTTGCTCACCCTGTTGCGCGGGCTCCGTAGAGAAGCCACTGAACGCAGTCGTGCGAAAACCGCTTCGGTTTCGGCAGCCCTCGATCCCCTGTTGCCCGAAGCAAGGCGCAGCGAATCGCTGTCACGAAAAGCCTTGTGGGTCCTGGCGAGTACGCCGGGCGTCACCTGTGTTTTGAATGGGATGCGTTCTCCTGCCTATGCCGACGATTCTCTTGCCGTCATGGGATGGGAACCGCTGACGGGAGTCAAGCAGATATTCGAAAGCTTTGCACAGCGGAAGTCGTCGCTATCGTGAACGCGCCGGTCGGGTGAGATCTAGCAGAGGGGACAGGATCCACAAATCCGCTACTTGCGACTGCCGATCAGCTGGTTGAAACTCTTGATGGCATTGCCGAACCAGGACCCGTTGCTCGCAACCACCCGTTTGCCATTGGTCGCAAGTTTCGGCTTCGACGAAAGCTCCTTGGCTCGAGAGGCAGCATCTTTAAAACTCGGATTCATTTGAGTGATACGACGGTACAGGGTTGCCGCTTCTGCTATCTGCTCCACCGATTCGAGGGTCCGTGCGAGAAAATACTGGACATCGATAACCTCCTTCCGAGATGCCGACTGATCGTCCAAGGCAGCGCGGAACGCCTGAATCGCGGCCCCATGGTCTCCCATAGTTCTGTGGCAAAGTCCAATCTGTGCCTGGGCTTTCAGACAATAGGACGGACTCTTCCCCGCTAGTTCGAGCATATCGATAGCCTCTCTCAATCGGCCTTCCTGCCTCATTGCTACTCCCTGTGCATAGAAGCGTTCGGGGCTGCCGACCGAACGCGTGGCTGTGAGTTCCGGAGATGGACTTGCCGGCCTCGGCGGCGGTGAGCTGGGCTGAGGTGCGCTGGGTTGCGGAGGAGGAGCGGCATCGATCTCGGTGGCATCTTCCGGAGCGCTGGCCAGGGCACTCAATTCTTCTAGTGCCGCAAGCGGCAGAATCCCGCCTTTATTTCGGTCGAAAGCGGCCTGAGCGACGAGCTTGGATGTAATGACCCGAGCCTGCTCTGCGAAGCCATAGGTCAATGCAACATCGCACACCTGATTGATAAGACGAGGATTGCCTCTCGTCAACCGATGCACCAAGGCACAAGCTTTATTCGTAAACAATGAGGGATGTCCGCCGGCAACGTTTAACCGGTGACGAATGCAATGCCCCGACTCCGCCTCCGAAAGCGGTTCCAAGTGATAGTCGACGACAATCCGTTGGGCAAACTGGGTCATGTCGATCCGCTGTAGTAACGTGTGGAGATCCGGCTGGCCGGAAAGGATGATCTGCAGCTTCAACGTTTTCCCATCGTTCAAATTGGACAGAAGCCGCAGTTCTTCGAGCAGCTCGGCACCAAGACTCTGGGCTTCATCGATAATAAGAATGACCCGTCGGTGCTGTTTGGATCCCTGAATCAGAAACTCCGAGAAGAGGTGATAGGCCTCGACCAGGTCAAGTCGCTTTTTGCTCAACCCGAGGGAAAGCAGAATCCAGGGCAGGAGATGGTCAATGTCGTAGCGCGCGTTCGTGACGAGACCGATCGAATGCTTCCCCCCGTGCTCTGAAATAAGCTTCTGCAGGAGCGACGTCTTGCCCATCCCCGGCTCGCCGGTGAGCACCATAAACGGCGCCTCGTTGATAAGACCGTATTCCAGCAGGCTATAGGCCGCGCGATGCGTCGAGCCAGGATACAGAAAGTCGCTATCCGGCAGGAGCGCGAAAGGTTTGGTTCGAAGTCCGTAGAATGATTCGTACATGCAGTCCTCGCGATCTGGCCTCAGGGTTCTCCTCGCTACAGGGACAGCAGTTGTTTCATGCTAGCAGGAGTCGCAGCTAATTGCCCGGCCTTATTCAGCACCGTTCCCAACACGGGACGGGAATTCTTGACCAGCGACAAGGCGCGCTGCACCTCCTCGGCCGTGGTTTTCCCCTCCTCCACGACAAGGAGCAGCGCGTCCGTATAGGGAGAGAAGGCGATTACATCGGCCGTGTGGAGCAGCGGGGGAAGATCGAAAATAACGATCCGCGCAGGGTAGCGATGCTTCAGCTCTTCGACTAAAGCAAGCATTTTGGGCGACGTGAGGATTTCGGTCGAATTGGAAACAGCCCGTCCTCCCGGCAGTAAGACAAAGCGGCCGATCCCCGGATGCACCAAGAGATCTTCGAGCAGCTCGTTATCCAGCAGGTACTCCGCGAGGCCTGGGCAATCATTGAGGCCAAAGACCTCATGGACGCTGGGGTTACGGAGATTAGCGTCGACGAGGAGAACCGTCTGAGCCGTCTCCATCGCAAGACTCACCGCCAAGTTCACCGCAGTCAACGTCTTGCCTTCACCGTGACCTGGACTGGTGACACCCAACACATTCCAGTCATGTTCTCGAAGGCGCTGCATGACCTGGGTCCGCAAAATCTTAAAGGCATCGACAAACGGCCCCTTGTCATAGGCAGCCATCACTCGCCGTTGACGAAGCACAGAGAGTGGAATATCCAGCGACCTCGTCCTGGTATACACGATGGGGCGAGGCAAGGTTTGGCCGCCGGCAGCCTTGCCGGCTTGTGGCCTGGTGCCAGGCTGACCCTCTTTGTCTTTATAAAGCTGCAGCGCAGTCCGAAATCGGTCCATGGATTCTCCCAAAACGCCAGAAAGTTGGAGGGTAGAGGTTGGAGTATTCAGCCTCTAACCGCATACCTCTAACATTCTTGCTATTCTATGCCAAATCGCCTGAGCGCGGCAAACCACAGCACATCTAAAGGCACCACGAACACATGCAGCAGCGCGAGAATCGTCACGAGCGCGCCGACTCCGGCTCCCTTAAGGAGGCGCCGGCGCTTCACGGCGCGGGAGAGATCCTGTTCGTTCGGCATGAAGGGAATCACCGCCAGCGGGGACAGCTGGGTGAGTCGCACAAGCTGTTCCGGCGTGCGTATCGAATGGTCGAGCGATTCCGCGGCGGCGCCGGAGCCGATTCCGCCGGCGAGGGCCAGAATAAATCCCAGAAGTACAATGGCGGGCCGGTTGGGCTTGTCCGGCTTCTCCGGCAAGCTGGGCGGATCGATGAGAGAAGACCGTTCGCCTTTTCGCTGAACCTCTAAACCTTCCGAGACCTTGGCTTCCAGCAGCCTGGACCGGATGTCCTGATACTTCTGTCCTGAGGTGTCGCGATCGCGCGTCAGGAAGAGATAGTCAGGCTCCATCTCCGGAGTCCGTTCCAGGCGGGCGGCGTAGTCCTGGAGTCGCTGCTTCACAGCCGCGCGAGTCGCCCGCAGGGCGTTCAAGGAAGAGGTCGCGGAATTGAGCTGAGCCTGGAGATTGATATAGGCGGGGTTTTCCGGCCTCAGCATGGGCTTTCGAAGAGGGACAGATCCGAGCTGTCGAACCTCCTGTTCCAAGGCTTCAATTTTGCGACGGGCTTGCACGACGTCGGGGTGATCCTTACCTAAGCGCTCCGAGAAGGTGGCAAGCGATGCGCGGGCATCGATGAGCTGTTTGGTCGCTTCCTCGATCTCGGGAGGCTGTCCGGTTTCCTTTTCCAAGGCCTCGATCTCCTGCTTCATTTTCATAATGTCGGGGTGGTCGGGAGACCGATTGGCAGAGGCTCCAGCATACTCGGCGCGAAGGCCGCGTAAGCGCTCGGCTGAGTCCAGGATGCGTTCTCCGGTCACGGACATGATCGGGGTATTCGGTTTGATCGTGGCGAGTTCACCCTCAAGATAGTTCTTGCGTTCCTCGAGGCTTCGAATCTGCTGGTCGATGTCCGTCAGTTCTCGATCAGACTGACTCATGAGCTGCAAATTCAGGGGCATCAGTTCCGGCAAGGCGCCGCTCGCCCGGTGCTTGAACTGGGCAATCTTTTCATCCACCTCGCCGATGTGCTTGGAAAGATTCTCCGCCTCCTGTTGGAGGAACGACGTCGCTTCCTGCGCCTGTCGCTCTCGGCTCTTCAGATTCTCGCCCAGAAACAGGCTGGTCAGCTCGTTGGCGACCTTTTGGGCCAAGTCCGGCGAGTTGCTCTGGTACGCCACGGTAAACGCGATGGTGGCCTTCGTCGGATGTTGGGTGCGCTTGTCTACGACGTCGGCACTGATCACTTCGACCGCGATGTCTTTGGTGAACCGCTTCACGACTTCTTCGGCAGGGTTGGTTCGACGCAGGTCCGCGTAGAGATTGTATTGTTCCACGACCTTCCACAAGGTCGTCCGGCTCATGACTTGTTGCTTGATCGTTTCGATTCGCTGATCGGCATAACTGGTAATCGTCGAATGAACGAGTTCTGATGGAATTTCCTGTTCCTCGATCAGAATGGTCGCCATGGATTTGTAGGTCGCAGGCCAGAGGAACGCGGCGGCGAGGCTGAGACCCAACAGAACACCACCAGCCAGGACAATCAGAGTCCGTCGCCGATGCAAGATAGCCACGTAGGTCTGAAGACTCTGGACCGGTTCAGGTTGTTGCGAGTGCAGCTGGGTAGTCATCGATGAAACAGCC
>VBOL01000214.1 GCA_005887945.1 Nitrospirota bacterium
AACAGGGAACGATCTGGTGAATGGGCAGGATGGTTCGGATGTGCTTTTTTATGGGGGAGCGGGGGATGACACGCTCTCCGGCGATCTGCGGTTCATTAGTCTCGCCGGTGGGTATGACACCCGCGAGTGGAGAGCCGCAGGAGGAGACGATTTGCTCTTTGGCGAAGCCGGGGATGATCTGCTGTCAGGGGGAGAGGGGAACGATGTTGTCGATGGAGGCACCGAAGACGATACGTTGGCTGGCGACTATCTCACCAGCCAAGTGTCTACGAGTGACCCCTTGTACTGGACGCTCTTTTCTGCGCTGGGTGATGATTGGCTTTCAGGAGGAACCGGAAACGATGCACTCGCTGGAGGTTTTGGCGCCGATGTCCTGTTGGGCGGGGATGGTTCCGATAGTTTGATCGGAGGAGAAGGCGATGATCGCCTGGAGGGTGGGGCCGGTGATGATGTGTTGTATGGGGAATACTCGTTGACGGCACCGGAGTTTGTCTCCAACCCGTTCGTTTCCACCATTACGGCACTTTCCGGCAACGATATGTTGGACGGAGGCGATGGGAACGACGAACTACGTGGAGGGGAAGGGTCCGACACGCTGCTAGGTGGGGCCGGGAATGATGCGCTCTACGGGGGAAACGGGGACGATAGCCTCTACGGCGCCGACGGCGTGGACAGTCTCGATGGGAGCGACGGCATGGATCTGGTCTATGGCGGGGCGGGGAACGATTATCTGACGGACTTCCAAGGGGGCGATACCTTGTATGGAGATAAAGGCGATGACTTCATGAGCAGCGGGCTGGAGCCTCTCTCCTCCGGGGGGGCCTCGACGGGAGACTCGACGTTGATTGGCGGCCTCGGCAACGATAGCTATGAGATCGACAGCCCCGGCGATGTCGTGGTGGAAGCCGCGGGGGAGGGGGTCGATACGGTGACCAGCGAGATTAGTTACACACTCTCCGATAACTTTGAACACCTCATCCTCCGGGGTTTGACGACGACCGGTGTAGGGAACAGCCTCAATAATGTGTTGACGGGTGGGCTCTCGCTTGAAGGGCTGGAGGGGAATGATACGTTGAATGGAGTTGGTCGCCTCGATGGCGGAGCAGGTGATGATCTGTTGCACGGGCGATCGGGGACTTCCTTCTTCAGCGAGGAAGATGGCCTGCTGCATTACGTTGCCAATACCTATGTGTTCGGGGTGGGCGACGGCCACGACACGATTCAGGAGAACGATGCGGTTTTCAATTCCGCGGCTAACCAAAATGAAGACAGGCTGTCGTTCGAGGCCGGGGTGGTGCCATCGGATGTGACGTGGGCGCGGACCGGCAACGATCTTGTCCTGACAGTCAATGGGGGTGCGGATCAGATTACCATCTCGTCGTTTTATGATCTGCGGCTAGACCGCGGCGGGTATCTCCTCACGGGAGCGACCGTTCCTCCTGGAACGCTCGTCACCACGTCTGGTGGCGGGGTGTCCGCCTATGTCGCGCCCTCGCGAGTGGAGATCGTACAGTTTGCCGACGGCACAGTGTGGAACGCCGATCACTTCGGTACCCCCCTCCTGGGGGATTTTCGCGCGGATACGTACAACTTCGGGCGCGGGTCCAGCGAGGTCACGGTGTTGGATCTCGACGTAACTCAGTCGAACGTCGATCGAGAGCAGGATCGGATTCTGATCGGGGCGGGGGTTTCGCCCAGCGATCTGACCATCGCTAGTGTGAATGGTGCCGATTTGGTGCTGTCGATCAATGGCACGGACGATCGCCTTACGATCCAATCATTTTTTAAGACCGTGACGGTCGTCCCGCCATTTTCATTCAGCGGGTACTCAGTGGCAGCCTATCGCATTGAACAGGTTCAGTTTGCTGACGGCACGCTATGGACCGCCGGTGATCTGACGAATCGCATTGCCACATTCATCGGGACTTCCGGCGCGGATACGCTGTTTGGCAACCAGCTGGACAATATCATCCAAGGACTGAGTGGCGACGACTATCTCTCGGGGCAAGGTGGTGACGATGTGCTCGATGGCGGGGTTGGGAACGATCGCCTGTATGGCGATGCCGGGAATGACACGTACTTGTTTGGCCGGGGCGGTGGCCAAGATATTCTGGTCAGTTACGACGCGACGGGGACTGACACGGACATGGTTCGGTTGGGAGCCGATGTCCTGCCAGCCGATGTGACGATTCAGGTGGTGGATACGAGTAATGATTTAGCGCTGCGGATCAATGGCACGAGCGATCAGCTTGTGTTCAGCGCGTTTCTGTGGAGGTCGGATTACCAAATCGATCAGCTTGTTTTCGGCGACGGAACGGTCTGGGATTCCGCCATGATCCTCGATCGGGCTCTGGGACTCACCCTTACCGGAACGGATGCCGATAACACGTTATTTGGGTCGGTGCTCGGTGATGTGTTGACGGGTCTGGGAGGCAACGACACGCTGATCGGCGACGCGGGTGACGATCAGCTGGTCGGCGGGCTTGGCAATGACATCCTTTCCGGAGATGAAGGCGACGACACGTATGTCTTCAACCTGGGGGACGGCGCGGACACAATTTATGACGAAGTTGTGCCAGGCGAAGCAAATCGGATTCTCTTTGGGGCCGGTATTACGGTCGAGAATCTGACCGTTGCGCAGAGCGGGACTACGCTCACGATCACCGTCGGCAACAATGGAGACAGAATCGTGCTCGAAGATTTTGACCCACTGAATCAAGAGGGCTCGCTCGTCGTCTCGACGTTGGCCTTTGCCGATGGCAGTTCCGTGAATCTGGTTGATCTGTTTCCCTCGAACCACGCGCCAACGCTTGCGGCGCCTCTTGCGAATCAGACCGTCCAGGAGGATGCGCCGTTCAGTTTCGTCGTACCCTCCAACACGTTTGCCGATCAGGATGCGGACGACATCCTGACGCTCAGTGCCAGTGTGGCCGATAGCACGGCTCTGCCGGCATGGCTCACGTTCGATGCCGCCACCGCGACATTGAGCGGCACGCTCGACGATGCCCAGGTCGGGGTGCTCGATCTGCGGGTGACGGCGACGGATCGTAAGGGCCTCAACGTGTCCGATGTTTTCACGCTTACGGTCACGAATGTCAACGAGGTACCGACGCTCGCCTCTCCACTGGTCGATCAGAGCGCAACGGAAGACGCCGCGTTCAATTTGGTGGTGTCCGAAGACACGTTTGCGGACGTGGATCCTGGCGATACGCTTACATACAGTGCAACCGTAGTCAACGGGGCCAGTTTGCCGACCTGGTTCAGCTTCGATCCTACGACCCGCACGTATAGTGGCACGCCGCTGAACGACGATGTGGGCAATCTCACTATTGTGGTGAAGGCGGCGGATCTCGGTGGCCTCAGCACAACGGACGCCTTTGCGCTCGCGATTCAGAATGTGAACGATGCGCCTATGGTTGTGAACCCGCTGACCGATCAGAGCACGTCGGAAGATTCGGCCTTCGTCGTGACCATCCCCAGCACGACCTTCACCGATGAAGACGTGATACATGGGGATGTATTGACCTACAGCGCCACGCGCGCTGATGGCAGCCCGCTGCCGGCCTGGTTGAACTTCAATGCGACTTCACAAACATTCAGCGGGACGCCGGGCGCAGGCGACGTCGGTAGGCTGCAGATCGCTGTCACTGCCACCGATGCGGGGGCACTGAGCGCGACGGATACGTTTGCACTGACAGTGTCCGGCCCACTCCCGCAAACCATCGTTGGAACCGCCGGCAACGATGTGCTGACCGGGGGTCGAGGCGACGATACCCTCACGGGCCTAGCGGGGAATGATGTGCTGGATGGTGGCCTCGGATCGGACACGATGCTCGGCGGCCCGGGGAACGATATCTATGTCGTAGACAGTACGGGGGACAGGGTCACTGAGCTGCCGAACGAAGGGATCGATACGGTCCAGAGTTCCGTGACCGATACGCTCGGGAGCAATGTGGAGACTCTGACGCTGACTGGCACGACGGCGATCAACGGCACCGGTAATAGCCTGAACAATGTCCTCACAGGGAACCGTGCGGTCAATGTGCTGGATGGGGGCATAGGGGCAGATGTGATGGCAGGACTTGACGGGGATGACATCTACATTGTGGACAACACGGGCGATCTGGTCATCGAGTTGGCTAAGCAGGGCTATGATACCGTACGAAGCCGTGTGACCTATTCCCTGGCTGCCAACGTTGAAAATCTGACGTTGACGGGATCGGCTGCCATTAACGGCACCGGTAACAGTCTCGATAATCTCATCACCGGGAACAACGCCGCCAATCGACTCACCGGTGGCGCAGGCAACGACACCTACGTCGTGAATACCGGTGATACCGTCCTAGAGTCCAGCAGCAGCGGGATAGATACCGTGCAGAGTGCCGTTTCCTGGACGCTAGGGTCCAACCTGGAACACCTCACGTTGCTTGGGAACGTGCTGATCAACGGCACCGGAAACGGGCTGGCGAACGTGCTCACGGGCAATAGTGCCACCAACGTATTGAGTGGTGATGGTGGTAACGATACGATACGCGGTGGGCTTGGAAACGATACAGTCATTGGAGGCCGCGGCAATGATACGTATCTCTTTGGCCGTGGGGATGGGCAAGATCTAGTGCAGGATAACAGTGGTGCTACGGACAAGATTCTCTACGATGCCAGCATCAATCCGCTCGAGCTCGTCATCAGCCGCCAGGCCAACGATCTGCGTTTGATAATTCATGGCTCGTCCGACCAGATCACCGTGCAAAACTGGTATGTCGGCACGACTAATCGGATGGAGACGATCCAAGCTGGTAACGGCCAAGTCCTGCTCAGTACGCACGTGGATCAGCTCATCCAGGCGATGGCCTCATTCAGCCAGCAAACCGGGCTCACCTGGGATCAAGCCATCGATCAACTGCCACAGGATGTGCAGACCGTCTTGGCCGCGAGCTGGCAGTAATTAACCGTGAAACGTTTGGCGTGAGGTGTAAGGGGTTGAGGGGCTGGCCCTTGATCGCTACGTGAGGGATTGGTCCACGTCAAGCACCTCTTTGACAGCATGGTCGACTCGATGCATCAACGTGGCGGGAAGCCTGGTGAGAGGGCCCTGAACCAGCCTTCGATTGTCGATCGCTCGGAGTTGATCGATGAGCAGATCAGAATCATGTCGCAGGCGACCGGTTACGGCCACGCGCAAGCGGAGCGGTTCGGCATCTTCCACAAGCTTGGTGGTCAGCGGAATGATCAATGTCGAGGGATGGTTGGCGTCCAGCAAGGCTTGAGCTTGCACGATCAAGACCGGTCGTGTTTTTCCTGGTTCCGTCCCGCGCATAGGATTGAGATTCGCGAGCCACACGTCTCCTCGGTTAGGCATCGGGGTCCCGCTCGAAGGCCGCGAACTCGCGATTCACTCGTAAGCTTTCTTTTCTCACTTTCTTCGAGGCATCGGCAAGACGTTTGGCCCGCAGCAGCGCTTGCGTCTGTCGGTTCATCCGCTCGATCGCACGACGAATGTACGCCGCCCTTGAGAGGTGAAGGGTGTCTGCACAGCGGCGACTGATTTCAAGGACATGCTCTGGCAACATGAGCGAAATTGCTCTCATGATATTACTCCTTGATATGCCGAATTGATACCCAGTCATAATATCTGAGATGGCAGGACGTCGCAAGTCAATGCATCAACTCGCCCGCTGAATCGGCAAGAGAGCGATTCCTATGGACAACCTGGAACGGCAAGAAAAGGTTCGCGATGGATCTGTCGCTTCAGCTGTAAAATCTACAACCGACACGGGTCTGATCTGTCTGTTGATTTTGGCCCGGTTCTACGACCTGCCGGCTGAAGGGTCGCAGCTGCGCCATCAGTTTGCGCAGTCCGACCAAGTCCTTTCTGATACCGATCTTCTCCGCGCCGCCAAGCACCTCGGGCTGAAGGCCGGCGTACTGACCGCTAACTGGAACAAGCTCGGCGGGATTCCGCTTCCAGCTTTGGCGAAGCAAATAGATGGGCGCTATGTTGTGCTCGCGAAGCTCGAAGGGGAGAAGGTCCTCGTCCAAGATCCCACCGAGGCGCGCCCGCTGATTCTCTCCCGAGAACAGTTCGAATCGGCCTGGACGGGACAATTACTGTTGTTCACCAAGCGGGCCAACCTGCGTCTCAAAGACCTCAAGTTCGATTTCACCTGGTTTATCCCAGCCATCGTCAAGTACCGAGCGTTTCTGGGCGAGGTATTCGTCGCTTCGTTCTTTTTGCAGCTCTTTGCACTGCTCACGCCGCTGTTCACCCAAGTCGTCATCGACAAGGTGCTCGTCCACAAGGGGTTCACCACGCTCTATGTGCTGGCGGTCGGCATGATTGCCTTGGCGCTATTCGATGCGATCTTGGGTGGGCTGCGGACGTATCTCTTTTCTCATACGACGAACCGGATTGACGTCGGGCTCGGCGCACAGTTGTTCCGCCATGTCCTGGCGCTCCCGCTGGCGTACTTTGAGGCGCGTCGGGTGGGGGACACGGTGGCCCGGGTTCGTGAACTGGAGCATATCCGCCAGTTCTTGACGAGCCATTCCGTGACCGTGGTGCTCGACCTGGTGTTTACCGTCGTGTTTCTCGCCGTCATGTGGTTGTACAGCCCAATCCTCACGCTCGTCGTGATGGGTTCGTTGCCACTCTATGCCTTCTTGTCTGTGGTCATCACGCCGGTGATCCGAGCCAGGCTGCATGAAAAATTCAACCGTGGTGCAGACAATCAGTCCTTCCTCGTGGAAGCGATTAGCGGCATTCAAACGGTGAAGGCCTTGGCCGTCGAGCCGCCGCTATTACGCAAGTGGGAAGAGCAACTGGCGGGCTATGTGCGGGCGAGTTTCCGCGCCACTTGCTTGATGACCGTGGCCGGCCAGACCGCGACGTTCATCCAGAAGGTGACCACCGTCGCCGTGCTGTGGCTGGGTGCCTATCGCGTGATCGACGGGGATCTGACCATTGGGCAATTGATTGCCTTCACTATGCTCTCGGCACAAGTGACGGGACCGTTGCTGCGTCTCGTCAATCTGTGGCAGGAGTTTCAACAAGTCAGCATCTCTGTGCAGCGGTTGGGGGATATTCTGAATACGCAGCCGGAACCTTCCTACAATCCTAATCGGACCACGCTCCCCCAAGTCAACGGACATATCGTGTTCGAGG
>VBOL01000215.1 GCA_005887945.1 Nitrospirota bacterium
CGCTCACGGTCACGCTGCCGAATGAGGAACGGATCGAGATTCCAGAAGCCGTGGTCCGGTGGTCTAGAGGGCAGGAGTTTGCCGTGGAGAATGTGATGATCGAGCCACACATTCATGCTCGGCTCCAGCATTACGTGAAACGATTGGTGCAGGAACCGACCCATGCATGAGGCACTTGGTGAACTCGTAGAGCAATCGCTCCGGCAAT
>VBOL01000216.1 GCA_005887945.1 Nitrospirota bacterium
CCCCCCCCGTTCGCCATTGGTCGGATGTTTCCGCTTCGACGAAAGCTCCTTGGCTCGATAGGCAGCATCTTTAAAACGTGGATTCATTTGAACGATACGACGTAATAGGGTTGCCGCTTCTGCTATCTGCCCGACCGATTCGAGGGTCCGTGCGAGAAAATACTGGACATTGATAACCTCGTTCCGAGATGCCGACTGATCGTTCAAGGCAGCGCGGAACGCCTGAATCGCGGCCCCATGGTCTCCCAGAGATCTGTGGCAGAGTCCAATCTGTGCCTGGGCTTTCAGTTGATAGGACGGACTCTTCCCCGCTAGTTCGAGCATATAGATAGCCTCTCTCGATCGGCCTTCCTTCCTCATCGCTACTCCCTTTGCATAGAGGAAGGGTTCGGGGGTGCCGACCGAACGTGTGGCTGTGCGTTCCGGAAATGGACTTTCCGGTCTCGGCTGCGGTGAGCTGGGTTGCGGAGGGGCGGCATCGATCTCGGTGGCATCTTCCGGAACGTTGACCAAGACAGTCAGTTCTTCTCGGGCCGCAAGCGGTAGAATCCTGCCCTTACTGCGCTCGAAAGCGGCCTGAGCGACGAGCTTGGATGTAATGACCCGAGCCTGCTCTGCAAAGCCATAGGTCAACGCAATATCGCATACCTGATTGATGAGACGAGGATTGCCTCTCGTCAACCGATGCACCAAGGCACAGGCTTTATTCGTAAACAATGAGGGATGTCCGCCGGCAACGTTTAACCGGTGACGAATGCAACGCCCCGTCTCCGCCTCCGAAAGCGGTTCCAAGTGATAGTCGACGACAACCCGTTGGGCAAACTGGGTCATGTCGATCCGCTGCAGTAATGTGTGGAGGTCCGGCTGGCCGGAAAGGATGATCTGCAGCTTCAACGTTTTGCCTTCGTTCAAATTGGACAGAAGCCGCAGTTCTTCGAGCAGCTCGGAACCAAGACTCTGGGCTTCATCGATAATAAGAACGACCCGGCGGTGTTGCTTGGATTCCTGAATCAGAAACTCCGAGAAGACATGATAGGCCTCAACCGGGTCCAGTTGCCTTTTGCTCAACCCGAGGGAAAGCAGAATCCAGGGCAGGAGATGGTCAATGTCGTAGCGCGCGTTCGTGACGAGACCGATCGAATGCTTCTCGCCGTGCTCTGAAATAAGCTTCTGCAGGAGCGACGTCTTGCCCATTCCCGGCTAGCCGGTGAGCACCGTAAACGCCGCCTCGTTGAGAAGGCCGCATTCCAAGATGCTGTAGGCCGCGCGATGCGTGGAGCCAGGATACAGAAAGTCGCTATCCGGCAGGAGCGCGAAAGGTTTGGTCCGAAGATTGTAAAATGACTCGTACATTCAGCGTTCGCTTTCCGACACGAGGCATCGGGTAATCTAGTGAGAGAGTAGCTTCCGCATGCTAGCAGGGGTTGTGGCCATTTGCCCAGCCTTGTTCAGCACCGTCCCCAACACGGGACGGGAATTCTTCACTAACGACAGAGTAAACTTCGGACTATCCCACGAAGTCTGTTGATTCCCCTGAGCCATCATGTTATGCGCAGGATAGTGTGGGAAAGGGGTGTTTGGCTATTCCTCAGGAGGTGGGGGGCATACCCGAAATGGTGGTATCGCAAAACACAGCAGGGCTGACCCGCAGCCAGTGCCGCCGTGGGAGTGGCGGAAACGCAGGTAATACCGGCGAGGTATCGGAGGACGAGGAATTGACCATGAATAACCCGGACAAGTGGGCACGTACATTTCCCCGTCTGTATGAGCTGTATTGTGAGGACTCGTCGAATCCAAACAACTATTTCAACCATGCCAATGTCCAACTAGCGTTGCGAGTTCCGTCCGATCAGTACCTGGCTGAACTTGAATCTATCTTAGGGGAGCTTGATCCAGTGGCCTGGCAAGAGTGGAAGCGCCGAGCCGCCCTTGTTCTATCGCCCAAGCCTAAATTCGGGTTTCCCGTTCCGCTTTTTGATTCCTTCAATGAGGCACGGGCCTATGTGTTCTTGAAACGACAGGGCTATATCGAGATTACGTTCCTTGAAACCGGACGAACGAAGGGGGAAAAGGTACCAGACCTTTTGGCGAAGAACCGTGAGGGAAATGTCACCATATTGGAGGCAAAACGGATACACGACTCGGACAGCGAAATTGAGTATCTCGTTAACCCACTTCCTCACGATATGCGCAAGGTATGGCATGGGTTGAAGGAGGAACTGCGCGCCAAGATGAGTAGCACGGTGGACCGGGCACGTAAGCAACTGCTTGCATTCAGAGCTGCCAAGGTTCGTCGCCGGATCGTGTATCTTTCGATACGGATCGACTTACAAAATGCCACGCATGAGACCAGGGACGAGATTGGTCTTTTTCTCGAAAAGATGAATGACGGCACGATCGACATCGTGCATTTCATAGAAAATGATTTCTTCTTGTCGGACTCAAGACCGTAAAAGAAGCCCTATCGAAATATGCATTATTTACATGTTGCGAAGACCGGAAACACTTCATAGGCCTCCAACTCCGGTTCCCATGCTTTCAACAGGTAGATTCTTTCAAAGGCAGACTGGTTTGCAGCGATTCGGGCCGCTTCCTTGGCCACGTCGCTAAATATCTTAGTATTGACGCCATACCAGGGAGTGTTGTACGCGACTGCGGCGCCGTAATATACGAGTAGCCGGACCGAGCTGTGCGACACCGCAAAGGTGGTGCTGACAGCTTGTATGCGGAAGCTGCTGATCGTTCTGAATGCGATGCTGAAACATCGGATCCCATGGCGCGCAGAACTGGTTCAGTGTGCTTGACAGCCAAGACCGTTGCCGCGCCCTCCCCTTGACAAGGCGAAGACTGAGCCGTCTGGTCACGTGTCTCCTCGTGTGCGCCTCCCCGAGGCGCACACACCCAGCCCAGCAATGACCAGACTCTCGCCCCGCGCTTATTGGTTATCAGGGGGCTCACTGAGGCGGGCAATGGGCAATTCCTACTTCGTTGCTGCCAGTTGTTGAAAAACCGATGTGGCTGAGCGAGCACATCGTACAATAAACCAAGGTGTGATCATGATCACAACATGACCCGCTGACAGAACGATCAGTTGTGCTAATTTTGTGCTCAAACACAACCGAAAAGACCAGAACAGATCGAACAGACTCGACGAGATCAAAATCCCGTAACGCCTTGTCTATCAAGAGAAAACCGGGAAACCAGATGCAAAAGAGGGAGTTACAGATTTCTACTTATTCGGCCTCATAACCCAAAGGTCGAAGGTTCAAATCCTTCCCCCGCAACCAACCGTCTCACCCACTTCCACTTCATCGTTCTTCTCTTCCCTGCTTTCACGGGCCATTTTGTCCGTGTTCTTGTCCGTGTTCTCCTAGACCACCCAAAGCTTCTGGCTGAGGCGAGGGATCCCGACGGATAGGAATTAGACAAAGTGACGTACTCCACTTTGTTTCCTGGAGCGCATGCCTCGTGAGTGTGTCTTCTTGACAGGCTACGGAAACGCTGTGTTAAGGTGAATTTAAGATTTCCTACAGTCTTTTTCGGCAGTGAATTCTAACCATAGAGGGGAGACAAAGATGACCAGCAAATTCTACCGTGGTGCCCTCATTCTGTTTGCGCTTGGAGCGTTCGTTAGTGTGCCCATACTGAACGCCCAGCCGTCCCCCGCCGGTAACGTCAGGGACGCCATCATGCACGCGAAGGAAGCGGTGGACCATGGCAAACAGGGTCATGCTGAGGTGCTCGTGACACATGCGGAACAGTCGCTGAACCATGCTGAGATGGGAGGCAAAAACCCGCATTTGGACGAAGGGATTAAGCATCTGAAAGAAGCCATTGAGCATGGTAAAGCGGGCCATGCCGACGTCGCCACGGAACATGCCGAAACTGCTCTCATGCATCTGACTGAAGTAAAATTCTGACTGAAGTAAAATAAGGTATCAACGCCTACGGCGGAGGTGGGTTTGTACGAACGGGCGGGGGAGAATAACCCTGCCCGTTTCTGTATTATGAAGAGGAGTGCTCCCAGTGCGCGGTGGGTTTTATCTATACGACCCACGATTCAGTGAGGGTGCCAAGAATTTCGATGCAGCCACTCGCCACACAGGCTCCGTCAAGTTGCCATAGTGCCATGACCGGCAGAAACCGGAGGAGAAACGGGGTCGAGGATCTTTTGCGCCCAACAATTTTATGACGGACATCACAGACTAGACGGTAAAACTCTCAAACTCAAATAATTTAAGAAACGTCTCAATGAATCCACGAACAAAACTTCAAAGCAACCAACAAAAGGAGCATCAGATGCCCATTAAAAAGCAGGTGACCGGGTGCCGTCCGCCACGTTCAAACAACTTACCGCCAATGGATTTATCATGCGTATTAACCGCCTTCAGGTTTATGAAACCGCAGGTTATGGACTGTGAACGTAACGCCCGCTATGATTCCTTACACCATGAACCGTGCCGAACTGAAAGAAAATATCGGGAAGACCTTTCAATTTTTCCCATTCCCGAGACATGATTCCGCTAGTGGTTCATACCAGTCCGATAAGAACCAATGGCTTCTTCGCCGCGAGACCCCAGATAAGAAGGGGTTCGAATTTCTCAACATTCTCGGCGATTACAATCCTCTTGTTCTGGATTCACCAAAGATCAATAAATTTGATGAACCTGATGTATTGATCCTGAGAGGTCAGGTGATCTTCGATGGTTCGACTGTCCGTTATGAACCGTTTACTCCGAAACCAGCCTCTCTTTCAGTGCCAAGTACAAGTCTTCGTTTATACCTCGAAGGTGTTGACGAAAATGGTGTGCGTGAACTTCCTGGTCCAACGGTTGATGTATTTCGTTTTTCTGTTGCCAATAGGGGCAACAAACGGTTCGGGATTATCGAGCTCTGATTCTGGTTCCTCAAACATTGAGACGACCTTCCTACGGATCCTATGTGGGGGACCTACCCATGCCACATACCACCTCGATTGGAGAGCAGAAATATGCCCTTTATGAAAAGCCCATGTCGCAACCCATCTACAAAAATGATTCGATTAAAATAGGCGAGATAGTTCTTAACACTGCTCTTGGTGACCACATCATCTTCTGGCAGATTCGTTGTGATGATGGAGTTTTTCCCACCGAAGCCCCATACGGTGAAATAAAAGTAAGGATCGTACCTTCTAGGCGATAAACTGTGACGTTCTGCTACCACTCTGCTACCGGAACAGGCCAAGCCATCCCGATCCATCAAGAGGATGGTTCTTCCGATTCGTCAGTTTTACCTTGGGTTAGCTCTGCGTGGGTCGTGTCAGATTGGGCTGAATCGAGTTTGTAAACCGCAGGTATTATAAGCAAAGGACTTACGCGACTCTCCGCCATCACAGATGCCACGAACCCATGCAACGCCACTTCTAGCGCGGGGATTCACGCCGTCAACGCGA
Organism: Nitrospirota bacterium; assembly: GCA_005887945.1. Taxonomy (GTDB): domain Bacteria; phylum Nitrospirota; class Nitrospiria; order Nitrospirales; family Nitrospiraceae; genus Palsa-1315. The sequence goes on from VBOL01000216.1 coordinate 5,432, forward strand.
TAGTCAACGAGGGATTAAATCGTGATCTAATCGAGCCCCCGCAACCAACCTTCTTTTTCTAACTGATCCACCCCCAGGCGTCTCAATCTTATTCAAGTCCTGGCTCGTTTCGTGCCTGCGAGACCTTGGCAGAAAATACGGTAAGCATTTGACGGAAGACCATGCGGTGATATAGTCGGCAAGGAGTTGGCGCAGAGCAAGGAGACGCTATGCACTTCGTTCGTATTGGCAAGAAAGCCTTAAACCTCGAGAGTGTGAACTACTGCGAGGCACAGATTTGGCATGATGCTATGTCGCTAAAGATCTATTTCGCCGGATCCGCTAACAATACCCCGCTGGTATTCTCCGAAGAGGATGCCAAGGAACTGTGGAAGTACTTGGAGTTCGTCTCTGAGAAACCCGCCTAATGCCTCCAGCCCTCAACTCTCTGATTATACGTCTCGCTTCGGTTTTTGATCCCTACAGACGCTTGAGGCCCCTGTCTCTTCGGATGGATCTCTAATCTGAACAAGGATTCCGACCACACTAGATTACAGGCGATCGATTAGTACGGTCGGCTTGCGTGCGTAGACGGGGTGGCAATCACAACCGGCATGATCCAACCGTCCTTCTTGTAGCTACGATAGTACACGAGCACTCTTTTTACATAATCCTGTGTTTCCTTATAGGGCGGGATCTGTCTATATCGATCCACCTTGCGTTCGCCTGCATTATAGGCAGCCAAGGCTAACCGGATATTCCCGTGGAATCGGTCCAAGAGGTAACGCAAGTGCTTGGCCCCACCGGTGATGTTGTCGTTCGCATCGTAGAGGTTATGCACGCCATGCCGGATGGCGGTTTCCGGAATCAGCTGCATGAGTCCTACCGCTCCCGCCTTTGAGACCGCGGTCGGATTAAAAGATGATTCGGCCTTCATCACCGCAAGGAGCAAGGCCGGTTGAACGTGGTGCTGCTGAGCTGCACGGTCGACCGCTTGCTCGAGTTCTAGATCCGCCACAACACTGTGATATCGGGCCTTGCGGCGAACTACTGTGACGCGCTCATTTGTCGGTACATTCGTGACGCTCACCTGACCTGTGGGGCCGACGTATTCATAGACCTGTGCATCGGAGAGAACAATGGGTGCCGAATTCGCTATCAACATCACGACTCCGCAGGCAAGAAGTCCGGCGGATCTCATGAGGCTGGATGTCCGGTGTTCTGGGTCATCACCATATGGTTCGTTGGGAAGCTCGACCCTGTTCATTCTTGTTTCCTCCCTGTGTAACCCCGCGGCGGGTCCTACATGTTGCTCGGGAGTTGACCCTGTCCTGTGACGCTGTAAGCGCAGGTTCTATGCCGTCTGGCAGGGAAGACAAAATGCTTGGTTGGTTAATTATTTCAATGACCTGTGGTTACTCATGTCTCCCGACTTTCGTAGGGAGATTGGGGTGGGGGTTTCTCTTTCTTTGGCTCTCCTTGCCGCACTTTGCGGTTTGTTGGAGGATGGTGCGGGAGGGCCTGCAACTCTCTTGTGCCAGATACCACGAACGAGGGGCCCTCTCGCGTGCTGAAGGAGACTGTGCTACTCTCTACTCTCCCACTCGTCTGACCGAGAAGGAAGCAACTGCCATGGCGAAATTTAGGTACTGCGAACGAGTCCAAACACACTTCCCCGTTGTGTTTGCTGGTGAGGCCTATGTGGGGGAGGGAACCGTGCTCAACGTGTCGGTCCCTGGCTGCGCCGTTCACAGCCGAAAACGAGTACAGTCCGGCTCTTATCTTGAGATGAGAATGCTCGTCCCTGACACCACGTCTCCGCTCCGAGTCGGATTAGCCAAAGTACGCTGGTGCGAAGGACGACGGTTCGGTGTCGAATTTATTCAAATGCCTGGTGAAGACCAAGTCTACCTAGGTCGGCTCGTCAAAAATGAGGTTCCTCTCGCGCTGCCACCTCGATCCAGCGCGTAGCAATGGGCGCATTCCTGAAAATAATCGCACCGCGAGTGAGGGTGAAGGCCCATGACGAGAGGTTTTATGCTCATCATAATACTGCTCCTGGCAGGCTGCGCTGAGTCCTATACCGTATTCCATAGCCAGACGGGCAACCCGATCATACTGGGTCGCCGAGCATATTCCTACGAAGGCTGCCTCTCCAAGATGCGCGAGGAGGCGGCTCAACTCGGAGTCTCGCTGACCACGATCCAGGTAAGAGGTTCTTGGGAAGGTCGATACCTCCTCTGGCCCTTCGAACCAGGGTATGCCTGCGAAGCGGCAATCGGCCCCGAACGTCTCCCACACGGAATCTATCCGAACGTTCCACCCCGCTCACCTCAAGGATAGTCATCGTCCACTTCCTGCTCTTGTTGCCTTCGTCCGCATGCCGAAGAATCCGGGAGAGGTTTTTCTTTATCAATCTCCCCCAAGAGAGCTGTTGACAATACCACTGCGGGCGCAGTATTACTCGACCAACACTACCAGATGGAGCCTATGGGGTGCCTACTCTTGGACCTGCTCTCCGTTTCTCGCCAAAGGCCAGACATAGAAAGGAGGTGGCTCGCATTGGTCTCGCTGCGTTGTTCACTGTTCAAAGGCCGGTAACAGAAAACTTCAACGGCAATTTGGCAGAGGTATTTCGTTCGTCTGCCGCACACTATTCGAAATAATTTTCTTACAGGAGTTGTAATGGAAGACCTGGTTATCGAAGAAGAAGGCGCCTCATCCGCACTCAAAATTACGCTTGGTGATGTTCTCGTCCTCATCAATTGGATGAATCAAACTGAAAAGTCTCTCGATCGCGCTGAAGCGTTGCCGACCCTCCCTGACTTGGATTCCGGCAAGGTCAAAGGCTGGATCCAACTCGTACAGCGGCTTGATGAACGCTTCCGCCGGAGTGAAGAAAAGAAACTGGCACTCGAAGCGAACGTGATCGCACAGGAAGCACAGTTGGGACAACTCTTGTCGCATTTGCATGCGAATATCGCCTCGCTCTACGACAACCTCGGACAATCGCAAAAAGCCGAAGAGGTTCGTCGCCGAGCTGAAGCACTCCATGTAGGTTAAAACCAGGTTGTCTGATTCCAGATCGTCGCCGTGGTTCCCCTTGACCGCCCCGCGTAGCTATCTCCTTGGCTTGCATCTGCTTCCAAGGGGCGGGCATGGTCTTCACCCGGGAGAGTGGCATCGTGAGTCCTATGCCGTCATGCTTGTCCGTGGTGAGGCACTCCCTTCGAGTTTCACGCCTTTCCCTTACCGTATTTTCGCATTTTCTTTATCCTCCCTCGTCTCTTGGCTATAATCAATCTCGCATAATAATAGCCGGCCTCGTCACAGACAACCGGTCCAGACCTAGAAACTAGGAACCGGACTCAGGAGTTCACGCGATAGCGAGGGTGTCAGATGATCAAAGCGCTCCTCGTCGAAGACAATGACGTCGACGCTCAGCTCACGCAGGATCTTCTTTCTGAATGGAGCATCGAGGAGTTCCAGATTACCCGTGCGAAAACGCTAGGAGAAGGACTTGCGCTTCTCAGCCGTGAGCGGTTCGATGCCGTGCTCTTGGACCTGTCTCTCCCGGATGCATTCGGTCTCCCGACGGTCAAACAGGTCCATGCCACCAGTCCGACGATCCCGGTTGTCGTCCTAAGCGGTGTGAGCGACCAAAGCCTGGCTCTTCAAGCCGTCCAACAGGGGGCGCAGGATTACCTCGTCAAAGGTCAGGGTCATCCCGAGCTTTTAGCTCGTGCCGTCCGCTATGCCATTGAGCGGAAACGCTTTGAAGAACACCTGACCTACCTCGCACAGTACGATCACTTGACCGGCCTGGTGAATCGTACCCTCTTTCGGGATCGGCTGGTTCAAGCCATGGCTCGAAGCAAGCGCATGCAACAACCGATTGGTCTCATGCTCCTTGATCTCGATCGATTCAAAGCGGTGAATGATACCTTCGGCCACGCCATGGGTGACGAATTACTCAAGGCCGTATCCGAACGACTCAAGGCCTGTGTGCGGGAAGTCGATACCGTGGCCCGGATGGGCGGGGACGAGTTCACGATTATTCTAGAAGGGGTCTCTTCCGAACAGAACATCCTTGTGGTGGCAAAACGCATCACGGAATCCATTGCCACGCCGTTTGAGCTAAAGGGGCACCACATCTCCGTCGGCATCAGCATCGGAATTACGATCTATCCTCACGACGATCATCCTGTCGACGAATTGCTGAAGCATGCCGACACGGCCATGTATCGAGCGAAACACCATGGCGGCAGTGCGTTCCACCTTCACGAAGCCGTTCGGACTCACTCGGCTAATCTCCTTCCCTAAGAGCCTGTCCGATAGCCCGAAAAAATCCTCAACGTATTCCAGCGAATACGCCTCCGGTTTTTCCGGGCCTGCGGCCTCGCATCTGGCCGCACCTCCTTCGCCTCGTCACGAAGGCAATGTCAGACAGGCTCCTAACGATCACGCATTACCGATGTAGGGGAATCAAGATCAGAGACGCCTTCTGACTCCTCCCCGACCTCGCCTTCTGTCTTCTACGCACTGATTCCTAAATTGCCGGTGTCCTCGATATCCAGGCTCATCACCGACCGATGTCACCTAACGGCTTGTCCGTCACGATCAAGGTCCCGCGCGGATTGGGGGCAAGAATGTTTGAGGTGTCGAGCGTCTCCCGACCGGGAGTAGGGTGGCAGTCGGGAGTTATCACCATCCCCCAGTGCTGATTCTCGCTGCACGTATTGTCGACGAGGAGCGCTTCCGCGTGATGAAAGAGGAGAATCCCACTCAGCATATTTTCCCGACACCGGTTCCTGACGAGCTCCGGATGGCTCCCAGGATCCCGTACCGCAATACCGAAATGGTGGTTGCCCCTACAGACATTATCCGCGATCCTCGGCTGTGCCCCGGCAAACACGAAAATCCCCGATTCGCGGTTGCCACAGACTTCGTTCTCGACAAATGTCGGCCGCGATTGCGGTCCATAAATCACCACGCCGGACAGAATACCCTCCGTGGCACGGCACTGTGTCACAGCACAAGAGGAATCGAGTAGGTTCATCGCTGAATTCTGATCGCTTCCGACGTATCGAAACGTGATGCCGGAGATGCGACCGCTTGGGACCTGCTGGAGATAGAGGGGCCCCCCACGACGGGAAAAAATCTGCACCTCGTCTCGACCGGCCCCCACCAAATGAATCGGTCGACCCGTGATAAAGACTTTGTCCTCATAGATGCCGGAACGAACAAAGACCTGGTCATGCTCTCCTGCATCGAGTAGTGCCGCACTGGGTCGCGGGTACGAGTCGCCGTCATTCGCGTCCACGATCAAGGTCTTTCCGCCGAGTGGATTCGGCGGAGGATCAGTCATCATGTCCAACTCCCTTCACCGCGCCTTCCTCCCTCTCACCGTCGTCGTTCTACTCCGGAGACTCTGATCTAAGCGACCGAGTGGCATTATTTCGACCACAAGCAAGCAAGTCAAGTTCTCCACAAACCGTTTACTGAAGCCACTTCGCTGAGTGGTGGGCTCCATTCTGTCAAGCGAGGAGACTCACGCACCGATCGTACAAATCTGTCGCTCAGGCGGGGCAGGCACTCGGCAATTCCTGGCATCGAATGGCGCCAAGCTCGTGGATTGTCGTGGGTATTAGCCACACCGGATCGTCGCATGGTGGCACGGCGATTGCGACATCGCAGGAGGATGGGTACCGAGACCTTGCCGAGCAGTACGGAGGCATTACGATGAAGATACTGATGATCGTGCTCCCAGGAATGATTGCGGTGCTGTTTTCCCTCAATCTCGCCGTTGCCGCTCCCTCAAACATGCAGGATTCGTCTCGACACCTCTATGATCGAGTGATGGAGGAGTTCAAGCACAGGGATTACGAGGCCGCGCTGGCTGGTTTTCGATTCTTTCTCGAGCTTCACGGGCAGTCCTCACTGGCAGCCAACGCGCAATACTGGGTGGGAGAATGTCAGTACCGATTAGGGCGCTACAAGGAAGCCTTGAAAACCTTCTACCACGTTGTGTCCTACTACCCACTCAGTCCAAAGCTTGCGGCCTCTACCTTGAAGATCGGGCAAACCTACACCAGGCTAAAGGATCACGAAAAAGCTCGTATGATGTACGAGCGAGTGGTCGATCAATATCCTGAAAGCGCTGAAGCCGAGTTGGCACGGAAAGCCCTCGACTCGGCGGCGATGCGCGATGAGGAACCGACCCCTCAACTGACCGGCAACAGCCCTTCTGAGTAGTTCCACCTCAAGACAGGCAGAGGATGTGTCAGCAATATGCAGTAGCAGTCACTCGTCATCGTCGACGCCAAGCAGCTGAGCCAGTTGAGGCACCGTATAGGACGTGTGGGACTTCAAGGTGGTCAAGGTGATGCCAGCTGCCTGTAGGACAGACTGGATCTCCCGTCTCCGAGTGAGCTCGTCTGGCTGAGGGGTGAAACCTTCCTCAAGCAATACAACCTGCTCCGCAGCCTTCGTTCCCGGGTGGACCAACACAAAGTCGAGTTGCTTCAGCGCGATATGTCTCAACACCTGCGACCGAGCCTTTCCTTCCGCCTCGACGCTGACCACAGACCAGAGAGGAACCCTCGCAAAGACAAGATAATGGTCTTCTACGGCCAAACGTATCAGATTGTAGAGCAAGAGATCAGTGTCAGTCAGCAAAGGCTGGGGACGCAGCGTCACGCCAGGAGGAAGGATAAAGGTCTCTTGCCTGACTGGCCCAGTGGATGACGAGACCTTCAGCCGCCAAACCAGGAACGCCAGGAAAGCCAGGAACGCGATGGCAAGGCCAATGAATACGTTCTCCATCGTGCAGCTATAGCCCGGGAAGGGATTCACGCCAGCGAGGCCCGTTCGGGACAATCGTGCCAAGGAGTACAGGATGGTTCGCGCCGGTCACAGACGGGATGTTGCCCCACTGTCCAGTCACGGTTTGATAGGCCAATAGGGCAAAGGCCACCGCCTCAAACACCTTACTGTCCCACCCCAGAGCCTCAAATGTGGTGACCGGAATCGGGGCGAAGACCGTCGCGAGATGGCTCATGATCGCACGGTTACGGACGCCGCCGCCGCCCACCACCACTTCATCGATCTCACCGCTAATCCACCGTCGCGAGGTTCCCACCGCCTTGGCCGTCCACATACTACAGGTCGCCAACAGATCCTCGATCGAGAGGCTGCGCTGCTGCTGAATTGCGATCAGCTCCTCGATGAGATCAGGACCGAATGCTTCCCGCCCGGTCGATTTGGGCGGCCGCTTGGACAAAAAGGGATGCGCGAGCAGCTTGCCCAACAGTCGTGAATCGACCTGCCCTTTCATGGCAAGTTTTCCATCACGATCCATCGACAGCCGCCCGTCGGTCACACGCACCATAAGACTATCCAGCACCATATTGGCCGGCCCCGTATCGAATGCCTGCACCCCGCTGAGGTGTCCCCCTTTCGGCACATACGTCACGTTGCTGATGCCTCCGAGATTCACCACCAACCGGGCACGGCGTGCATGCTTCAAGAGCAGCGCATGTGCTGCTGGCGCCAGTGGAGCCCCTTGGCCTCCTGCGGCGATGTCACGGGAACGGAAATTGGCCACGGTGGTAATCCCCGTTCGTTCGGCAATTACGGCCGGCTCGGCGATCTGGAGGGTGGAACGAATGGCTCCGACTCCCGGCGCATGGATACCATGCGGAAGATGGTGCACGGTTTGGCCATGAGAGCCGATTAACGCCACATCGCTCGGCTGGAGTTTCGCCTGCCGAATCACGTGCAGCGCCGCGTTCGCAAACCATTCACCAAGCAGCGCATTGAGGTGACACACATCCGCGACTGTCCCCGAAACTGACGCGGCGAGAATGCGCTGCCGTAACGAGCGTGGATAGGCCAGCGTGTGCGCCGCGAGCGTCCGCGCCTTCAGGGAGCGACCTCGCCCGGTAATGTCCACGAGTGCAGCATCGACACCATCACCGGATGTTCCAGACATGAGTCCCACGACGTGCATTCCTTGATCCCTCCGGTGATCGTCTAGCAAGAGCTGTAGGCTCGCTACGCTAATGGAACTATCCGGTGGGGTCAAGCAGGGAAAACATCGTGACCGAACTCTAGAGATTAACCCAAGTCATTGCGTTGACAACGAGGAGACCCAGTGTTAGCGTCCTCGCCCATGCTGAATCTCCGATTGGTGCGCCTGCTCTGGGCAACCCTCATTAGCTACGGTTTGCTCGCCGCACCTCTGGCCCATGCCGCCCCTCATCCGGAGCCCATCAATATCGTGGTCACGATTCCTGTCTTGAAGGACCTGACCGAACAAGTCGGCGGACGCCACGTACGGGTGACCTCCCTGCTGAGCGGCTATGAAAATGAACATACCTATTCCCCCAAACCGAGTGATCTCGTCGCCGTCCGGAAAGCCCGGCTGCTGTACGAAATCGGTATCGGCCTTGAAGTCTGGGTCTCCTCATTGGTGAAGAATGCCGGCAGCGCATCACTCCGGGTCGTCACCACCTCCAAAGGCATCGCGCTTCTTCGCGACAGGCCAAACCGTGAAGGCGAGCTTCATGCCGCCGAAGAGGAGGAACAAGGGAATCCTCACATATGGATGGACCCTGAGAATGCGACGACGATGATGCGGCATATCACGGAAGCGCTCATTCAGGTAGACCCGGCTCATGCGACGGAGTACCGATCCAATCAGGCATCTTATCTTCGGAAGCTGGACCAACTTCGAGGGGACTTGAGTGATCGGATCAGACGCCTTGCCGATCGGCGATTCATCGCCCATCATCCGGCCTGGCCATACTTCGCAAGGCGCTTTGGGTTCCAGATCGTCGGGACGATCCAACCACAATCCGGGAGTGAGCCATCGGCGCTCCACCTTCACGGCCTCATCGCGACGATCAAAAAGGACCGGATCAAGGTCGTGGTCTCGGAAATTCAGCTGAGCCAAAAGATTCCCGAGATGTTGGCCAAGGAGACCGGCGCGCGCGTGGTGGTGCTCACCACTCTCCCGGGAGGCCTCCCGCACACAGAGACCTATCTCGACATGCTCCGTTATAATGTGCTCCAATTAGCCAACGCGCTGGATGCGGCCTAGCGGCTAATAGGCATCGGTTTCAGCGGCTTGGACTAAAAGGAGCTCTCACCGCCGTGGCAAGTCAGTCGCCTCCTATCATTCACTTCGATCATGCCACCTTTGGGTTCCCTGGGGTGGTGGCACTTGATGATATCTCGCTCGAGATTCAATCCGGCGAGTTCCTAGGGGTTATCGGGCCCAATGGGTCCGGAAAGACGACTCTCTGCCGCGCGGTCCTCGGTTTGATGGCTCCGCTGAAGGGCCATCTCAGAATTTTCGATTGTGCCTGTGATGAGCTACGCTGTCATCACCGGGCCAGGATCGGCTACCTGCCTCAGAAGGGAGTGATCGATCGTAACTTTCCCGTCACGGTACTGGAAACCGTCATGATGGGACGGTACGGCACATTAGGTCTGTTCACGCGGCCATCAGGGAACGATCGCAAGATCGCGTTGGACGCCCTGGCTCATGTGGGGATGGAGGGGCATCGAGACAGCGCGCTGGGCCACCTCTCTGGAGGACAACAGCAGCGGGTCTTCATCGCCAGAGCGTTGGCCCAGCAACCACATGTTTTGTTGCTCGACGAGCCGACGACTGGACTGGATATCACGACGCAACACAATGTCGTCGAGTTGGTGCAGCATCTGCACGAAGAGTTAGGCTTGACAGTCCTCTTGATCACCCATGACATCAATATGATCCGTTCGCGGGTAGACCGGCTCGTGCTCCTCAAGACTCGCCTCTACGCCGCAGGGCCGCCTGCCGATGTTCTGAAGCCGGACATCCTCAGCCAGGTCTACGGGAAAGACTTGGTTATTACAGAAAAAGACCTGGTCATCGTCGAAGACTACCACCATCACCATCATTGACCATTCCCTAAGATGCTTGAACTATTCACGTACGATTTCATGCAACGTTCACTTCTGGCTGCGGCGTTGGTTGGTGCCCTGTGCTCGACGATCGGTGTCTTTGTCGTATTACGAGGGCTGGCGTTTATGGGAGCCGGCACGGCGCATGCGGCGTTTGCCGGAGTCGCGCTCGGGCTTTTTAATGGGCTGGCCGCCGCTCCTCATGGCCATTCTCTTTGGCCTCGCCACAGTCTGGATCACGGGATGGGTGGAAGAAAAAGGCCGGATGAAGCTGGATGTCTCCATCGGCATTCTCTACACCGCCACCATGGCCTTGGCCATACTCTTCATCGGCCTGATGAAGACCTATAACGCTGAGGTCTATGGCTACCTCTTCGGAAATGTGCTTGCAGTGACCAGCGAGGAATTACGCACGATTGCCGGATTGAGCATCGTCGTCATCGGTGCGATTGTGCTTTTCTCGAAAGAACTCTACTTCATCGCATTCGACCAAGAAATGGCCGAAGCCTCCGGAGTGCCGGCCCGGCGCATTTTTTTCCTCTTGCTGACCCTGGTCGCGCTGACGGTGGTGATATCACTCAAGACCGTCGGCGCGATTCTTGTCTTCGCGATGATCCTGATTCCAGCTTCCACCGCCTACCAACTGACGCATAGTCTCTCGACGCTGACCTGGTATTCGGTCCTCATCGGAATTACCTGCTCAGTCGGGGGAGTACTCATCTCCTCTTACTGGGATGTCCCCTCCGGTCCTGCCATTGTGTTGCTCGCCACAATACTGTTTTTTGTTGCGGTCCTTTTTTCTCCCAAGAAACAGCGGCGTTCCCTTGCGCTCGGTTGATCTCAGCTCCATATAACGTTGTGCCATGTGAGTCCTTATCCATGTTTTGTGTCGGCTTTCCCTCTATAGTACGATAGATACAAAACTGTGTCGGCAATGCGTCATTATTCCAACAAGCGGAACGGCACCATGACTGCCCCTGAATCGCCCAGTAAATTTGATCGGTTTAAACTTGTATATTGATTGAGCAATTCCGTTCACCAGACTACAATCAATTCAAGAGGGATCGGGGTACTAAACTTGCGTTGCTAGTGCGGGGGGAAACGGGTGTATCCTATTTTTACGTCATTACATCACGGAGGATTAATTATGGGTGTCGTTATGGCTCGCTGGGGTGTGGTGGGGTTCATGGTGCTAAGCGCGCTTGTCCTAGGCAGCCAAGCAAAGGCGGCAGAATGGAAGATGGAACAGGGCGGAATAGAGCCAGGCAAAGTCGTGCTCGGTATGCGGGCAGGGTTTGCGCCATTGACGCAATCACTCACGAACCAATTTCCAAGTTCCACGGGCATCGGTTCCCTCGTGAACTTTCAAGCCATGTATAGCCTGAACAAGTGGCTCCTGGTCGGTATGATGCTCGAATGGGAGCGGCATGGGGTCGACAGAGAGGGCCGATTCCCCGTCGACTTGGGACATCAGGATACCGTGTCGGTGCTTCCGACAGTCGAAGTACGCCCGGTGCGATTTGGCCCGGTCATACCCTATGCAAATATGAGCTTCGGAGTAAACGTCAACAGCTTTGGGGAAAGCAGTGCGATTAGCGGAACTACCATTTCACCCAGCAACACCTTCGCCTGGCGACTCGGCTGGGGCGCCGACTACATGCTCACCAAACAGTTCGCGCTGAACACAGAAATGGCCTACAAGCGCAACGATGGGCACGCCACGATCGACGGGGTACGCGTGAACGATTGGAACGCCTCGTCCTTCGGCTTCCTGTTCGGTGCGAAGATGTTCTTCTAGCCATCACGCTATGTTCCTCCCCAACAAGGCAGGATGTCTGGTCACTCTGGACATCCTGCCTTTCTTTTGCGAGGCGACAACAGCTTGAGAACCTCTTTGAGGTCTTCTCGCGCCACTGGACTGTCTTCAGATTGGAGAAACAGGTTGAATCGTGAACCAGGCTATTCTAGTCGAGTCTGCTTGCTGCGCCTCCACACCATCCCGGTCTGTTCCTTTGAACTAAAGCCGAGCTTTTCATAAAATCCCGGCATGCGGGTACAGAGCCAGAAGAGTTCGACGTTCTTGAGGCGGGGGTGGTTCAAGATGCGCTGGACGATATCGGCGCCGACGCCCTGACTCTGATAGGCCTTATCGACGATCACATCCCAGATGGTCGCTCGGTAGACATAGTCCGTTAAGACCCGTCCAAATCCGATCAACACGTCACTGTCCCAGGCCGTCACGGCCACATCGGTGTGGCGCAACATCTCACGTGCGTCCTCAAGTATCCGTCCTTTCGCCCAAGGCGCTTGCTGGTAGAGGCGGACGAGCTTGGCTGGGTCTAGGTCCTTCTCCTCGGCGAAGGTGATGGCAGGCTTGAGGCTTGGGGGCATCTTGTACTAGATTATCTCCCAGTTACAGTTACCAAAATCACGCGGAGTGTACGAGGAACATCATGACAACGCAAGTCCGAACCTGCCCTATGTGCGCGCAGCTGATGTGGCTGAAAGAAGACCAGTACGAACGGCTGGATGAGGATACCATCCGCGGAAAGTGTCCCCAATGCGGATCGATGGTTCGCTTCAAGCTCGTATCACAAGGCGAAAACGCAGCCGGCCCAAAGATGGGACATTGAACTGGAAAGGGGTAAGGCGTTAGGGGTGAGGGGGGGTGAGGGGTTCGCCTGACGGGTTTGCTACATTCCCCGTCCTGCGCCGTCCAGTTCCGGCTTGTTGCCGGGTAGAATCTTATTCAAAGAGGATCGATACTCGCCTGTACGCTTCTCATCGCTCCGTCCGATTTCGATTTCTTTATCTCGCTGCATCCGTTCCAGATGATCGAGCACCGAGAGGAGCGGCTGGACGGAGCCGAGCAATCGACCAACTTCGAAGGCTTCCAGCGAATCCACAAATAATTCGTTCAGGCCTTTATAGGGAGTCCCGGCGCTCTGGCTCCGGAACCGGGACACGATCTCCTCGTACTCCTCGACCGCTTCAAACTTGGGCTTCACACCGGTCGGCACCGCCGACAGATGCACAATCGGCGGCAATTTGGCCGCATACATCTTCAGCTGTGCAACCAATCCACCCATGGCGTCCAGCACATCGGCAGTCTGCATGAACTCATCCTTCAAGGCGGCATGGCTTACGCCAAGTTGAGGGGCCTGTCAAGATTTTCGGGCACCGTAAGGAGGCGTGAGACCATCGAGGGCCTGAACCACCTGCTCCACATCGGATGGAAAAGGCTTTATATATTCCTGAAACTCACCGGTAGAGGGGTGATGGAAACCCAGGGTCCTCGCATGCAACATCACGCGGGGGATCTCGACGCCTTCTACCGTGCAGACCTTCTTCCCGCCATAGGTCTGATCTCCCAGAATTGGATGGCCCAGGGATGCCAGATGGACGCGGAGCTGGTGAGTCCGGCCTGTGCGTGGGTATAACAGTACATGGGCGGCCAGTTTGCCGAAGCGATGGTCGACCTTATATTCCGTCACGGATTCCTTGGGTCGCGCCGTGTGGGCGGAGAACTTTTTCCGTTCCTTCCTGTCACGGCCAATCG
>VBOL01000217.1 GCA_005887945.1 Nitrospirota bacterium
TGAGGTGGAGTTGAGCACAAAATGATATATGGACCCAGCCTTCGCTGCAACGGCGGCGTGTCACGCGATGAACCATCTAAAAACAGGGCTGCGTCTATATATCCGGCCTCTCGGTGGACCACAGATGTGTCCGGGCCTTGATGAAATACGCGCGCATTCTCCTCATTAGCACAACGGCCTTGGTTGGGCCGACAATTTGTCCAGGGTCTGAACGCGCCGGGTGTCCCTCTGGTGTCATCACGGATCGTCCGCGCTGCACTCCTTGGTGTGAATCCTCCTTGTGTGATGCGGCTCGCTGCGCCTCTCCTCCCGAAGACCGTGGCGACCCGTCCTGCACCTAGGCGGGTGATCGATACTCTTCATCATGGGCCAACAAGGCCCAGATCACCCGGGCATTTTTATTGGCTAAGGCCACCGCGGCCACATGGGTGCCCTTGCGGTGTTTGAGCGCGCACAGCCACCGCCCCTGCGTATCGGTCCGCCGCTCGGCCCGCTGCACGACAGCGCGCGCCCCATGAATCAGCAGCGTCCGCACATACCGACTGCCGCGTTTCGAAATCCCGCCTAAGCGCTCCTTGCCCCCACTGGAATATTGCCGAGGCACCAGCCCCAACCAGGCCGCCAGATGCCGGCCGTTGCGAAACGCCTGGGGCCGACCGACGGTCGCCACCAGCGCCGTGGCCGTCAACGGACCAATCCCCGGCACCGCGGCCAGTTTCTGGCAGACCGGATGGGCCCGGTACACGCGCTCCACCCGGTGCGTCACCCGCTCAATGCGTGAGTCGAGCTCCGTCAGTTGCTCGTACAACTCGGAGAAGGTCTCCCGGGCACACGCGGTCAATCCCGACTCCGCATCATCCAGAACACGGACGAGGGTTGGCCGGACCTTCTCCGGAGATGGCGCAACCACTAACCCATACTCGGCCAACAAGCCCCGAATCTGATTGATGACGGCGGTCCGGTGTTTCACGAAGAGCGATCGCGTCCGGTGCACGGCCTGCAGGTCGGCTTGTTCCACCGTCTTGATCGAGACAAAGCGCACGGTGGGCCGGCTCACCGCTTCACAGATCGCTTCCGCATCTCGCCCATCATTCTTGTTGGTCTTGACGTAGGGCTTGACATACTTGGGGTGCATCAGCTTGACGGTATGCCCGAGCTGTGCAAACGCCCGCCCCCAATGATGCGCACTCCCGCACGCCTCCATCCCGATCACACAGGGCGGCAGACTCGCCACCGCGTGCACCAACTGACTGCGCGTCACGCGTCGGCTGAGCACCGCGCGCCCTCGCGCATCCACCCCGTGCAGCTGGAACACATTTTTCGCCACATCAATCCCCAATGTCGTGATGTGCATAAATGCCCCTCCCTTCTTCCGGACGATAAGTGTGGGTTGCGCGCTCAACACCACCCATCTTGCCTCGTACGAGGCTCGTGGGGGAAGAAGGCTGGGTCCATTTCATTAGCACAGAATTCCGAATGGGTCAGGATATCTGATAAAGCCGAGCTTGATGTCGTCAAAAATTTTTCCACTTTCCGGTCACTCATCCCACCGCTTTGTTACTTCTAGGATTCTGCCGGTACGGCCTGGATACATCCGAGGAGAACTGTCACATAATTTTACACATGAACGGACAATGGCCGTCCACCTCGTAGTAAATTCAGTTACTTATAAGATAGCCTAAGAATTGCTTCCTCAACGTCGAAGTCCTACCAGTCAGTCTAGGATGAATCCGCACCCTCAAGTGGGGCCCTCATGCGGAGACGAACAATCACCGTTGACAGGATTCAATGCGCAACGACAAAATACCAGCATCATCGATTGGTTGAGGATCGCAAAATGGAAATCCTGGTTCTTAGGAAGGGAGGGGACCCATGAATCGGTATCTGATGATCAGTGTCATTGCTACCGTGAGTCTGGCGATTTTCCTCGCAACACCCGCCGCCGCTGACCCGTTCTTTTTCAGCACGGGCAATCCCGACGGGCTGATCGGCACGCTATCTGTGCCTGCCAGCCCCGGCCGGATCGAGACTGAAACGGCCGATGATTTTGTGCTGACCCATACGACAACGATCACCCAGGCCACTTTCACCGGGCTGCTGCCAGTAGGCGCGCCTCTGAGCAATGTCCAAAATGTGGAAATTGAGTTGTATCATGTCTTTCCGGTCGACTCGGCGACTCCGCCTTCCGGGCACGTCGACACGCGAGTCAACTCGCCCAGCGATGTGCAATTTGCGGCCTTCGATCAGGTTACGGGCACCCTGAGTGTGACCGCGGGGGTGCTGAGCCCCAGCTTTACGACCCTCAACACGGTGGTGAACGGCATCCATCCGATCCCGAACCAATTCACCGGAGGGGAAGGTCCGGCGACAGGAGAGGAGGTCCGCTTCACTGTCGCCTTCAGCCCGGCGGTCACGCTGCCGGCGGATCATTATTTCTTCCGCCCGGAGGTGCAATTGACGAGCGGGGATTTTCTGTGGCTGTCGGCGCCGAGGCCGATCGTCCCACCGGGGACCCCTTTCACCCCGGATTTGCAAACCTGGATACGCAATGGTGATTTGGCGCCAGATTGGTTGCGAATCGGGACCGACATCACCCATCAGGGCCCGTTCAATGCCACGTTCTCCTTAGCAGGCACAACCGTCCCAGAACCGTCCACCCTACTGCTCCTAGGTACCGGGGTCGCCGTGCTGGTGACTTGGCGACGGAAACAAATAAGAGGAAGGTAGCGGACACACCCAGGAATTGAATGACGAACAGGCCCTAGCCCGTAGACAAAGCGGTTCTAAAAGATAAGGAGGCCCAAGAATTACGGGTGAAGTCGGCAGCCAGCTAGCGGCATAGATTCCCTGGGTTGTAGGCGATCCCGCTGTAACCCTGTGTCTCAATCTTTAGGCAGAAGTCCATTTCATCTCGCATCTCTATCTGTTTTGACCATTTCCACCCCCGGCATCAAAAAGCACTCCCAGTTAGACAAGAGAAAGAGTTGTTTTTCAAGGAACGTAGGATCAGGGTCGAGAGGTTCAAAAACAACTGTTTTTGATCCTCGTGAGGAGGTGACCTTATTGACGAGGGAATTGGTGAAGGAAGTCTTCTACAAAAAAGTGGACCAATTCGATTATTAACGGCTTGCGTCAAAATCTGTACCCGAATTCCACCATATACATGTCTACGCCGAGCGCGCTCGGCCCATAGACTCTTGCGTCGGAAAAGTGCTGGACACGAAACCCCGCATACGTATGAGCAAATGGGTTGACCCTGATCCCAACGGTCGCGACGATTTGCACCGGACCGCCGAAGTCTTGAGCGCCAAATTTGTACTTGGAAAAAAATCCGGCCCCGGCCCCGACGTCGAAAGACGCTAACCCATTCCATCCACTCAAGGCGAGGTCCGGGACAAGGGTGGCCATCAGGCCTGTCTCGCCCGCTCCCTCGAGTGCTCCCGCGCTTGTAATGAGTCTCGTCTCAAGCTTCCAGTCGGTGTCCCCCAGCGGCCATTGCCAGGGGAGCCTCCAGAGCGCCGCGATGTCATACAGATTGAACATGTACTTTTGCTGTCGTCCCAAAAACGGAGTTTTGCCACTGAAGCCGATTCGAGGACCAACTGTGATGAGAGTCGAGTCTTCTGCCAGCCCGGGAGTACAGACTAGTGCGGTGAACGCCAGGCTCATGAGCACACTCAAGGCAAGGAAACGCGGGAGATAGCTCATGCGCGGCCCACAGGTTCTTCTTGTGATCGTTACATGGTTCCGTTATTCCCCAACCACGTGTTTTTGAGCCTACCACACAAGACATCAAGCACCGAGACAATACCCATTTGGCCACGAACTGCTCTGCGGGGCTAGATTGGGGTCAGGGCAGGGAGCGATGCGAATCCTGCAGGGCCGGTCGCCTCGCCCATTTTCTTGGATTAGGATCTGATGAGATGAGAGGATCGATCACACGTGTTCGTAATCGTTGAACAGTCATCATCGGACACTAGAACTGCATGTTTGTCAAAATCATTTGTTTTTGGAACAGGCGAAAGGATACGTCAAAGCCCTAGAAAAATCGACTTCTGTGCCGTCGACCATGAGAGAGGTTTTTGAACCCTGCGCGGAACGACTAGGCAGGCGAAAAATCGTCACGTGAGTCTACCGGAAAGCCAGCCGCTGTCCAGGCCATGTAGAAGCTCGGGCAAAGCAGTGAGAGAGGAGTCGGGGCTCCGGGCAGGCCAGACTGTCAGGTACGGCCCGCCCGCTTGCCCTTAGGCTGGGTCTGGGGGAAAGTACGATTCGATGCCGCTGGGCTTTTCCTGTAATGGGAGAGTATTCACCCGACTACAACTGCTTGGTGTCATCCCAAGCTCTTCTACCCTAGTAGTAAGAGCCCAAGCTTCCAGTGGCGCGACTATTTTTCGCATTGTTCTTTCTCTTTCTATGGCTGGGCCTTCTTTTGCCGACTATTCAGGCCCTGTGAATTGGTGTCCTCGACGGCGACATCATCAAAGTCCTGCACCACTAACACCCCGAACCTATCCGCCTCAGCGGCATCGACCCGCCCTGAGAATGGACAAGCCTACGACACGCGGCGTTTGTATGCGGATCGCTCGCCTGCGGGGTCACACGTCACAACGACCTGAAACAACGCGTAGATTTGTTCTTTTTGGGTTGTCCCTTTTCCAAGGCATCCTTTATGCGCCTCTCTACAGCAACCGTCCATCGAACCACGAAGCCATGGAGGGGCGGTCAAGGAAATACGCCCATGGCAACCATACTCGTCATTGAAGAACAGGAACCCATACGCGCGCTACTCCGTATAGCCCTGGAGAGGGCTGGCCATGAAGTCCGTGAAGCGTCGAATGGCCGTCTTGGACTTGCGCTGTATCGAGCGAGAGCAGCGGACTTAATCATCACCGATATTGTCATGCCTGAGATAGACCGCCTCGAAATGATGTTGGAATTGACCAGGAACTTTCTCCACGTCAAAGTCATCGCCATATCCGCCGGCTTGGAGGGCGAGGCCCCGCTCCACGTGGCCAAGCTGTTGGGGGCGCGTCAGACGATTCAAAAGCCCTTAGATATGGAAACATTACTTACTGCCGTGCGCTATGAATTTGCACATTAGCGGGCTACACGCCACTCCCGCAGCTGCTTTCGCCCCTCACCAACACGCGGTGAGCGTACCCTTGCCGACCGCTGACGGCGCGGTCCGTGCGAAACCGTACGCACATATGTGACAAGCGCCTTCTTCGCTCCACATTCATCGCATATCATTCTCATGGTCGGCGTGTGTGTTTTGCGATTCCCATCATCCTGCCTCCGTGCTGAGTAAAACTATTTCTTTAATAAGTCAGCTCTCGTGAGAGTCAAGCCGCCAATGCCTACTTCCGGGGTACTTCCTTTGAGTCTGTCCCTGGTCAGGGTGTGCGCTATCCTGTGTCCATGAGCGAGAGGAGGGCAATCATGACCTGCTTACGCTGCCACGGCTTGATGGTGGAAGACCACGTTTTTGACTTTGAGGGGACCTATGGCTTCATGTGGATGAGGGGCTGGCGGTGCATGAACTGCGGTCATGCGGCGGATCCCATCATCGAAGCCAACCGCCGCTTGCACGTATATCATCGCGTTGCCGCATGACGATGGCCACCATTCTGATCATCGATGACGAAGAACCCGTCCGCGCGCTCCTTCGCTTTGCGCTTGAAGCGGCAGGGTATGAGGTCACGGAGGCGGCCAACGGTCGTCAGGGCCTTGAGCGGTATCGCCACAGGCCGACGGACTTGATCATCACAGACATTGCCATGCCCGAGCTGAATGGGCTGGACATGCTCCTGGACCTGACACGTGAATTCCTCCAGGCCAAGGTGATCGCCATTTCAGGCGCAGGCGGGGAACAGAATGTCTTGGATGTCGCGAAACTCCTCGGGGCCCGGCAGACCTTCCAGAAGCCCTTTAGCCTGCCGCAGTTGCTGGACGCGGTGCGCTACGAATTAGAACATTAGTGCCGTCGTGGGAGTGGCGGAAGAGGAAAGAGCGTGAATAGAATAGGCAGACATTATTGCTTGGTGTTGCCGCGCTTGGAGCCTGCCTGCGTCGCTCTCAGCGGGACGCGAATCGTCGGCCTAAATAAGTCAGGTAGTAGATCCCCTCGATGATGCCCCAGCCTGTCTGCATCCTGGCCGAATGGATGTCCAGGCCTGTCCCTGCAGACTCAGCACCTGAGGCATGAGTTGCCCCCCAAGTTTGAGCATGTCTCCGACCACGGACCGGGAAGGCCGGTCGACGCCGGGGGAGCAAGCCGCGGCCCGACCCTAACAGAGGATTTGGACCCGTTTAAGGGGGCTAGGTCACAGCCTTTCAACACCCTCTGCTGAATCCATTAGCCATGCACGCATAAGCTCTTCCCGGCTTGGCAAGCTCAGTTTCTGCCGGTGTCAGCGTACCCTCTCGGGCGGGTCAAAAACAAAACTGTTTTTGGCACCCGGTTAGTTTGATTTTTCAGGGCTTTTTCTCTATCGTCGCGAGAGGTCAAAAATAAATGTTTTCGGTGAAATTTCCAAGGAGCCGTTAGACGCAAATGGTGTACAGGTTCCTGTGCCGAAAGGCCAAAAAGTTAATTCCCGGCAAGATTGGGAGCGAGCATCTCTGTTGACCGGAGCCTGGATCGGACATGGATTCCGAATGAGGAGAGACACGATGGCTAAACTAGTTGTCGGAGCGGCACTCCTATGCGCTTTCGTCAACGTCTCCGTGCCCGTGTATGCCCAGAGCGTCTATCTCCAAGTCTGCAATGCGGGCAAAGTAGACATTGAAGTGTTCGTCTCACGGGCTGGCAACGTGTCCAGCTCGCACGTCGGCTCTGCTGATTGTGCGTCCGTCGCCGAGAGCGCGGGCGCGCTGGGAACGGCGTATGTGGGACTTGCGCTTGTCGATTCCCGCGGACAGTGGGGAGCGGCTCGGAGGCTCGACCTCCTTCCCGCGCTCGGTGAGGGCGTGTTGAGCCGGGCGACCCAGAACATAAGCGTCCGGCACGGGAACACGAACGTTCCTTTGTCGACGCAGTTGTTGTTCCGCCCTCGCGTCCCCACCTGCAACACTTCTCAGACATCTTCACAAGCGGCGAGTTTGCCCTTGAACGCGACCGCCGCTCAGAGGAACGCGGCGGCGGCTGCGGACTTGAACAGACCTGCGGCGCAGACGACCTGCGAAACGTTGGGCTACACGCTGAACGTTGAAGGGTATGCTGACACCGGCGAGATCAGCTTCAAGAAGGAATGCGACCCGTGCGACAAAAAAACGGAAGCGAACCTTACGCCCGAGGAGCGGGCCGCCAAGCAGAGACAGGCAGCGGCCGCGAATCAGGTGATCGAGACGTTGTCCAGATTGGGGCCCGCCGGCGCATTCTATGGAAGCGTGATGCAGCGGCAGAATCAGGAAGCGGCGGGCGAGCGCTCAGCGCGTGAATCCCGCCTCTCGCCGACATGGCGAATGGACTGGAGTGATCTCCTCACGGCTCTGAGAACAAAGCCGCAATCCGTGGGAATGTGGGCGGTGATACCCAGGAACCTCGTGATGCGCGGGACGGTGTCGAGCGTCGAAGTGTCCAAGGACACGTTTGAACCCGCCATCGAGTGGGTGGACGTCGCCTTTCGCGAATCACCGGTCATCGACGTGGGCCCGAACAGGAGACCGTACTCCGCGTTCAACATGTGCACGTCAGATCGGGCGATACTTCGGGAGGTGTTTGGCCCCGACTTCATGACCAGCATGATTGGCAAGACGGTCGAAATCGAAGGTGAAACTCAGGGAGCTGTCTGCCGGGGCCTGATGAGCAGTATCCGCGTGACCCTGGCACACCAAGTGCGCCCGGTGAAGTCCACTCAGTTTGAAGCTGGGTCGGTGCCAAAATTCGTTCCGCCTATACCGGAACCACCCAAGCTCACACCCGAGGAGGTGGAAGCCTCGCGCGTTCGTCATGAGAAAGAGGCCGACGATGCGAACACGTATGTTCAGAAATTACAAGAGGACAGTCGGAAGAAAGCTGCTTGCGCTGAACAATCGGATGAATTCGCGAAGACTCACTCCGACCCTTTCGAGAGAAGAAAGGAAAACTGCGATTGCTTGAAAGCTGGTGGGGTCAAAGTACCATGGTGCCGGTAGTTCGAACTCGGCTGAGTTTACCCGTGCCGAAGCCGGATACGCCTCGGTTTGATGTGCCGGGAATGGCTCCTCCAGCGCACGCAAAGGCAAGGCTCGGATTCCGCTCTATAACAGTTGTTTTTGACCTAAGTGAGTAGATAGCTAACGTACCTTACGTTTAACGGGCCGCATGATGGACAAACGTCAGCATGTCCGCGTTTCAGTCCAATTTCGCAGCCACTTTTCATCGAAGAGTCGGATGGTGGCCGGTGAGGGAGAGCTGCGAGACCTCTCCCCTGGAGGCTGTCGCGTGGCGAGTCCCGTTGTAGTCTCCGTCGGAGACGAACTGGAGTTTTGCATCTTCCCAGAGGATGAAGGCAACCCTTTCATCATCGAAGGCGCAACGGTTCGCTGGATCCGCCCCTTGGAATTTGGCCTTGCCTTCACCAAGACAGGTCCCGACGTACAGCAGCTGATACGGCAGCTGTGCAGGTCGTTCCTGTGAGGACATTCTAGTGGCGTTACTTCAAATTCAGTTCTTTGTGAAGCTCCCATTCGCTTCATGCAGCCCATTGATCGGAAAGCACTTTCCTTTTTGACTTGCTGAAGGTTTTTGGTACCGTTGTCCCAATACAAACAGCATTAGATCGTGGCCTGTAACACGTCAGTATCCGAACTGAAGGGAGCAGGATGAAACAACCAACGAAGTGTCTTCTGGCTTTCGTACACGCGGTCTGTCTGATCGTGCTGGTGAGCGTGGCAACTGTTGATCTCTCAGTGGCTGCAGAACCAAAAGCCGGCACCTGGTCTGCTGGTGCCGCCATTGGATTCTTAGGCAAAACGCCAGACGGCACCGCTTTTGCCACCAATTTGCACGCCGACTATTTTCTGAATCATCAGGTTTCGGTAGGCCCCCTGGCACAATTTGCTGTAACTGGGGATTTATTTCAGGTAGGCGTGTCCGGGCAGGGGAAGTATTGGTTGAATCTACCCGGGGTGGACAACCGCTTAAAAGTAAATCTCCAAGGGGGGCTGGGCTTTTTGTATGCGGATCGGCATTCGTCCGATGCCTCTTGGCTCATCCCAATTGGTGTCGGGGTAGACTACGCGCTGAACGAGCAGCTCAGTCTGATGTCCACCTTCCTGCTCAACTTCACCGACGTCGATACAGGACGTCGGTCTGGCGCCACCGTCATGCCGGGGCTGACATTTGGCGTTCGTTTTTAGGGGAGAGGTCCAGCAACGCAGACCCGCTGTGCTCATTTTGTGCTCAACTCCACCTCACTCCAGCTCATTCCAGCCTACTCCAGCCAAAGTTCGTATTTCGCGTAAACGTTGGCTGGAGTGGGCCTGAGTGAGCCTGAGTAGGCTGGAGTAGGGTCGTTACAACGCTTTCCTAAACCGCGGGTCGTACGTTCAATTCGTATCGGGGGCACCAACCTAAGATCGCTCGTGCCGTAGGCATCTTTATCACTCTCGCGTTATATCGACCAACGATCCCCCCAGCAACATCGTGTCCGTATAATGTGCGTGCTTGAACCGCAGGCTCTGCATCGTGTGTTCGCCATGAATGCCACACACGATCTCCAGCTATGCTAACAGTGGCATCTCCTCTCACCGATAAGGAGTTCAAATACGCTTACCCGCCGCGCACAATTGCTTATACACACCCTGAGTAAGTGAACCGTATTAAGAAGAGGCCATCCGTATTAAGAAGAGGCATCCGTGGCGAAGCGAGGCACATCGAACCCAAGAATCCGTTTAGCCAACCCAGGCGTCGTGGAGTATCTCGGACAAAATTTTGTGGGTAAGGGGACGATGACGGATCTCTTTGGCCACGGGATGAAAACTCTCGGCACCTATTGCAGCCCATACCGACCTGCGCCTCGCGCTCCAGCTATTGGTGGGTGAATCTGCCATACCGATTCAGATCCCTTGCAACTATCTGCGAGGGGTGTGCCATCTAGAGTTCGGAGTCAAGTTTGGCTCGATGGAGCCAGCGGTTATGCACAATTCCTCGATCTTCTATCGACCATCCCGGGCTCACCACCCATGTAGCAGGCTGCGGGAAAAACTATTTTGGCACGCTCGAACTTCGATGGTCCGCACGTGTGGTGCAACAGGAAAACATTCCCACAGAATAGCTGAGCGAGACCGGCGGGACGGCGAACCATCATGAATAAATGCGGACTGCGTCACGTCCCCCTTCATTTGAGGTACCTCTTTTGGGTCTAGCCGACTCAGCGGCGACCCTTTACTCTTGTGGTGACTGGAGAGGCACACAAGGAGGGCATCATGACCTGTACACGTTGTCAGGGTTGTATGGCGAAAGATCACTTCCTCGATCTCATGGAGAGTGCAGAAGGTATGTGGATAGCGGGCTGGCGCTGCCTCAACTGCGGAAATGTCCTCTACCCCGTGATGGAGCGGAATTGCCTCGGACAGGGAATGGCCGCAGTCGTCTCAAGCGCACGAGTGCCAGACCATAACAGGATCGGGCTAAAGAACATGTCGATGTCATCGCAGGCCTCGCGGCCTAATCAGCCGGGCCATTAGTCCCGGTGAAATGCTGGAGACACATCGCCCTGCCTCAACTGGCTTCGAGAGCCCTTGTCCGTTTTCCCATGTTTTCTTGCCACGTTGTGGAGGCTGGGCTAGACTTTCTCCACACTTTATGGCACGAGCAAAAACCTCGGAACAGTCCCGCACGCGCTCCAAAGCCGCCACGATTGAAGAGCTCACCCGTGGCGTCGGAAAGCTCCAGGGGTTCCTCGCACAGGTGGAAGACCTTGGCCGAGAAGGCTTCCCCTATCTCGACGCGGCCAGGGCCAGAACAGAGTTGCAATTCCGTGAGTGCATTCGCCGCACATTTGGCGAGAAATCTCCTGAATTCCAGGAGCATTGGCGCCACAGACTTCTCATGGACAGCCCTCAGGACACGCAGCAGAGCGTCACGTTGATCAAGACCCTTATTGCCACGCTTGAGCAAAAGAAACATGACCTGCAAGGAGGAGCTTCTCCCCAACAAACTCCAGTGACGCCGTCGGCCTCACCAATACCCACGCGCCCACAGATAGCCTTAGTGCCAGCATCGAGCCCGATGGTCAACATGACCATGACGCAATCAGCGCCCGTCACACCACCGCCAATGACCATGTCCGTTGCCATGACCACGAATCTAGACCTGTCCTCGGCTACTGCAGCACCGAGTCTACCTCCGCCCCCCCTGGCTCCCTCAGCCTCTCCAGGAGAGTCGGCGCCTCCTCTGAGCCCATCCATATCTCTGCCCGAGCCGTCGCTGATTTCACCAGCCCCGACCACGACTGCGAAGTCGTACACCCCACCGCAACCGGTGGCTCGGCCCGCCCCGGCGCCCCTGCCACCACAAACTACACAGACCTTGCAGGCGACTTCGTCCCATGCAAGCAGGCCACTTCAGCCACCACGACGTGAACCGGAGCTCATCATGCTTCCAATTCTCTCCGCCAGGCCAGAGCACCAGATGCAGGAACCACTTCCTGTCCCTCCGCAGTTGCAGCCGCGTCCCTCCATACCGATCGGCTCCTCCTCGGACCAGGGACCCGCATCGCATTCTCACCAGGCCGGAACGGACCCTGTCGAACGCGTGAAGACACTCTGTTGCCGGTTCCACTCCGTTGCTCGGCAGTTGCGACTCCGTGGGGAATATCGAGCCACATTAAGTGTGGAAGACGAGTTCGACGCGCAAGATCTGCTCCATGCACTTCTACGGATCCAATTCGACAATATCGACACGGATGAATGGACGCCGAGTTATTCCAGCGGAGCTCCGCGCACGACACTCCTGCTGAACGACGGTCGGCTTGCGGTAATCGTCAAGAAAACACGGCCCGGTCTCAATGCCAAAGACCTCACCGACCAACTCCGGATTGACGCAGAACGGTATCGATCCCACGGCTGCTGCACGACGCTCTTGTGCTTTATGTACGACCCCGAGGGCCGTATCGGGAACCCTCGAGGCCTCGAAGCTAGTCTCACGAGCGTGAACGATTCATTTGTTATCGACGTACTTGTCGCCCCGAAATGAGGTTATGAATGAAGAAGGCTAAGCCTGCAGTCGCCGCGCCCCCCTCATCGTCTGTGAGCACTCCCGCATTGACAGAGGCCACAGGCATCCGCTACGTTGGCCAGGACCCCGCTATTTCTGCGGTGCCTTGTACGATTCACGCCCCAGTCGATGGCGGGAGAATCATGTCGGATCGGGCTTACGTGCTCATCAATGTACAGCCGGGACGCACGAGCGATGTGGTTCGGGCTCTGTCCGGAATCAAGCAGATCAAGACCATCGACCCCTGCTGGGGCAAGCCGGATATTATTGTGGTGGTGGAAGTGTCGGACCAGGATGCCCTGACCCAGTTGGTGCTGAGCCGGATTCATGAGATCGACGGCGTCTCACAGACTGACACCCATCTCGTCTATCGATTGAAGGCCAGTAGCGCCAAGTGACCCGCACGCTTCGCGAACTCAGCCTCACCCCCCTCGTCATCTGAGCGTCCGCCTGCGCCGGGCCTTCCATTCCCATGAGCCGGACGTGATCGACGTGACGCTCTCGACCCAAGCTGATCTGGTGAAAGTGGCGGTCATACATATCCTGATAGAGGGAGGCTACGCCCTGGATCGGAAGGATCACGAGAACCTGACCACCTGCCATCGGGGGAAAATCAGCGGCCTACAGGACTGTTTGCTCCGACGGCGTCCTGGTATAGGATGAAGTCGTGTGGAAGCGATGGTGACTCCAGCATCTAAGCAGAACTGTAGACATCGATTGAACGTGCTGTATGAAGCAAAGACGGGATATTCACCCGGTAGGAAGATTCACCGACCGCGCTTCAAATCCTCTAGCCCGCCTTATCCATGATGGTTCGTCGTGAAATCGTGCCAACAGGCCAGGCGACGGGCGCGAGGCTAGGGGCTAGAGGAAAGAGCCATGTTTCCGACCGGAAGTCTTCGCCACTAGCCTCTCGCTAAAAAGCTCGCGAGTGCAGCAGAAGTGTTCATGAATAAGGCGGACCGGCCCTGTCTCCTATTCTATTTCTCCGCTGTCGGCATCATCGCCAAGATCCAATCCAAACCGGTCAGCCATCCGATAGAGCGTGCGCCGATCAATGCCGAGAATCTTTGCGGCTTTGACTTTATTCCCCTTGGTCTCCTTCAGCACGCGGAGGAGATGACGCTTCTCGACCTCCTCAAGCGACAAACATCCCTCATCGCTGTAGCCGGTCACGTCGGCGGTCTCCTTCGACGGCAGCTCCGTCCGACACAGCGACGCCGGCAGATCGTCCGGCGTGAGGAGTGGACCGTGACTCAACGAGACAGCCCGCTCAATGGCGTTTTCCAACTCGCGCACATTGCCGGGCCACCGGTACTGCATCAACAACGTCATTGTCTCCGGCAGCACCCCGCGCACCGCATGCGCCGCCCCCGCCGCGCATTTCTGTAAGAAGTGATGTACCAACATCGGAATATCGTCCCGCCGCTCCACTAGCGACGGCAAGGTGATACGCACGACATTGAGCCGATAAAATAAGTCGTCCCGATACTTTCCCTCCTTGACGAGCTGCTCGAGATCTCGATTTGTCGCAGTGATGATCCGGACATCGATCTTCGTCGATGTCGTACTGCCGACACGGCGGACTTCGTGATCTTGAATCACCCGCAATAGCTTGACTTGCACGGTCTGGCCCAACTCACCTATCTCATCGAGAAATAACGTGCCTCCGTTCGCGGATTCAAAGAGACCAACTTTGTTTCCCACAGCGCCGGTAAAAGCCCCCTTCTCATACCCGAACATTTCCGACTCCAGGAGGGTATCCGGCAACGCCCCGCAATTCACCGGAATGAATGGCTTATCCCGACGAGGCCCATTCGCATGGATCGCCCGCGCAATCAGTTCCTTGCCGGTCCCGCTTTCCCCCTGCAGGAGCACCGTGCTCTTGCTGTCGGTCACCCGAGCCACCACCTTATACACTTCCAGCATGGCGGGACTGCTTCCCACCAGCGGAGACCATTCATCTTTGCTCTTCAACTCTTCACGAAACCTGGCATTCTCTCGGACGAGTCGGCAGTGATCGAGACTCCGCTTGACCACCAGCTTGATATCCTCTTTCTTAAACGGCTTGGCGAGATAGTCGTAGGCTCCTTGCTTGATCGCTTCGATCGCACCTTCCAGGGACCCGAATGAGGTCAGCACGACAACCGCTGTGTCAGGGCTCATACGTTTAAATTCACGCAAGACCATGAGCCCATCGACCGCACCCATACGAATATCTGTCAGGACCAGATCCACTCGCCCCTGGCGTCCACGAGCGATGACCTCTTCTCCACTGGCGAATGCTTCAACGACATAGCCTTCCTTCTTTAAGGCCTCAGCCAAGAGATCGCGCGCGACAGCATCATCGTCGGCTACAAGAATATTCGCTGGTTGCATCAGTCCCTCTCTGTCACGCGCGTCGGCTCGGTCTTCAATCCAGGTAAGGTCACGGTCACGGTTGTGCCGCGGTCTGTCTCGCTCTCGAGCAAAAGACTGCCTCCATGGGCCAGGACTGTTTCGCGGCTCAAGAATAGCCCTAACCCAGTGCCTGTGCCAACCGCCTTGGTCGTAAAAAATGGCTCAAAGGCTTTCTGTATATCGGCCTCCGGCATGCCGCACCCTGTATCCCGCACCTTGATTGTGATTACCAGAGGGGACATCGAGTTGGCCACTCGACGGCCGCGGTCGAGTTCGTCGGACGAGGCAGCACGGGCTGCTACTGATACACTCACCGCTCCATGCGCTGGTGTAGCGGCTAAGGCATTGGCGAATACGTTCACCAACACTTGATGCATCTTTTCCGCATCGGCCCAGACGAGCGGGAGGTCTCCGGAAATCTCGACCGTCATTGTAATCTCTTTTGCATGGAAGGCCGGTTCCATGAGCGCAACCGCCTGGCTGATTACCTGCTCCACGGGCAACCACGTTGGTTCAGGCTGGCGCTGTCTGGTTGAGGACAGCAAATCCTGAATGATCCGAACTACCCGTGCAAGCTGCTCATCGATCAGTGTCACCCGCTTCTTCATTTCAGGCGTGACCCCCGGCTCTTCAGCCAGCGCTTGCACATGCCAGGCGATCGAGTGTAGCGGCGTTCCGACCTCATGCGCCACGGAAGCCACCAGTTGCCCCACCGCGGCCAAGCGTTCCGAGCGATTCAGCTGGTCTTTCGCATCGACCAGCTGCGTATTGGCCGTCTTTCGTTCTTCCCAAGTCATGCCAATATAGGCTACGACCAGGAGCACTCCTGCGACCACACTGCGATTGATCACCGCCGACTGAAACCGTCCCGGTTTGGTCGGTTGCATCAACCCCATATAGGTTGCCACGATACAGGCCACCACCGTCAGAAGCATTAGGATGCGACTGCGCAATGTTGCAACCAACAGAATCGGCAACACAAAACCGTATGCGCCGACAACGTTCGCTGGGGCGGCCATTTCGAGAACTACGATCGCCAGGAACACCGCCCCTGCGATCGCCAGCACAATGCGATTTTGTTTCAACATCGAAATGGGAGACTAGCAGGATGCTAAAAAAGTCCACCAGCGCCACAGACCGTCGCGCGTGAAGCGCGAGATAGGCGTGATCCGAAGTTCAAAGTCTGCGATTCGAACTTCCGAGAACCTCGAACCCTCGCTCGTCCCGCTCAGTTCTTCTGATGGAGCGTTCTCCTATTGTCCGAGACCTAAAGACCATCGAATTTCTGGGGCGTCAACTCTAGTTTGCTTTGCAGCCTGATAGAGGGTCTTACCCTAGTGGACGGGTCGAACGCAAGGCAGCCGCAAGCTGCCGCAGACGTTCATCACACAAAATCTCATCCACACGAATAGCATACTTACGAGTCCAGTTCGGATAACGTTCGACCGTTCCAGGCAGATTGGTTTGCGAAAGTTCGCCCAAGCCATCTTCGAAATTCGCCAACACGATATAGGACGGTGTCCGAGCCAGGTAGATATGAATTGCTCGGCAGAGATCAGCTGTCACTTTCCCGCTTAAGAGCACTGAGGATGCCTGCCTTGTCGCGCTGGCGCTCCTCCCAGGTCTGACGGCGCGCCGCGTCATCTGTAAAGGTGTTCAATCCCGCCCGTACTCGCAAGTCTTCGCCGGACCAAAACCCAGTGAGTGTCGGCAGGTCGTGCGTCGTGGCTACAGCCAACGATTGTGCGGGATACTCGCTAGGTGGCTTCATTGCGCCGTCTGCACCACGCTCGAAGTAGAACACACGATATGACAGCACTCTCGCCTTCGCCAACTGCTCTCTGACCCAATCGGGCACGGTGCCGAGGTCTTCTCCAATGACTAGGGTTTTGGATCGAACGCTCTCCAATGCCACGATCGCTAATAAGTCTTCAAAGGGGTACTGCACATACGTACCCTCGGACGCGGGCCTCCCGCGCGGAATCCAGAAGAGACGGCAGAACGCCATCACATGGTCCAGTCGGATAGCTCCGCCGGATCGGAAATTGTTGCGTAGCAGCTGGATCATTAGCTCATAGCTGCTGGCGCGCAGCGCGTGAGGGTTGATCGGGGGCAAGCCCCAATTCTGTCCCTCTGGCGCAAACGCGTCCGGCGGGGCGCCACAATCGGCTTCGAGCGCCAGCACCGACTGATAGATCCAGGCTTCGGCCCCATTCCGATCGGCACCAAGAGCCACGTCATGATACAGACCGATCGGCATCGCCAGATGCTCGGTCGTCCGTCGGACCTCGTTCAGCTGATCGCTCGCCACCCACTGAATGTATTGAAAGAAGCGAATGCGCTTCCGGTGCCTTTTCGCATATTCACGAATCGGCTGGCCCGGCGTCTGAAATTGTTTGGGCCAATCATGCCAGGTCGCTGACTTGAATTGAATCAGCCGGCGTTCTTCCTCCAAAGTCTGGAAGGTGGCATACAGTTCGAGTGGCGTGCCCTCAGACTGAATAAACCGTTCCAAGAGCCATGCGCGCGCCGTTTTCGGTTGGAGATTTGGCTCCTCTCCGCTGTAGGCCTCTGTGAGGAATTTACGGTAGGCCAAATCGAGCATGGTGCGCTTGGCGGTTGCAATGGCATCGTAGTCCACCAGCCGAGACTCTCGCAGCAACTGAAGCTTGGCTTGAAACTCGGGAGTACGGAACTGTCGCTGCGCCTCCTCCGATCCACAAAATTCCGGCAGCCTCTCAAGATCGATATAGAGTTCATTGAGATACAGTCGGCTGTAGGGCGCATAGGGGCTGATGTGATATGGCGCGGTGTTCTGCAGTGCGTGCAGCGGATTGAGCCCGATAACTCCAGCGCCGAGACCCTTTCCGGCCCATTCAACAATCCGGCCGAGATCGGTGAAGTCACCGCACCCCCAGTTATAATCGGAGGACAACGAATAGAGCTGCAAGGCCAGTCCCCACAGCAGTTGGTTCGCTTCGAGCAACGGCGGGACATAGCACTGCTGTGGCGCAACGATGACACGCATCGTCCCCACCACCTTCCCAACCAAGCCCTCAGCCCGTACCGTCAAACTGTAGTACCCGAGCGAGAGACCACGTGGGGCAGATATCTCGACACGCACGTGCCGTCGACCATTGAGAAAACGGACCTCCACAACGGGAAGCCCAGGCCCTACCTGCCCTTCCTGCACCACGGCATTTGCTTCGTCGCGGACCTGCCACTCCAACGTGACGGACCCTTCTTTCCCGTCTTCAAGCGCCAGATAACAGGACAAAGAAGGTCCCGTCTCACCGTCACGCAGTATCTGTACGGGATCGCAGGGGCGTCGCCACGGCGCCTCATCCCATTCTCGCAGCGCCTGTGTCAGCGATGCAGTCGAATCGACCGTAAAGCCCATGGCAGTCAGAATGGCGCGCCGAGTGTCATCAGAGGTGAGGTGAAGATTACCTGCGATATCGTGATAGTCCGCAACGATGCCGGCACGTTCAGCAAGTCT
>VBOL01000218.1 GCA_005887945.1 Nitrospirota bacterium
CAGCGACATCGTCGACGGTCGATCTCAGGAATACGTTGGATGGCCGCCGTCATCTCGTCGAGCCCCTCGCAGACGAATCCAGTGGCTCTGTCCTCAATGATTTCAGGAATGGAGCCGCGCCGATAGGCCAGCACGGGCGTTCCGCAGGCTAGCGCTTCAATCAGCACGAGACCGAACGGTTCCGGCCAGTCGTACGGACAGACGAGTGCCATTGCATGACCTAGGAACTCGTTCTTTTCGGCATCCGTGATCTCGCCGAGATACTCGATTAATGGATCAGAGAGCAGCGGCTCGATTTCGGTGTGAAAGTATTCCTGATCCATCG
Organism: Nitrospirota bacterium; assembly: GCA_005887945.1. Lineage (GTDB taxonomy): Bacteria > Nitrospirota > Nitrospiria > Nitrospirales > Nitrospiraceae > Palsa-1315. The sequence continues at coordinate 326 of VBOL01000218.1, forward strand.
GATCGACCTTTGCAGCAATCCGCAAGGGAATCCCCACTCGCTTGGCGATCTCAATCGCATGATCCGGTCGCTTCTCGGGGGCAATACGCCCCAGAAAGGCCAGATAGCCTCCGGGATTCGGATGCAAGCCGTAAAGATCCCTTGGCAAGCCGTGATAGACGGTCGCTTGCCAATTTGCCCAGGAGACAGGTTTCCGCTGGGCGTCCGAAATCGACACCATCGGCATCTCCGCATATTCACGAAACACCGGCTGCAGTTCGGGGAGATCGAGCCGACCATGGAACGTGGTCACCGTCGGGGTCGGATTCCGCCGCGCAAGAGGGAAACCCATGAAATCGATATGGGAGTGAATGATGTCGAAGTCGCCGGTTTTCCCCAGCGCCTGCTCCATCAGCATCGTCATGGGCGCATCGCGGTTGAAGATCCCTGTATTCAACCGCAGTGCGCGAGCGCAGATCGCTTCTAGCCGAGCGGTAGTGACCGAATCTCCGCTCGCAAACAGGGTCACGTCGTGACCGAGCCGAACCAGTTCTTCGGTGAGGTAGGACACGATCCGTTCCGTTCCTCCATAGAGTATCGGCGGAACGCTCTCCCATAAGGGTGCAACCTGGGCAATTCTCATCGGACTGCTCCTTTCATCATGGGCTTATTTCGCCGGTCGAACTGCAACGACTCTCTCACCAATCACATCTGCTTCGATTCTCTCCCCAGGGACCAACATGCGCTCACGCTTTGTATTTTTGTCGACGTGGAGATATACGAGCCTCCCGGAGATGTCTTTGATGACATACAGATCGCCCTTGATGGACAACAGATCGCCCTTGATCGTTTGAGAAGACATCTCATCCTGAGCCATGGCGATGGGAACAACGAGGCTTAGACTGAACAGCAGAACGATCATGTAACTGATTACTCTAGACATGTTGCCAATTCCCTTGAAACTCTGAAGGGTTCAGGTCGTTCACCCTGTTATCGATGATCCGATTGCTACTCATGGCCGACGAAACTTTGTGCTCGGCACACGACTTTGCCGGCAGTTTTTTTCGCCTCCTGCAACACTTCGTAAGACAGGATGCGCGCCTGCTTGCCCGGATAAACCGATCGCACCGCAATTGACACACCGCCATCCACCATAGGCCCAGCCTCCGATGGAGGTCCCCCCTCCAATAAAGTGTTCAGCCACCACCAGCCCAGCACAACGTTCGCATCTCATGGTTTTCAACTTTCTCTCGACGTGTCGTGCTCTCCTCACAACGCCCTGTGGTCTATCTTCCTTTTGCCTGTCCCGGCAGACTATTCTCTTGCGCCTGTCGAACGGCAGCGAGCAATTCTTCATTCCGAAACGGCTTCTTCACAATGGTCAGAGCGTTGGTCTGCTGGCGCCCGAGATGTACGCGTAGACGACGGCGCAGTTCCTGTGGTACCTCCAGACCCATCAAAACGATCGTCAGCGACTCGTCGTAAGGCTGAAGCATACCGAGCCAGACCAGTTCTTTATCTGGAGAGGTCGTGTCAATATCCAGAATCACGGCGCTTACGGAATCGATGCGCTCAACCCTGCCTTGCAACGTCCTCAAGAAGATCACCTCATACCCGCTGTGCCGTAGCACTTCTGCTAAAACAGCACCCAACACGACATCGTCCTCGACCAGAAGAATTCGTCCATTCACGATGCGTTTCTCCTGATGTCCGAAGGTCCTGTCATGGAGACTGAGCAAACTAGATGCCTAAAAATGGTCCCGTGCCGCTTGCCTCGCAAGGCCGCGGAAGATTCGAGGTTTTGTCCCGATAACCGTTGCTGCGAGATGTGAAACGTCGCGGATTGCTCACCAAGATGAGAGACAACTTATTCCACTGCAGACATCTTGTCTCGAATTCCGATTGAACAAGGAAACATGAGGGACTACCATGGACCTATGCTGAACCGGTGGCACCGACTGAGCCTTCAAGTCAAGATAACGCTGATCATCATCTGCATCGTCGGCCTCTCCGCAGTTACGACCGAATGGCTGGAGGCCCGCTCGATCCAGCACACGGTGGAAGACAACGTCCGCGACGCGGCGCTGGCCGTCGGGCGATCCGTCGACCAGAACGTGACCAGTCTTGCCCAGCTGTCGAATCGGGAGGCGCGGACCAAAGAGCTGGAGAAGATCCTGGCGACTCTGCCGGATCTTCTCAGCATCGTGCTGTACGAGTTTCCACCCGAACCGGGAGAGAGTCCTCTACCGATCACGAGCGTTGGCCCCACGGAGTTGCCTCGTCAAGAGGGGGCTCCTGACCTTGTTAAGCGGGTGCGCGAGGAACGGAAGTCCCTGATTGATTATGCGGATCGGACGAATACCCATCGCGTCTTCCTGGCTGCCCCGATATTCTTGAAGAGTGCCGTCGTTGGGGTGACCTATGCCGAGTTCTCTACCCTGCAAATGGATGAAGCCTTGGAATCATTGCGGCAGGCCTCCAGAACTAGACGATTACTGACTGGACTGGCGATCGTGGTCGCGATCAATCTGTTTTTGTACTTCAAGGTGCATCGCCCTGTGAAACGATTGCTCACCGCCGTCGAATCGGTTTCCCGAGGAACCATGACCTCGGTCGTGCCTGTTGAAGAGCAGGATGAACTCGGAGAACTTGCCGGTACATTCAATGACATGGTGAGAAAGATCCGAGAAGCCACTCACGACAACACGCAATTAACAGAGTCCCTGCGGGCGATGAACGACAGCCTTCAGCTGAAAGTCAGCGAGGCGACCGCCGAGGTGCTGCAAAAGAATCGGGCGCTGGCCCACACGAACGACCTGCTCTCGGCGGCACAGCGCGATGCGGCGCGCGCGCAGCGCCTGTCGGCGATTGGGCAGGTCGCCGCAACCGTGGCGCATAAAATCGGCACTCCCTTGACTGCGCTGTCCGGCCATATCCAACTCATGGCTGAGGATTCGACTCTGGGCACAGAGTCTCGGCAACGGTTGCAGACGGTGGAAGCGCAGATCGAACGGACCTCCAAAATTATTCAAGACCTGCTCTTGTATGCCCGGAAACCGGAGCCGGTGCGATCTCCGCTCGATCTGAATGCCTGTGTCGCGGAATCTCTCGCCCTTTTCCAGCCGGAATTCGATCGCCGGCGGATTGCGCTGGTTACCGAATGGAGCCATCAGCTAGAGAAAGTCGAGGCCGATGCCCAGCAGCTCCAAGAGGTGTTCAACAGTTTGATCGAAAACGCGCTCGACGCGATGCCGGCCGGAGGAACGCTG
>VBOL01000219.1 GCA_005887945.1 Nitrospirota bacterium
GCGCCCTTTGCATGATCGTGGCGCGAAGAAAGAATACCGCAGTGGATTCTGCCTTCCGTCTCCGCGATTGCAGCAGAAACGTTCATGAACAACGCGGGCTAGTGTGCGCTACGTCTGCGAGGAGACATCACGCACCGCCAACCGCAGTCGGCTGAGGAGCACTTCCGCACGGAGATGGTCGCGCTCGTCGACCATGACACTCGAGTTGAGAATGGGGAGTCCGGGATACAAACTACTCACATGTTCGTTCTGAACCATGAAGGCTATGCCACTGCCCTCCAGCAAACTCGTGATCATTGCCAGCTCGCCCATGCTCTGCGGCTCAGTGAGACGGATCATCGACATGCGACGCACTCCACGCTCATACCGGCCACGGGCAGTTGAACCCCCTCGTTTCGTTGCTTTTTCTCTGCATCCCTCTTACACTCATCCACAGGCTAGGGGGTTTCTGTAATTTGTACGCGGCGCTCTTTGCCGGGACCGCCCGAAACGGTCAACACACGTTTCCATTCTCGGATCTGATACACCGCCCAGGCAGGAGATTGACCTTTAAAGTAGGCATTAGGGTCTTCTCCGCTGGCATTGAGATAGATCGGCTCCGTGAAGCCTTCCTCCAAAACATAGTCGAGGAGACAGTCCGTCACAAAACCCGACCCTCGCAGGGACACCTCGGCGAGTATCGACAGAATGTCTTCTGGATTTTGAACCGTCACATGATTCATTGACATACCTCCGCGCCATCGAATTGTAACGAGCCATTCACCAGGAAGGCAACAGACATGACACGCCCCATGACGAAAAGCCGATTCCAAGAAGAACTCTTGCGTATAATGGACCGCAAGCATCATTGGGCCTGGCCGGCATTCGCCGACGGCACAGTCACCGTCGATCAACTCACATGCCACTTTCAACAAGAATACGGCGTGTACGTGCGTGACTTTCCTGTGTTCCTGGCTCACATTTACGGACAGAATCCCCCGGCCCCGGTCCGCCGGATGCTCGCCGATAATATTTACGAAGAAGACACCGGTGGGCTCTCATTGGGAAAGTCACACCCGGAATTGTTCCTGATCATGATGGCGGGCCTTGGATTGCCGGCGAGCAACTTTGATAGGGTGCTCCTCTTACCGGCCAGTCGACGCTACCGCGCCTGGCTGGACCGTGTCTCGAATAACCGAGACTGGGTCATTGGAGCAGCGGCCCTGACGGTCTTCGTAGAAGGCAGCGTGAAGGATCGCGCAGAAATCGCCGACCCCTCCAAGCCCAAGACCGCTGAAGACATCGAAGCGATCGTCCAACGCCACCCATTGGTGAAATACCACGGCCTGCACCCCGATTCCATGGATCTGATTCGCGCGCACCAAATGGTCGAAGCCGGCCACCGTCATGATGCCTACGCCATGGTGGTGAACTACGCCACGACACACACCCAACAACAGGCCGCACTGAGCTGTCTCAAGAAATGCCTGACACTCTGGCAAGCTTATCGCGATGCAGTCGCCAAGGCCTGTGGATTGCAAAAGACCTAGATTGTACTTTGGTGATCTATCTCTCATTCTTGTTTCTTGTCCTGACCATCATCCATCCGCCATTGGCCATTAGCTCCCTTCCTTCCGACGCCATGGCACTGGTTCCTGCCGGAGAATTCCTGATGGGGAATCCGGTCGGTAGCGATGGTCTTCCCGACGAACAGCCGCAACGCCTCGTCTACACCGCAACATTCTTGATCGACCTCTACGAAGTTACGAATGATACCTATGCAAGATTTGTTCAGGCGACTGGCCATCGCGCGCCGGCACATTCGAACCCTGCTTCCACATTGTGGGAGAACAATGCACCGATCCCCGGTATCGGTACCCATCCTGTGGTGAATGTCAGTTGGGAAGATGCCGTGGCCTACTGCACCTGGATGGGCAAGCGTCTGCCGACTGAGGCGGAATGGGAAAAGGCCGCGCGCGGCACCGATGGCCGACGGTACCCCTGGGGAAATGAGTGGGACTTCAAGAAGGCCAACAGCGCCAGCTATTGGGCGGGACGAACCATCGACTTTCAGAACGGAGCCGGCTGGGATGCCTTCTGGATCAAGGGCGAAGGAGCGAGGATTTCAAGAGAGAAGGGTATTAGGGGAGAAGTGCTCACCATGCCGGTCGCCAGCTTTCCGGAAGGCGCGAGTCCCTATGGACTGCAAGACATGGCAGGCAACGTCGCTGAATGGGTGCAGGATTGGTATAACCCGAACTACTACAACGATGCTCCTCTCTCAGACCCTCAGGGGCCTCCTCGCGGAGCGATCAAAGCAATGCGCGGCGGGTCCTGGCTCAAGCCGGCTATCAGTCTTCGCACGAGCGACCGCGACTGGGGCATGATGGACAGCCGCCCTAGCGGCGCCGGCTTCCGGTGCGCGAAAGATGTGTTCTGACAGGATGCTGAAAAAGTCCATCAGGGACTACAGACCGTGCTGAGCCCCTCAACATGGCTCGGGTGGGTGAGCCAATCAAACCGTGACGCGTGAGACATGCGAGAAAAGCGTGATCCCAAGTTCAGGGTTCGAAGTTCCCAAAACCTCGAACTTCGGACCTCGACTTCTCTCCTGTCTCGCTCGTCCCGCCTGTCCAGCTCTGCTATCCTGTAGAGCATCACCGGACCATCAGATACTCAACCCGTTCAATCCTCACCACCGGCATGATGATGCCCAGGCCTTTTTCATCATGGGAAAAGTCATAGACAAGAGACTCATCGGGGATGAGCCGCCCCACCATAGCAATCTCAATGCCGATTTTCCGTCCTGCATCGAGCTGTCGGCGGAGGACCTCACGGGTGCTGGGATTAGGAATCACGACGAGATTACTCGGGACTTCTTCAGGTTTGAATCGGACAACGCCCCATCTGGTCGGCGTAAAGATCGGCCCAATGGCCAGGCTAAACCCACCAGTCGTCGGATCGTAGCGCGAAAGATCCGCTGACCACAGAAAGACCACCGTCCACTGGAGCGCCTCTTTCCCTTCACGCTTCGCATCGCGGTCCCTGTTCAGCGTGAACAATCGCTCATCATGATCTGGGTCTTGATGGCCATGACCGTAGACCAGGCCCCAGTCCGTCGGGTTTCCATCCAATGCATCAAGAAACTGTTCAATTGAGTAAGGATCGATCAGGATATGGCTGTCCGACGGCAAGATGGTATGAAGATCCTTGCGCGCAATCGTCAAGAGAGGTCTCGTACCGATGGCGTCTTCAGCCCATCCTTCTCCAACCGATCCTACGGTCAGGAATAGAACGGCGATGACCCAGAGAGCCCACATGGGATGAGATCACTCCTTTGCGGCGGCGACGGTTTGCTCAAAACCAGCGCGGAGGGCGGCGACCGCCTGCTGCTCACCAGTCAAGACTCCATACTCGATCAGGATTGCCAGACGAGGATGTGGATCGATCCGGCGCAAGGCCTGTTTGGTGAGTCCACCAAACTCGATAACCTTTTGATAGGTACCCATCCATGAGTCGATCACGGCGCGCAGTCCGGCATCGGTAGGTTTCATCCGGCCAAGCTTTACTTGTTCAAGCAGCTTAGTAAGCGGATCGGACTGAGAGATGGTAGCAATCGCATGTCGCAGAGCCTGGTCGTCGGACTCCACGGTCAGTTCAGGGAACAGGAACCGGGGCCGCGTGGATTACCGCAACTTCCGCAGGCACCGCCCCCTTGACCTGGCAGCACCCAGGCATCCGTGCCGCCAACGCCGAACGCAGAGATTTGTTTCTCCAGCTTCGTGGCCCGGCACTTTGGACAGGCGGCTTGTGTTGAGCCGTACACCAATAGCTCGAATCGATGATTGCATTCCCCGCAGACATATTCGAAGATAGGCATGGAGCGTACTCCTTATGCCAGGAGCTATATGTACCAAGAAGAAAAAGCCTTTACCCTTCGATTCAGCCTGGAGGCCTCGTTTCCCGACGACTATGAGGGCGATGAGGACCACCAGGCCTGGGTGCGAGGGTGGGAAGCGCGAATCAAACCGGATCTGCTCAAGGCGCTCTTCGAATCGTTACGGCAGCACCAGTCCTGGCAGTCGCATGTGCGCAATCGTGGGAAATCCCCTGCCGACGAAATTGAAATCGTCCTCGCACGTGATTTTTCCAAACCGCAAGGATTCAGCCTGTCTTCATGATGCCCCCTCCTCTCGGTTTATACCTCCACATCCCCTTCTGTCGGCAGCGATGTGACTTCTGCGCCTTCTATCTTGAGATCCATCGCGAAGGCCGCGCCCAAGCCTTTGTCCAATCCCTCATTCAAGAGATCGAACTGTCGGCGCAGCAACACGTAGCCGTAGGCCGTCCCATCCAATCTGTCTATATTGGGGGCGGCACACCAACGGTACTCGCCACGACTCAGCTTATCGCAATCTTGTCTGGAATTCGCACACATCTCGCCCTCGCCTCCGACTGTGAAATCACTGTTGAAGCGCACCCTTCTATGGCCTCCGAGCAGGATCTCGTTCAACTGCTTCAGGCCGGCATTACTCGCATGAGTTTCGGCGCGGAATCGATGGAGGATGGCGACCTTGCTCGGATCGGACGGCCCGGTGCCGTTTGTGAGACCGTCACAGCGGTGACTCAGGCCAGAGCCGCCGGATTCACAAATATCAGTCTCGAGACGCTCGCCTACTGTCTTACGCTGGAGCCCACGCATCTTTCCTGCTATGCCCTCACAGTCGAAGAGGATACGAGACTCGCTTCCAACATCCAGCGCCGACTGAGTCCGGCTCCAGATGAAAGTCTTCAGATTGAAATGGACGAGGCCGCGCAACGGATGCTCGGCGACGCCGGCTATGAGCGGTATGAAGTGTCGAACTATGCCAAACCGGGATATGCTTGCCGGCATAATCTGCTCTATTGGACCAATGGCGAATACCTTGGATTGGGCCCGAGCGCACAGTCCTATCTGGACGGGACAAGATTTGGCAATGTCGCCGACCTCGCGACCTACGACACATCGCTCGCGGAAAACCGCCTTCCTATTGCAGATCGCATCAGGCTCTCGAAGGAGGAGCAACTCCGCGACGCCGTAATTTTTGGTTTACGACTCATTCAAGGGATTCCCACACACCGTCTTCATCAGCATGCCGCGAACTATGGGCATGCGGCCATCACCGCACGGTTACTCGCGCAGCAGTTGATCGAAGAAGACGGTGAGCGCAGCAGACTATCGGCACGAGGCCGCCTCCAGGCCGATCGTTCACACCCTCAACGTACCCCTGAGGGTACGCCTCGGCCCTTCACTCGCTGCGGCCTTGCTGGACGGTCTTTTTGAACAGCCTGCGATAAGATACAAGCCTACTCTCGCTCGCGGCCACCGCACGCATTGACTTTTTCCTTGGGTTGGGTGGAAACTGAACGCAGATCACAGTGGAGCTGCCATGCCCGTTAATATGGATCCTGCCAAGAAGCGAAAAAGACAGCCGTCGCCACCAAAGGCAGATTCGTATCCGTCCAAGAAGGAAACGGCTGTGCCGACACAAGCGGCTCGATTCGGTGAAGAGACGGAGGAGGATCGGGTGAAGGCGCTGGCGGATGCGGAGCAGAAGAATCTGTGGGAGGCTACGGAAGTCATCGACATGGATAAAGTCTGACGCGGATAGCCACACGAG
>VBOL01000029.1 GCA_005887945.1 Nitrospirota bacterium
GTTTGTCTCCGCGCAGATTGGGCGGGTAAAAATCTTGTCACGTCGGTTGGGGCGCGTGCTGCCTCACCTGTTCGTCCATCTGCATGGCTGTTACACCGGGCAGCCGGTGCAGGATTTCCGAAAAGCTTGGTCACAGGCCTGTGAGCGGGTAGGATTGGTCGGCATGTTGCGGCAGGACTTCAGGCGCTCGGCGGTCCGCAATATGGAACGAGCCGGCGTGCCGCGATCCGTGGCGATGAAGATCAGCGGACACAAGACCGAATCCATCTATCGACGCTATGCGATCGTGAGCGAGTCCGACATTCAGGACGCCACGCGCCGACTCCTCGGGCACAATTTGGGCACTATCCCCTCCCCGTCGGTTGACATCGCGCACGTAAGTGGGTGATATTCCTCGCAGGCTGGCGTAGCTCAATGGCAGAGCAGCGGTTTTGTAAACCGCAGGTTGGAGGTTCAATTCCTCTCGCCAGCTCCAAACCAACCTTCGGTTGGCCCTGCGGCTCTTCATCGGTTTATGTATTAATGCCACCAAATGCACACCGCCAGCCCTCCCTCTTGTTTGAATCTGCCAGGGTCGGGAACCCGCACGATGCCTCGTCGCGCCCGAAGGTCTCCCCACGGTTGTTCTTCAGAACATACGGATGACGCTAGGTGGCACCTGGCTGGTTCGATTCTACTGAATCGTTACAGGCTGCGGAAGAACTATTTTGGCCCGCGAGAATTTCGATGGTCCGCACGTATGGCACAACAGGAGAATACTCCCCAGGATGCTCAAAAAGGCCGTCCAGCACGGCCGCAACAAGTGAAGAGCCGAGGAGGTACATACCGCCCTTCGTGTGGGCCGTTCGTCCCTAGAATGGATCTTGGCGAACGGAAAAGCCCGTCAGTGATTCCGATATCTGAGAGACCCTCTTCTGCACGTTGAGGGTCTGAACGATGCGAGAACGCTGCTGGTGGACTTTTCAGCATCCTGTTAAGCGCATGAGAAGATTGTCTGATCCCGTCGATCACTCACCCCGAAGAGAAACACGGACCGAGTGTTCGGCTTCCGTAAGATCGCCTTGCTCTTCCATCTCTTCAAGATCGGCTTCCGCTTTGGCCTTTAGGGTTGAGGGGTGCAGACCATATTTTTTGAGCATTTTGTAGAAGTCAGCCCGATAGCGTCCGGCAAATTGAGCAGCGCGTGAAATATTGCCGCCGGTGAGTTGCAGTACGTTCTTGAGATAGGTTTTCTCAAACTCTTCCTTTGCTTCAGTCAGCGGCTTGAGCGGCGCATCCGGTGATGTGCCCATAGAGGGCAGGAGGTCGGGTGTAATCATGTCCTGGCGCGTCATGACGGAGGCCTTTTCAATGACATTCTCCAACTCGCGGACATTTCCGGGCCAGGGATGTGTGACCAGCCGATTGAGGGCGGCCGGTGTAAAGCCGCGCAATCCTTTATTCGCCCGTTTCGCAGTCGCGGTCAGGAAGTGATGGGCCAACAAGGGGATATCATCCCGGCGGTCACGAAGCGGCGGGATAAACAGCGGGACCACAGAGATGCGGTAGTACAGATCGTTCCGGAATGACCCGTTCTTGACCGCTTCGCCGAGGTCTTTATTGGTTGCGGCGATAATCCGTACATCGATCTTCGTTGAGATTTCAGAACCCACCTCGCGGACTTCCCGCTCCTGCACGGCCCGCAACAGTTTGACCTGCATCGAGAGCGGTATTTCGCCTATCTCGTCGAGGAAGAGCGTGCCGCCGTTGGCGCTTTGAAACAGGCCTCGCTTGGCGCCATGGGCGCTGGTAAACGCGCCGCGCACGTGTCCGAAGAGTTCAGACTCAAAGAGCGTTTCGGGAATGGCCGCGCAATTGAGGGCGACAAACGGCCCTTTACTCCGTCGGCTGTTCGAATGGATGACGCGCGCTAACACTTCTTTGCCGGTCCCGGTTTCTCCGAAGAGGAGAATGGTCGCATCCGAGTCTGCCACCTGTACCACCTGTTGGAGTATGCGCTGCATCGCAGGACTCCGTGCGACGATGTTTTCCATGCCGTACAATTCGTTGACGAGAGACTTGAGCCGCTGGATCTCTCCTCTCATCCGTTGCGGAGAAAGCCCTTCTTCGATCTTGGCCTTGAGTTCCTTGTCATCGAACGGTTTGGTGAGATATCCAAAGGCCCCCCGCTGCATGGCTTCCACGGCATTGGGGATGCTGCCATGGGCCGTCAGGATGATAACCGGAAGGCCTGGATGAATCCGCAGCAGTTCCTCCGTCACATCTAATCCGTCTTCGCTACCCAGCCGGAGGTCGGCAATGGCGAGGTCGAACCGGTCTTTCTTGGCTGCGGCGAGGGCTTCACGCCCGGTGGTGCAGCCTGTGACGGCAAAGCCCATGGCGGTCAACCGCATCTTCACAAGATGTAACAGTCCCTCTTCATCGTCGACTACGAGAATATGTTCTTTTTCCATTAAGCTCCTTCTACGGTGTCGTCGGTTCCGGCGCAGTCGGAGGCGGTGCAACCGTCGATGGGGGACGGATAGGACGAGCCTTATCCCGCATTTCCTGGTCGATGCGCTTCAATGCCTCCAATTGGCTCGTCAATTCCTCTATTTTCCTATCTCGATCCGTCACTTGCTTTTGTAGGGACAGCACGATGCCTGTATCGGTCGAGCCTCTTGCAGTGTCTTTCTTGCCGTTGACCGTGTCCGTCTTCCGTTCACGCTCGGCTAAATCCCGCTGGAGGTTTTTCAGGGATTGGGAGTCGGCATCCTTCATGGCCCGCAATTGCTGGATGGTCAGTTCTCTATCAAGCAAGTCTCGCACCAGCCGATCTGAGGCCTGAGCCAGGATCACTTGACTCTCCGAAATGGCTGGGGCCGCCATGACCGATTGGAACCAGGACTGCTCAACGGGGGCGGCGTGATACTCGAGCAGCTGTAACCAGAGCTGGCTGGAGGAGGCCAGCTGGCTCTTGGGCGCGACGGCGAGCACTTTCTCGAAGTACTTCGAGGCGGTGTCTCGACTTTCGTAGAGCCCCAGCAGGGCACGCGTAAAGTAGACATGGTCGCAGGAGTTGTGCTCGGCACATTTCGGGACGAGCGCCTCCTGTTTTTTCGCCAACGCATGGAGGGATTTTACCTCTCCCGCATCCACCACGAAGTAGGGTTGCGAAAATTGCGGGGCTGATGACCATGCCGCGCATCCAGCGAGGAATAGACAGGACAAGACTCCCGAGGTGAAGCCTCGGTGGACAGCCTTCATGCCGTTTCCGCTGGTTTCGTTAGGCGTAGGATAAATCGCACGGTCGTTCCCTTCTTAGTTTCGCTTTCGATCCAAATCCGCCCTCCGTGTGCTTCGACCACTTTTTTTGCCAGTGCCAACCCGAGGCCACTCCCCGGTGTAGCATGTTTAGCTTTCGTGCGTCCTTGATAGAAGCGTTCGAAAATATAGGGCAGGTCTTCGGCCTGAATGCCGGGTCCTCCATCAGTCACACTCACCTCGAGGACTCCCGCTTTCGGGTCCGGCTTCATGAGTACCTTTACAATGCCTCCTTCCGAGCTGAATTTTAAGGCGTTTGAGAGCAAATTGTCGAGCACTTGTTCAATTCGAAGCGCATCCGCCTTGACCCACACACGTTGCGCAGGCGCTTCCAGCAACAGCTGCACATGCTTGGCATCGGCGAGGAGCTGGACTTTGTTGACCGACATATCTGTGACGCGCTTGAGGTCCGTCGGGACAATTCGATACTCCATCATCCCGGCATCCATCTTGGAGAGATCCAGAATGGTGGAGATGAGAGTGATGAGTCGGCGGCTGCTGTCTGCCATGATGCGCAAGGTCGTGCGTTGTTCTTGCGACAAGGGGCCGGGAATTTCATCCAGCAGCAAATGGGTGCCTTCTTGGATCGAGGCCATGGGCGTGCGTAATTCATGGGAGACATGGGCGAGAAACTCCCCCTTCATATCGTCCAGCTCTTGTAGTTTTGTGCCCATCCAATTTACGGCGTCGACGAGGTCTCGCAATTCGCTCGGGGCTCGAATATTCAGCGACGTGCGGAAATTGCCCTGCCCAATCTGTTTGATATGGCTCTGCAATTGGCGAAGCGGGCGCAGGATCGTGTAGCTGGCAAAGCCCGCGAGTGCAATGCCAAATACGAGAGCAAGCAGAACCAGTTGCTCAGTCACCGCTTCGGCTTGCGCCGAGCTTTCCCGTGACCGACTGACGCCCACACTGATGCCCGTCTCGTGAAGATCGATAAACTGTTGGAGTGTGGCGCTTATCCGGTCCATCAAAGCGTCTCGCCGACCTTCATAGTCCGCGGACAGGGGCGCTGGAGACGACACACCGTTTTCCAATTCTGTGTGTAGAATCATGAGTCGTTCTTGCTGCAGGTGCTTGGTATCCTCGAGTAGCTGAATGCCTTGGGGAGTGAGTTCCTGTGTTTCGAGGGCCTGGAGTCCGCGATGAAATTCGTCGACCTCTTCATCAAAATGTTGCAGGAACGTGGCATCGCGTACGGCCAGATACTTCTTTTCGCTATTGAGTAGAGCATAGAGCACGGTAAGCAGACGTTTGGCCGATTCAATCGCTGGGTAATGGCGAGAGGCCATGCTGGCACTCAATGCAGTGAGCTGGCGTAGTTGAAACAAGGCGTACAGATTCACCCCCGCCATCACCACGATGATGACTAGGGAGGTCAGGACGATCCGCCAGAAGATAGATAAACGCACGAGCGAAGCTCTTTCTCAGCCTTGAGAAGCAAGGATATTTGTAGAGGCTGCAGGTAATTCCATACACTATTTCCCCGGTTCACTCAAGGGATCAGGCAAACACACTATCTCGTGTATCATCAGCCCTTGTGGAGGCCTCAGGGGCCAGGAAGGTTTGAGCGGCTTCCATTCAAGAAAGGCGGAAACTCTTCTTTTCCGCCACCGTACTCGTCCCTATTTAAATGGCGAGACAAATCGGCGTTGGCGCCGTGACACCCCATGTAACGATGCAAAGAGATGGCCACGAAACAATAACATGGCCACGGCCAGCGGTGGTGTGAAGAGGAGCCCGAGATACCAGCTGATTGAAGGAGGGATACCCGCGTAGTCCAGCCAACCTCCGAGGATCGTGAAAGGCAGCACGAGGAGCTGGGAAAAATCCAAACCTGCTCCCCTCCCCGCTCGACTGGAGAGGGAGAAAAATGATCGCAGTCCCATGGGGGAGAGGACGATGGGGGTCAGGATCACCGCAAACGGAAGAAACCATTCAATCCAATTCTCAAGGACGAACTCGTACGAGGTCTTGAACACGTCGAGCGGGGAATCATGCCGAACTTGATAAATAATTTCCGGTGCAGGGTTCAGCAAGAGAAAGAGGAGCAGAAAGGTTGCGTACGATAGAAGTTGCCCAAACGGGTTCGTCTGCGTACTCAGGTCGAGAGCCATAAGCGGCAGCCATAAGATGAACCCAATGCCGATGACATCCCAAAAGTAGTGACCGACGCTGCCAAGAATATCGTGGAAGGTGAGTGCCCTTGCATGGCTAATCGATTGCTCGATCAGACTCAGGGTAGCGCCAACCAGGAGTGCATTCACCGCACCAAGCAGAAAGCCTCCGGCCATGCCGAGCGGCGATGCAATCTGGGTGGCGAGGACCAACAGGAATCCAAATCCCACCACGGCCACCATGGTCATCCAGCCGCGGGCAAGGGACTGTCCAGTTTTGTGGAAGGCGTTTCGATAGAGTGCGAGTGTTTCGGTCAGAATGCGTGACATGAAAGACAATAGTCTGAGGGAGCTTGTCGGGTCAAGCCAATGGACCCTCGCAAGAGGTTGACTTCCCATATCCTATGATTATGTGAATGGGAACAGTTCACACGGATGAGCGGAGAGGAGTGATCCAATGGACATGAACCGTATGACGATTAAGCTACAAGAGGCGCTCCAGACCGCGTCGTCTCATGCCACAAGGCGGAGCCATCAGGGGATAGATGTGGAGCACCTCTTACTTGCGTTCGTGGAACAGGATGGAGGTCTCGCCTCCTCTCTCCTCGAACAGGCAGGATTGTCGGTGCCCTCCGTTCGCCAGGCGGCGGAGCAATCACTCATGAAGCTGCCTCAAGTACAGGGCGCCGGGGCAAGCCCCGGACAGCTCCACGTCGCCTCCCGGCTCAGCCATGTCTTGGCCAAAGCCGAAGACGAACAACGGGCTTTGAAAGACGACTATCTCAGCGTCGAACATGTCATCCTCGCCATGGTCCAAGAAGGAGGTGTCTTCAAGAAACTCGGACTGACGAAGGAACGGCTCTTGGGCGCGCTACAACAAATACGAGGGTCTCAACGTGTCACGAGCCAGGACCCGGAAGGCACCTACCAGTCTTTGGAGAAATATGGCCGTGACCTCACCCGCCTGGCCGGGCAAGGGAAATTGGATCCCGTCATTGGGCGCGATGAGGAAATTCGTCGCGTCGTACAAATTCTCTCACGACGAACCAAGAACAACCCGGTGCTCATCGGCGAACCCGGTGTCGGAAAAACCGCCATTGTTGAAGGGCTAGCCTCTCGCATTATTAAAGGAGATGTTCCTGAAGGACTCAAGAACAAGCGCGTCATCACCCTCGACATGGGATCGTTGGTGGCTGGCGCAAAGTTTCGCGGCGAGTTCGAAGAGCGATTGAAGGCGGTCCTCAAAGAGGTGCAGGCGTCAGAGGGACAAGTCTTGCTCTTCATCGATGAGCTGCATACGGTCGTGGGAGCGGGCGCGGCGGAAGGGGCCATGGATGCCGCCAATCTGCTCAAGCCCATGCTGGCCCGCGGCGAATTGCACTTGATCGGCGCGACGACGCTGGATGAGTATCGGAAGCATATTGAGAAGGATGCCGCGTTGGAACGACGGTTCCAAACGGTGCTGGTCGATCAGCCGACGGTGGAGGATACCATCTCGATTCTGCGCGGACTGAAGGAGCGCTACGAAGTGCACCATGGCGTGCGCATCAAAGACGCCGCGCTGGTCGCTGCAGCGAAACTCTCAAATCGGTATATCGCCGATCGCTTTCTCCCGGACAAAGCCATCGATTTGGTCGATGAATCGGCAGCCCGCCTACGTACGGAAATCGATAGTTTACCGGTGGAACTCGATGAGGTCTCGCGCAAGGTGATGCAGTTGGAGATCGAGCGGGAGGCCTTGCGGAAAGAAAAAGATCAGGCCAGCCAGGCGCGGCTGGCGACGCTTGAGCAAGAGCTGGGTGAAAAGCACGGAGAGCTACAAGCGCTCAAGACGCGCTGGGACTCTGAGAAGGCCTCGGTGTCGCGGCTGCGCAAGACTCGCGAAGCGATGGAAGAGGTGAAACATGCGATGGAACGTGCGGAACGGGCCTACGATCTGAATCGCGTGGCCGAACTGCGATACGGAGAGTTGCCTCGCCTTGAGCGGGAACTGGCGTTGGAACAGGAACAGCTTGGCAAGAAACAGGGCAAAAGCCGGTTACTCAAAGAAGAGGTCGATGAAGATGACATCGCGGCCATCGTGAGTCGCTGGACAGGAATCCCCGTCTCCCGGCTGGTCGAAGGTGAAACGGAGAAACTCTTAAAGCTGGGAGAGCTGCTCCATCAGCGAGTAGTTGGACAGGATGAAGCGGTGCAGGCCGTCGCAGATGCGGTCCTCCGCGCGCGCTCCGGCATCAAAGATCCGAATCGGCCCATTGGTTCGTTTC
>VBOL01000220.1 GCA_005887945.1 Nitrospirota bacterium
GACGCTGGTTGGTGATCCGCCCAATATCATGATCGCCAGTAAGGCTGAATTGGGCTATCTCGATTTTCTGGTGGTCTTGGGTCCCATCGCGGTGTTGATCATGGCCGTGTTCGTGGCTGCGCTTTGGGTCATCGTTGGGCGAACAATGACCGTGGCGCCGCATCTCCGAACGGCGGTTCTGGCATTGAATTCACGGGAGGCCGTTTCAGATCGACCGTTCTTGCACCGCTGTCTCTGGCTGCTCGGGATCGTCAACGTCGGGTTCTGTACGCATTCGCTCATTCATCTTGAGCCGGCCACGATCGCCCTCCTTGGCGCGAGCATGTTCATGCTGATCGGTCATGCGAGACGGAAGCCGGAGGATGCAGCGGAGTTGTCGTTTCTCACCGATGTCGAGTGGAAAACCATCTTCTTTTTTATCGGGTTGTTTATACTGGTCGGTGGATTGGTTAAGGTCGGCGTGATTCGCTACCTGGCAGATCAGTTGGTTTCGGTGACGCGGGGGAATCTTGCCGGATCCACAATGGCGGTGCTCTGGGGGTCGGCAATGTTATCAGCCGCGGTGGATAACATTCCCTACGTCGCAGCCATGAATCCGTTGATTGTGGACCTCGCCAGGTCCCTTCACCCTGAGATTTCGGATTATGCCAGCTTGGTGCATCAGCCAGACATCATTCCGCTGTGGTGGGCGCTGGCGCTCGGAGCTTGTCTGGGGGGGAACGGCACGATCATCGGCGCGAGCGCGAACGTCGTAATTGTGGATATCGCGCGCAAAGCCGGCTATCCCATCTCATTCTGGCAGTTCTTCAAGTTTGGGTTTCCCGTCATGTTGGGGTCGGTACTCATGAGCACGTTGTACCTCTGGTTCCTATTTCTCCGCTGACCTAACCGGCACTATTCATGAGCGCTTCTGCTGCATTCGCCAATGTTCGGGCGAGCGGCACGGGGGTAGAGGCTAGGGGGTGACCAGAGCGAATGTCTTTTCTCTCGCCTCGTACCCCTCGCCGGGTTTCTATGTGATCTGGCGACGAACCCTCGTGAATAATGCGGGCCAGCATCCCACCGCGACTGACAGTCAATCTTCCCTCTCGGAACGCAGTTCCTTCTGCCGGCCACTTGCCCTTGCTGATCCAGTAGGGGTAAGATTCGGCCCGTCCCCGCTCACCTATATTGACAGGAGGTGCTATGGCTGTCCGCACCACTCCCTCGAAATCACGAGTGTCTCTTGACCGAAGCATCGAACGGATGCGGAAACAGCTCACCGAATTCGGCCCGTTCCTGGGCAAGGGCAAGCCGACGCGCAGTCTGGAAGAATTCGACCTGGAAACCGAACGACTCATCGAAAATCTGCTCGGGCAAGCGTCTAACTTGCTGCACGCCTATGAGTATGCTGAGCTGGGCGAAGCGGCAGGACTGGTCAACATGACGGACGAGGCGCCGGAAGGCACAGGCATGGATAGCGATCGGCAAAGCCTGTTGCAGCGCGGCCGCGTGTTGGAGAGCTGCGTGTCGGAATTGGAAGCGCGCCGGTCTGCCGAGCCGAAGAAAGCTAAGATCGGGCGCACGCTCATCGGTCCGCAGATCGCCGAGCACATGTCCACCGAGGTCCGGAGCGTGTCGCAGGACGCCAGTCTGCGAAAGGCCGGGCAGCTGATGCAGCAATGGAAGCTGGGGTCCCTACTCGTTACAAACAGCCAATCGTACGTCGGTGTCATGACCGACTCGGTCCTGGCCCGCGAGGTGGTGGCCAATGGGCTAGACCCCAATACCACCGTTGTCAAAACCTGCATGCGGTCGCCGGTGGCGGCCATTGAAGGTAGTCGGCCGATTATCGACGCCGTGCGCATGATGAAGGAGCAGGCCACCCGGCATCTGGCTGTGACGCAAGATGGACAGATCATCGGCGTGATATCCGTCTCGAATATTCTGCGGTACTACTCGGGCGTCGCATAGCAACACGTCGCGCCTCGTTCGTAAAGCGTGGTCTGCGGAGCAAATAGCGTATGGCGCATAGCGGGAAAGAGCAGTTGGCGCATTGCTGATGGTTCGAAGGAGCCTGGGTTCCAATCTCGCAGCCATCGACTATAAACCATTCACTCATATCAGAACGGGAGGTCAGAGATGGGACCAACCAAGGCGATCGTGAAGGAGAACAGGCTCTATGAGGTGGTGGGGGGAAAGCTGATTAGGGACGGGTTCGCCAGTCGGCAGGAACTTGAAGACTACGTGAATCATCATTATTTGACGTTGCCGGTGCTCGACAACGCGGGGAATCCGTGGCTGCTTGATGAGAAGCCGGTGTATTGTCTCCGTGGCACGCAATACGAAACCGTAGACGATCAGAGGGTCCACCTCGCGCGCTGCCCGGATTGCGGTGGCATGGGAATCAGATCAGACGAATTTACGGTCGAATCGGATTGCATCCGTTGCACGGCCTGCGGGCATGAATTCGATGCGCGATTGGAAATGATGGAAACCTAATAAGAGGGGGACTGCCTGGTCAGTGTCCTGTGCTCGTGCAACGCGCGGCCGCGGAAGGCCCTCGTTGGACGCGCGCAGTGGGAACCAACCAGGCAGTTCCCCGAAAGAGAGAAACGAGCGAGCTTGGAGGGACTATCGTAGTGGTCGTTCGACGTGCGCAGTTGGGAACCAAACCAAGCGGCCCCCGTAGAAGAAAACGAGCAAGCTTGGAAGGAAGGGGGAAGGGGAACAGCCAGACCATCCTTCTTGCTCGCCGTGGCCGCACGATCAGAATGTGCTCCCTCGATGCGCGCAGTGAAGGACAGTCTGGCTGCTCCCCTTAGGGCAAAGTGGGGAAAATCGGAAGGCCCTCGCCTGGGCTAATTATGGTACGTCTCGGCGTGCCAGTGGGTGGGTGAGTGAAAAAGCTGCCCTCACAAAGCCCGTGTTTTAAGGTTGACTCTCTCCTGGCATAGCAGTAGCCTCTTCCCGCATCCTCTTCCATTGCCATTGGCAGGACGCCTCCGAACACTCGACAGGCATTGCGTAGGAGTGCACGACCTGACCCGAGGAGAGAAACGTGTCTATTCCAATTGTCGTGTCACTCGATGCGGCGCATTCAATGATTGCGTTGCCTGTCGAAGCGCCGGTGTTTCAGGTCAGAGGCGACCACGGTGTCACCGGGGCGGATGGTGCGCCAGGAGAGCGGCGTGTCTATGAAGAATGGGGCTATGCAGAGCGCGCGTGGTATTTGGAGAAGCGTCAAGGCTTTACGGGGGTGCTCCGTGCGCTCTTGTGGCCGACGGAAGGCGTCGTCGAAGTCGGGATTCATGAATCGATCTGGGCCGAGCGGACACAGAAGCCTCCGGTTGAAGCCTTCAGGTTTCAGATCAGTGAAGTTGGGTATCGGAGCCTGCGGTCTTATCTCCGAGCGACCATCGCATCGGAAGAGCCGGTGGGCATTGTCGGCAACAGTCGGTTTTGTGTTGCCCTACCGTCATATCATCTATTCCATCATTGCCATCACTATACGGCGAAGGGCTTGCGCGAAGCAGGGTTGCCTATCCCGATGTGGGGAGCCTTGAACCGCTATATTTTTGCCAAGCAGCTTCGGCGCATCATACCCCTCTCCTGAGACACACAGTCCGCGGCCTTTCTCCTCATTGTTTCCCGGCAGGAACGTTCATAGTCAGAGAAGCTGGCTACAGGGTTCTCGGGTCCTACCTGAAGCAGCCTCTAGCAGGATGCTGAAAAAGTCCGCCAGCCTGTCTCGTTCATTTAGTCTGTTAGGTCTGTCTGGTCTGTCTCGTTTAATTGGTTTGTTTGGTTTGTCTTGTTTATTTGGTTGAACCAGACAAACCAGATGAACCAGATAAACAAAACAAACCAGATCAACCAGACAGACCGGGCTTGTCCAAGATGTGCGGACTATCGAAGTTCTAGCGTGCCAAAATTGTTTTTCCGCAGCCTGCTGGAAAGAGGGTCCGGACAGTCGGCTGGATAATCCCTTCGTAGGTGACGCTTCCATTTGTGACAATGGTGATCGGGCGCGCGAGGTTCACCATCTGATCATTCTGATCATTCGAGCAGAGGGTCAATCGCCGGACATAATGTGTGTTAAACTCAATTATATTGTCTTTCTGAATCGTTGCCTCCACTCGGGCGTACTTTCCCCTCTTGATGTTATCGCGTCGCCGGCGTTCTTCACGACGAGGTAGGCTGTGAGCGTCTGGGCCCAAGGGGCAATCGGTGAAACGGCGAGCTTCATTCCTCGCCAGAGTCTGCGCGGAATCTGGCACGAGCTAAGTTCATATAATATATGGGATATTTTTGTTCCACGATTGTGTTGACACATACGTTAAAGGGAGTTAGGATTTTACGGCAGCACACATACCGGAGAGTCCATAGTCGAGCACGTGGGGTGGTTCTCAATTACGTAAAAGGAGGTCAGAGTATGGCGAGTACAACGTTCGGCGGTAGCGACCGCGGGTATGACATGTCGCTATGGTACGATTCGCGGCCCCTCAAGATCGGCTGGTTTACGATGTTGGCGGTGGTGGGAGCAGAGGTCGTGTATCAGCGCATCTTTGGTTTCTCACATGGTTTGGACTCGATGACGCCGG
>VBOL01000221.1 GCA_005887945.1 Nitrospirota bacterium
GATGGAAGACGAAAAACAGAGGGAAGCTCACTCATTTACCCCCCTCCAATCTGCGGAGAGCCACTTTATGAATAAGAAACTATTAATTCCGGTTTTTATTATTGGTGCCATAGTCGTTGGCTATTTCTTGGGCGTGAGTAATACATCTACTAACACTCAGGCAGATACTTCGGCTAAGAAAACCGTTATGTCTCATAGTGATGAGGGCGGTTCTAGTAATTCTGTGATACCCGGAGCTCAACATGTCCATGCTATTACCTACGACCCCGAAGGCAATTTACTTTTAGGGACACATGGCGGGCTATTCAAGAGTGTAGACAAAGGCAAAAACTGGCAAAAAGTTTCGGTGAAAGGAAGCGTCAATGCTGATGATTGGATGAGTCTTGTGGTTGACCCTCGAAATCGGAAAATAATTTTTGCAGGCGGCCATGATCTAGGCGTCATAAAAAGTATTGATGGTGGTATTACCTGGATGCGTTCTGATGATGGGATAAAGGGTACAGATATTCATGGTTTGGCGATTAGTCAACGTAGTCCTGATTTACTTTTTGCTTACTCTGTTGGTAATGGTGTGTTCAAAAGTAAAGACGGTGGCGTTTCTTGGAAGCGTATGGATGACGGCCCCGAAAACCCCGGCGTAAGATCGTTTGTATACATGGCAGTACAAACTTCGATGGATAAATCTATGGGTTGGGATAATTGGGGTGTCCTTTTGGCGGGAACGTCTGATGGCGTTTTCCAATCTTTCAGTTGTTTCTGCGGCTGGTCAAAGACAACGAATGTTTTTGACAACACAACAGTTTATACGCTCGCTACTCTTCATAAAGATTTAACTGTTATGTATGCAGGCACACAAGCTGGGGCTTGGAAAACAATCGACGCTGGAAAAAATTGGAAAAAACTCGACGGTCTTAATGGTATCAAGATTACTACTATTGCCATCAATCCTGAAAATTCCCAAGAACTTACTGCTTCTAATGAAGTGGGTATAATCTATCGAAGTTCAAATGCTGGCGAAAGCTGGCAAAGAACTAATAGCGCCGGAATATGAGTTCAGGCTCCCGGATCGACAGGACTTTTGCCAGACCCACATCGTCCCAATCGGTGCCTTCCTAGTCAGCAGTCCGGCACGAAGGACGAAAAGACGAATCAAAGGGCGGCGCAAGGAGCTATGGATCGAGTAAAGAACGTCCATAATATAGCGCAGACGTTCCGATGTTTCCGATGTAGTTTTCTATGCGCATGGGTGGGGAGAGGCGCGTGACAACAGTTTTATTTCCAGATAGTAAAGAGTATTGCTTCCCCGGACAGGCTCCTAGGTTAAGCGGGATACTGTTCCGCTCGACCTTGCTGCGACTACAGCGCAGAACTACTTGGCAGCGATGATCTCGAGGAGTTCGATCTCGAACACTAACGTCGCGCCGGGCTTGATCAGGGGGGGCAGGCCTTTGTCGCGATAGGCGAGACTCGATGGGCAGACCAACTTGCTCTTGCTGCCGACTTTCATCTGCTGCATTCCTTCCATCCAACACTTGCTCATTTCATTCACTCGGATTGTGGCCGGCTCGCCCTGCTTGGCGGAACGATCGAACACTGTTCCGTCGATCAGGGTTCCGAGATAGTGCATCTTCACCGTATCCATGACTTTTGGGGTCGCGCCGTTCCCTTCCTTGATGGTCGTGAGGATCGCGCCGGACTCGGTTTTCTTGGCGCCGGATTCCGCCGCGGCTTTCGCGAGGAACGCGGCCCCCACTTTCTTCTCCGCTTCTGCGACGACCGAGGCGCGGGCCTGTTGCAGTTCTGAAATCTTCAGGCCGAACGTCTGGAGGTCCACTTTGGGCCGTTTAAAGAACCCGTCGGTGATGCCGGACTTCACGAGCTCAAATTCAGGCTCGCTCAAGGTGAAGTTTCCGAGGGATTGGTTGATGGCTAATCCCAAGGCATAGAGGGTTTTTTGTTCATCGGTCGTGGGTTCTGGGGCCGCAGCGAATGCCGCAGTGGTTCCGAGGCAGAGCAGCAGGGTCACCAAACAGGAGACAACGAAGCGCATGAGCGGTCCTTTCTTTATGTGTGACTACAACGGACCCGATATTACAAGGCCTGAAGCTGTATACGTTATGCGATGTTGAGGATGGGGATCAAGACAAATTTGCCTGCTCGGGCTTGTCTCAGAGGAGAGTTCCCCTCATCGAGCGACCAGGCACACCTTCCGTTGAATGAGTGGCCGAGCGAGGTCGAGCGGGACACTCTCCCGCTCGACCTCGTGAGGACTACTTTGTCACGATCTCAAGGAGTTCTACCTCAAACACTAACGTTGCGCCGGGCTTGATCGTGGGAGGCGCGCCTTTGTCGCCATAGGCGAGATTCGACGGACAGACCAATTTGCTCTTGCTGCCGACTTTCATCTGTTGTACCCCTTCCGTCCAACACTTGATCACTTGATTCAATCCGAACGTGGCCGGCTCGCCCCGCTTGACGGAACTATCGAACACTGTTCCGTCGGTCAGGGTTCCGTGATAGTGCACCTTCACCGTATCCGTGACTTTCGGGGTCGCGCCGTTCCCTTCCTTGATGGTCGTGAGGATCGCGCCGGACTCTGTTTTCTTGGCGCCGGATTCTGCCGCGGCTTTCGCGAGGAACGCGGCCCCCGTTTTCTTCTCAGCTTCTGCGACGACCGAGGCGCGGGCCTGTTGCAGTTGTTGAATCTTCGGGCCGAATGTCTGGAGGTCTACTTTGGGAGCTTTTTTGAAGACCCCATCGGTGATGCCGGACTTCACGAGATCAAGTTCAGACTCGCTCAGGCTGAAGGTGCCGAGCGATTGGCTGATGGCTAATCCCAAGGCATAGAGGGTTTTTTGTTCATCGGTCGTGGGCTCTGGGGCTGCAGCGAATGCCGCAGTGGTCCCAAGGCAGAGCACGGTCACCAAACAGGAGATAATCAAGCGCATGAGCTGTCCTTTCTTTATTCTTTATGTGTGACTACAACGGACTTGATATCACATGGCTTGGAACTTGTGTAGGGTATGCGATATCGCGGTGGGGCTCAAGACAATTGTGCCTAGCCACAGGGGAGCGGATCGGTGATCGCAGCAGAAGTGTTCATGAATAATGCGGGGTAAGACCTCGTTACCAACGGTGGCCACGGTGGCGTGGTCCATAGTAGCGTGGGCCGTAAACGTACGGGCGGTAATAATATGGCGGCCCGTAGATCCAAGGGCGACCCAAATAGAGGCCAAGTCCCACAGCGGGATAGGCGTAGAGGGGAGGGACCGCTTGCACGACGGCGGATGGTTGTGCCAGCTGACGTTGAAGATGGGCACTCGTGGATGCCTGACGGTCGAGCTGATCTTTTAAGAGATTGACGGCCTCTTGTTGAGCTTGCAACTTTCCTTGGAGTGTCGCGATCTGGTCGCGTTGCGACTCGGCGAAGGCCTCCAAACAACGGGTGTGGGCGTCGCCGGTATAACTCGAACATTCCCACAGTGTCTGCGACTCGCTCGCCTGGGCCGGCAGCCTGGCCAACACCGTCCCTATTCCGATTGCTCCGATAAGGAGCTGTGGCCACAGACCTGGTGTCTTCCGAGAGGATTCTCGACGATGGAAGTCGTGATCGTTCATAGGCATCCTTTTTGGTAGCAACTAGTTTTATCCTACCATGCGATTGCTCAAGGGAACAGGAGGCTAGATGGTTGGTCTTGTTTGTTTGGTTATCTCGTTTATTCGGTTGAACCACACAGACCAGACAGACCAGATAGACCAGATGAACCAGATCAACCCTCGCCTGT
>VBOL01000223.1 GCA_005887945.1 Nitrospirota bacterium
CGTTGGTCCGTTCGCGGCTCGGTCCCGCCAGAAGGTGTCGAGTGCGGCATTGATTTCCTCCGCATTGAGTCCCCGAGGATCCGCGTCCCATTTGTATTCCAGATACGCCACAATGGCACCGGCTTCCTCCCTCGTGAAGACGGAGAGCTGGCAACGAGCATAATCGTACCAGGTCATGGCACCGTATCGGCGTGGATTGAAGAACGCCGATTTGCCGATAGTCTTCTCATAAATCCGTTGCCCAGCGGGAAGCATAACAACCTTGCCGGAAAAGCCGTTCGTGAGGTGGAACACCGGATCGGCAGTCTGCAGCCGGTCTTGGAGGTCGGCGATCAGGTAGGCAGGAAGGAAATATCGGAAGCCCCCTTCGGAAAAGAAACTGAGCGCGTTGTAGCTGGCGTCAAGAATCGCAGGGTCCAGTTGTGACCAATCGGCGACGCCGATGAACGGCGCGACCGACTCACCCGGCTCACAACCCTCGCGGCTTCCCTGCAGAAAGGCGTCATCGGGACGCTCGGTTTCGCAGAAGGCCTGCCGAATGTGCTCGATGACCCGCTGCTTGGGTTGCATCGCATCCTTCCCCTTGCGTTTCGCACAGGGCCGTCTCTCGTGAAGCGTAGCTCGTTATTCGAGCGAGACTTGCGAGTCATGCGAGAAAAGCGGGATGGGTCAGAAGTTTCATCTTCGCGAGTCGCGCCTGTCGCGCTCGTCTTGCTTGTCTCGCTCACGATTCACGAGCAACGAGCGACGTGTTGTGAGACGACGCCGGAATAATACCGCAGAATATTGGACAGGGAAACGACCTTGATGAACTGTCGGTCTTGCGTCACCGTCAGATGCATGGTCGCTTGCTCCTTCACCATACGTACGGCCATAGCACCTCCTATCAATGTTGGTGAGGGAGGAGGGCCGATCTTACGCCTTGCCGATGGGGCCAGGCAAGCAGATGGACGAACAAGCCGCCTCTCTTATGAGGACGGTGCGCTTTACGATTGACTAACATCAGCACGTCGAGCTTGACGGTAATGAGAATGAAGAGGATCGCCACCTGCCGCGGCGTGGTAGTGGGATGAGGCCCGGCCATGACGCGTGCATCCTGTCCGAATGACGCATGTACGCAATACGTAGATGGACACCCCGCTCGACACACACGCGTTTTTTCTCGACGCATCGCACATGACGCCGATGTCCGTCCACTTCTTCGTAAACGAACGCAACGCCCGCGCCTTGGACAGCACGCAGCAATCTTTCTAACAGGATGCTGAAAACGTCAGCCGGCCTGGCTTGTTCATTTGGTCTGTTCGGTCTGTCTGGTTTGTTTGGTTGCATGAGATTAACCAGATAGACCAGACAGACCAGATAACCAGACAGACCGGGTTTGTGCCACACGTACGGACCGTCGAAGCTTTGGCCTGCCAAAATCGCTTTTCCGCAGCCTACTACGGCTTCACCGTGGAATGATCAGGGACAGACGGTTCAGGTAGGGAAGATGTCTGTTTACTGATGGATGCCACGCGGAATGCGCGTCGCAGCTAGCCCGCATTATTCATGACGGTTCGTTGCGAAATCGCTGAGCCGCGTTGCGAGACCGGCGCGCGGAGCCGTGAGGACTCGATGCGTACTCGTGCAGTACAGTGAGGGTCCGAGGGGCGAGCCCGCTGGCCGAAGGCTCGTCGTAGCAGCGGATCGGCAATTGCAGCAGAAGCGCTCATGAATAATGCGGGCTAAATGGCCTCACTGTGCGTGGTGCCGAAGTTCTGGCGACAGCCGACGTTCGGCTCGAAGAGACCTTCCACC